>CAZVDO010000008.1:28383-54884 GCA_964625345.1 uncultured Anaerolinea sp. | reverse complement strand
TAGAGCAGGTCGATCCGCATGCCCTCGTTCCGGTGGAACATGCCGGCCCGGTAATCCCACCACGAAAAGCGGCCGGCGCCGTCGTTCGCGACGCGGTACGTGTCCTCGAGGCCCCAGCTCCGCAGCCGGGCCAGCGCTGCGCGTTCCGCCTCGGACACGTGCGTGCCGCCGTGGGCCGCAACGGCATCCCACACGTCCGCGTCGGACGGCGTCACGTTGTAGTCGCCGCCGAGGAGCAGCGGTTCGGCGGGGGAGCGGGTCTCCTCCAGCCATCGCGCGAGGCGCTCGAACCACCGGAGCTTGCCCTCGTAGAACGGAGAGCCCACGACCCGGCCGTTCGGGGCGTACAGGGACACGACCCGGACGCCGCCGCACAGGGCCGAGACCATCCGCGCCTCGTCGAAGGGGTTGAAGTCCTCCTCGTCCAGCCCGGTCGCCCCGGGCGAGCTGTCGCGGACCGGCCCGTCACCGAAGTTGGCGATGACGTCCTCGGCGCCGACGCGACTCGCGATGGCCACGCCGTTCCACCGCCCTTCGCCGTGGTGCACCAGGTCGTAGCCGAGCATCCGAAACGGCATCACGGGCGCGTCGGCATCGGACAGCTTCGTCTCCTGCATGAGCAGGACGTCCGGCTCGACCCTGGCGAGCCAGGCTTCCACGGCGTCCATCCGGGCCTTGAGGGAGTTGACGTTCCAGGTCGCGATGCGCACGGGTCGTCCCGGTTCCTCAGTACCGCCGGCCGCGCTGCCGCGAGAGATCGAACGTCGCGGTGTCGGAGATCGCCATGACCGCCATCGTGCCCGCCTGGACCGGGTCCGAGACCACGAGGTCGGCGGCATCCTTGATCGAGCCCACCATGTTGAGGCAGATGATCGGGATGCCCTGCTCGCGGATCTCCCGGGCCGCGGCCGTGATGTCGCCGCCCATGATCGAACCGGCCAGGACGAGGAGGCGCGCCCGCGGGAGGTCGGCCACGGCACGGACCGCCGCTGCGATCTCGGCCTCGCCGACCAGCGCGATCGTGTCGACGGAGATGCGCTCGCCGCGCAGGTTGTGGCGATCCGCCTCGCTCACGGCGCCCAGGGCGACCTGGGCCACCTGGGCCCCACCGCCGATGACGATGACCCGCTTGCCGAAGATCCGGTCGAGCGATCGCGTGAGGCGCTGGGCGTGGACGCCGGGCGTCCCGACGACGGTGCGGACAAGCCGCTCCTCATCGAGGCCCTCCACCTCGATCTCGAGCTCCACGCGCCTGGTCGGGCCTGCGCCCGAGACCCCGATGGCGGCGCTTCCGTCGCCGACCGGCTCGATCCGTCGCACCGTGGACAGCGTCCGGAGGAGCCCACCGGCAGCACCGATCCGGTCGAGGAGCGCGGGGATGGCCGTGGGCGCGTCGTCGAGGATCAGCCGCGTCGCGACGGTCGCGGGAAGGGTCGATCGACGGGCCATGGGGGGCGTGCCGGCGCGGGCTAGCGGGACCGGAGGTCGGCGACGCTCATCCGATGCGGGTCGTCCCCGCCCTCGGCGTCGTGCTCCTCGTACGCCAGGCCCAGGGCATCGAAGGCGAGCCGCGTCGCGGTCGGGTCGGAGGTCGTGAGCATCAGCGCACCATCCGTGTCCTCGGCCACGCCGACGATCCCGGTGATGTTGACCGAGCGCTCGGCCAGTGCGGATGCGACGCGGGCCAGGGACCCGGGGGCATCGGCGAGGCGAACCGTGAACCAGATCGACACCGGGGGCACCTCCTGTGGCCCTGATGGTACCGGACGCTCTACCCTTCGCCCGATGCCGCTGCCCGACCTGGCCTACCGCGCGATCGGCTGGTTCAGCACGACGCGATTCACGCGCACGCTCCACCCGTGGCTGTACCGGCGACTGGCCGGGCGCGGGATCCTGGGCCGGCAGTTCGGGACCGATGCGCTCGTGCTCACGACCACGGGCCGGCGGAGCGGATGCCCGCGCGCCGTGGCGCTCTTCGGGTTCCAGCTCGCGAACCAGTCCGGCGGCGGTGCCGGGCACGCTGCCGGGCGTCCTGCCGGTTCGATCGTGACGGATCCTGGTACGTGGGCCGTCATCGGCTCACGCGGCGGGAGCGGCCGGATCCCGGACTGGGTGCTCAACGTGCGCGCCGTCCCACGCGCCACGCTCGAGCGCGGTGGCGCGCGCTGGCCCGTCCTTGCCCGCGAGGCAGCCGGCGCGGACTACGAGGCCATCTTCGAGCAGGCGGCGCGCTCGTACCCGGGCTTTCGGGTGTACCGCAAGCGCGCCGCCCACGTGATCCCGATCGTCATCCTGGAACCGATGCGTGAGGCCGGGGCACTCGCGACCCCGGAACGCGGCACCGCGCTCGAGGGTCCGCCCACCCAGCCGGAAGGCGACTGATGCCCGCGGCCGCCAACCTCGTGTGCCAGGTCTTCGGGCGGGAGGATTCGTCCGACACCCGGGCCGCGATCCGCTTCTTCCGCGAACGCCGCCTCGGCGCCCAGTTCGTCGACCTCCGCCGCAAGCCGATGGCGGCCGGGGAGCTGCGCCGGTTCATCGACCGGCTGGGCCCGGCCGCACTCGCCGACACGGAGGGCCGGCTCTGGCGCGAGCAGGGCCTCGGCTACCTGTCGATGACGCCGGACGACCTGGCCGGACGACTCCTGGCCGACCAGCGCCTGTTGCGCCTGCCGCTCGTGCGGATCGGCAATGGCGTGGCGGTCGGGCGGGACGAGGCCGCCTGGAAGCGCCTGCTGGGCTGAATCGGCTGGCGCGGCTCAGGCCCGGCGCGGGGGGCCGGCGCGGGCGCCCGGCGCGCAGCTCAGGCCCGGCGCGGCCGTCCCGCCGCGAGCAGGAGCCCGCCGGCGATCATGACCGCGCCGATGACCGCCCACGTGGGGTCGCCGATCATGAAGCTGCGGCCGGCGGTGAGGATCCCGAGTCCCTGCAGGACGAAGACGCCGCCCGCCAGGGCCACGGCGATTCCGAGGACGCGCCGGAGCGGCGATGGGCTGGCCGGGGCGGGATCCTGCATCGGCGTAGGATGCCAACGATCGACGGATGGCGCAGCGGAGGGTCCACGGTGACGAGTGGCGAGGACGGGCAGCGCCCCGACCGACCCGAGGACGCGGGCGGCGAACCGATGAGCGAGCACCGCCACAGCGGCCGCCTCATGTTCGGACCACGCGCCGCGGCCAAGATGGCGACCGACCCGCGGATGACCGAGGACCGCAAGCTCCTCGCGCCAGTCGAGCGTCCGGCGTTCCTGCAGACCGATCCGTGGCGCGCCCTGCGCATCCTGTCCGAGTTCGTCGAGGGCTTCGATGCCATGGCCACGCTCGGCCCGGCGATCACCGTCTTCGGGTCGGCCCGGGTCGGGGAGGACTCGCCCGTTTACCAGATCGCGCGCGACATCGGACGACGTCTTGCCCAGGAGGGCTACGCGGTCATCACCGGCGGCGGGCCGGGCGTCATGGAGGCCGCCAACCGGGGCGCCCAGGAGGGCGGCGGGATGTCGGTCGGGCTCAACATCGAGCTGCCCCACGAGCAGGATCCCAACCCGTACGTCGACCTCGGCGTCCAGTTCCGGTACTTCTTCGCCCGCAAGACCATGTTCGTGAAGTACGCGGACGGCTTCGTCATCCTGCCCGGCGGGTTCGGCACGATGGACGAGCTCTTCGAGTCCCTGACCCTGACGCAGACCGGCAAGATCGAGCACTTCCCGATCATCCTCGTGGGCACCGCGTTCTTCGGCGGGCTCCTGGACTGGATCCGGGGACGCCTCCTCGCGGACGGCATGATCGCGGAATCGGACGTGGACCTGCTCGTGGTCACCGACGATCCCGACGAGGTGATCGAGATCATCAAGCGCGGATCCGAGCGCCGGCGCGCCGCCGCCTACCGGGGCGAGTAGCCCGGGAAAGTCAGGCCGGAATGCGGCCCTCGATCGAGCCGTCCCGGACGCGCAGCGGGTAGTAGCGGAACCGCCGGACCCGCGTCAAGCGGCGGGCCTCCGCCTTCCGGCCCGGGGGATCGGGCTTGGGTTCTCGGCCCACCGGTGACCAGGACGGGTGGTAGGTGCCGTCGGCGTGGAGGCCGCCGGTGGTCGGCATCTGGTCCACGTCGCCGGTCGAGAGGTCGAAGCGACCCTCGTGGAGCGGGCAGGCCACGATGCAGCCGTCCAGCTCGCCGAGACTCAGGGGCGCCGCCATGTGCGGGCACCGATCGTCCACGGCGACGATGCCGGCAGACGTGTGGGCCACGAGCACGTCCAGGTCCCCGAACGTGACGCGCCGCATGGCGCCCGGCGGCAGGTCCACGATGGCGACGAGCGCATGCCACGAGGCCACCTCGGTTCCCGGAGCCAGCAGGCCGCCCGGGATCGGGGCGAGTGGGACGGGCTCGAGGCTGGACGTCACGGCCGCTCGAGCCTACCAGAAGCCCCGGTCCAGGCCACGCCGACGTGCCCCAGCCCGGGAATCGCGAGGGCCGCCCGATCGAGGATCGGGCGGCCCTGCACGGGTGCGATCGCGGTGCGATCGATCAGATCATGCCGACCGAGGGCTCGGCCTGGGCGGCCTCGTGGCCCTGCGTCCGGCGGAGCGGCAGCTCGCGCATGAACAGGGCCACGACGAGCGCCGCCACCGTGGCTGCAACGCCGAGCCAGAACGCGTTCGCGATCGCCAGGCTCATCGCGTTGTTGAAGGCCTGGTCGAACTGCCCCGCGAACGGGGCGAGGAACGCCTTGAAGGCCTCCGGGACGTTGGCGAGGATCGCTTGCCCGAAGCTCTGCCCCACGCCGGTCTGGTTGCTCAGGTCGATGCCCTGGCCGCTCGCGATCGCGGCGTTGAACGTGGCCTGGAACTGGGCGATGGGTCCGGCCGCCTGGGGCGGCGCGGACGCGGCCATCGCCGAGAAGACCTTGTCGGTCTGCGCCGGCAGCTGGTCGACGAGCCCCTGGCCGAAGAGCGTGCCGGCGATGGCCAGCCCGACCGACCCGCCGATCTGGCGGAAGAACGTCAGGTTGCTCGTGGCCACGCCGAGCTTGGAGAACGGCACGGCGTTCTGGACGATGATCGTGAACACCGAGAGCGTCGGGCCGATGCCCAGGCCGGTGATGAACATCCAGAGGAAGAGGGTCGGGTAGTCCGTGTCGGCCCGGAGGTTCGTCATCAGGGTGATGCCGACCGTCATCGAGGCGAGGCCGGCCAGGACGATGGCCTTGTACCGACCCGTGCGCGACACGAGCGCACCGGCCACGATCGAGCTGCCGATGAGCCCGATGAGCATCGGGAAGATCAGGTAGCCGGAGCTGGTCGCGGATTCCCCGCGCACCACCTGGAACCAGCGGGGCAGGAAGATGATCGCCCCGAAGAACCCGAAGCTCACGAAGAACGTCGAGAGGATCGACGAAACGTAGGTCACGTTCTTCCAGAGGTCGAGCGGCACGATCGGCTCGGTGGCCCGCGACTCCACGAACGCGAAGATCGCGCTCAGGACCAGCCCGACGCCGATGAAGCCGCCGACCTCGAAATCGGCCCAGTCGCCGGTCTGCTTGTTGGTCAGGCCGATGAGCAGGAAGGCGATGGCGACCGTGAACACGACCGCCCCCGCGACATCGAGGTTGCGCGAGGCGTTCGAACGCTTGATCGTCGGGAGCAGGCGCCAGATGACCGCCAGGCTGACGATCCCGATCGGCAGGTTGACGAAGAAGATCCAGTGCCAGCCGACGTTGTCGGTCAGGAACCCGCCGAGGCCCGGCCCGATGAGGAACGAGATCCCGAAGACGGCCCCGAACAGGCCCTGGTACTTGCCGCGCTCGGCCGGCGTGAACAGGTCGCCGATGACGGCCAGCGCGATCGGGAACAACGCGCCCGCGCCCAGGCCCTGGATGCCCCGGAAGAGGATGAGTTGCCACATGTTCTGGCTCAGGCCGGACAGGACCGAGCCTGCCAGGAACAGGACGATGCCGATCATGAGCATCGGGCGGCGTCCATAGAGGTCGGAGAACTTGCCGTAGAAGGGCACGGTGATCGTGCTCGTCAGCAGGTAGATCGTGACCACCCACGTGTAGTAGTCGTTGCCGCCGAGGTCGGTCACGATGCGCGGCAGGGCGGTGCCGACGATGGTCTGGTCGAGGGCCACGAGGAATAGGCCCAGCAGGACCGCCCCCAGGATCTCGAGCTTCTGGCGCTGGCTCAGGCCGAGCGCCGGGTCCTCCGCGAGCGACGGCGTCTGGGCGCCGGCTTCGCTCGGAAATGATTCCACTGGGTCAATCCCTTCCTTCTGTCTGGCCACCGTGCGGGTGGCTGTGGCTGTGATCGGCGCCGAAGTCCGGACCGAACTCCGCGGCGATCGCGGTACGGATGTCGTCGAGGGCCGCACCCACGCGGTCGAGCTCGCCGTCGTCGAGGTGGGCGAGGATGGAGCCGAGGCGGTCCTGCTTGATCGCCTCGATCTCGTCGAGCGCCTGCGTGCCGCCTCCGGCCAGCCGGACCAGGACGACCCGGCGGTCGTCCGGCACCCGGACGCGCTCCACGAGCCCCCGCTCCGCCATCCGGTCGACGATGCCGGTGGCGTTGCTCAGCGACACGTCCATGAGGTCGGCCAGCCGGCTCATCGGCAGGTCGCCGTGATGCTGGAGCAGCCAGAGGACGTGCATGTGGGTCATGCTCACCCCGGCCCTGACCAACCGACCCGTGCCGGCGCAGCGGAAACCCGCGATCATGTCGTGGACACCCGCGGCGATGCGCCGGATCCGGTCCTCCCGGACCGAGACAGTTTGGTTGGGGCGGATAGTTCGCATGGAGCGAACAATTTAGCCGGGCGGTAGGACCTCGTCAACCCCGATCGGGTCCGCGCCATGCAGGCTTCGACCGGCGCGCCGGGCGCCCACGGAGGGGACGATGCGATTCGCGCTGATGATCGAAGCCCAGCAGGGCCTGTCCTACGCCGATCACGTCGCCCTTGCGCGCCGGGCCGAGGCGGCCGGACTCGAGGCCTTCTTCCGGAGCGACCACTACGCGAGCTTCCCAGGCCCCTCGGACGGGCCATCGACCGACGCCTGGGCCGTGCTCGCCGGACTGGCCCGTGAGACGGAGCGGATCACGCTCGGGACCCTCGTGAGTCCGGTCACCTTCCGCCATCCCGGCAACTTCGTGAAAGTGGTGACCACCGTCGACGAGATGAGCGGCGGGCGGATCGAGGTCGGCGTCGGTGCGGGCTGGAACGAGGAGGATCACCTGCCGCTCGGCCTGGCCTTCCCCGAGATCGGGCAGCGGGCCGACCTGATGGAAGACCAGCTCGCGCTCCTCCACGGGCTCTGGGGCGAAGCGGACGGCTGGGCCTTCCAGGGGCACGCGATCTCGGTTCCGGCCGGGTTCCTGCGCCCCAAGCCGGTCGATCGCCCCGGCCGGCCGCGAGGGGCGAACGGCGCGCGGCGGCCGCGGATCATCGTTGGCGGCGAGGGGTCGCCCAGGGGCTTCCGGATCGCCGCCCGGTACGCGGACGAGTTCAACTTCTCCTCGTCCTCGCCGGAGCGCGTGGCGGAGCGTTCGGTCGGCCTCGATGACGCCTGCCGCGCGATCGGGCGGGACCCGGCAACCCTCACCCGCTCGGCGATGGTGGGCACGCTGATCGGAGCGGACGAGGCCGAAGTGGCCCGCCGGCGAGACGAGCTGATGCGCCTCCTCGGCGTGCAGGGTGCGACGGCCGGCGAGTGGTATGACGCCCGCCGTCCGCGCTGGATCCTGGGCACCCCGGACGAGGCACGGGCGATGGTCCGCCGGTTTGCCGCGGTGGGGATCGAACGGATCATGCTCCAGGACTTCCTCCCCTGGGACCTGGACATGGTCGACCTGATGGGATCGGAACTCGTCGGCAAGGCCTGACGCGGAGCTGGCCGCCACGGCGTCCCGAGGGGCCGAGCGGCGGCTACGACGCCTCCGAGACGGCCAGGCGCGAGACGAGGCGCAGGCTTCCGCCTGGCTCGATGACGTCGAGGCCGCCCGGCTCGCCGGCGAGGAGGCGGCGCAGGCCTTCCGGGGCGTGCGTCTGGACCTCGACCGCCACCGCGCTCGAGCCGGCGGGACTCGCGATCGCGAGGTAGGCCGGCCGCCCGACCGGATCGTCATGTGCGTGCACGCGCGCCTGCCAGTCGAGCGTGATCCCGCGCGTCCCACCCGCGTCGGCGCGCCACAGCGTCACCGCCGTCGCGCCGTCGACGGCCCACGTGTCGTCCAGCCCGTCGGGGAGGACATGCCGTGCCCGCAGGTCGGTCGCGCCGTCCACCGGCCGGAAGGCGTTGCCGGCGCCGAGGTTGGAGACACTCGCGGCGGCAACCGACCGGACCTCGAGTGGCCGCAGGAACCACGGGTGAAAGCCCGCACCCGCCGGCATCGCCGACGTGTCGCGGTTCGCCACCGTGAGCGACAGCGCGACCGCGTCGGTTTCCACCGCGACCTCGAGCTCGATCCAGCACCGCCACGGCCAGCCGGCAGCGGTTACCTCGGTTGCAACCGTCGCCATGGTCGGGGCCGATTCCGCGATCGCCCAGGTCCGGGCCGCGACGAGGCCGTGGATCGCGGTGCCGTCGCTGAAGTTCGGGGCGAGGTCGACGACGCGTCCGAGGACCGGCGTGGGGCCCGGCAGCACGCGATTGCACCATGGCGCCATCACGGGCGAACCCCAGAAGAACGGCTCGGCCCGGTGGTCGTCGATCGACGTCGGCGTCCGGAGCAGGTCGACGCCCCCGTACCGCAGCCGGTGGAGGCGGGCACCGAGCTCGGGGATCAGCTCGACCTCGAGCTGGCCGGCGGCCAGCCGCACGATGGAACCCGAGCCGGGCGGAGCAACCTCCAGGTCGGTCACGGCGCAGGGGTCCAGGCCGCGGGTGCGGCCGCGTCGCGGGTGATCCGCCAGAACCCGTCCGCGCCGACTGACTGCCAGGGTCCGGCGGTGCCGTCCGGCCAGGTGACCCGGACGTCGGCGCGATCGGCCGGACCCAGGCCGGCGTGGAGCCAGCCGAGCTGGCCGCCGACGTGGCCGCCTCCGACCGTGCGTTCGATCCGGATCGTCTGCTCGCCGATCCGGATCTCGACGATCGCGCCGATGGCAGCGGTGTTCGGGGCGGCATCCACGAGGTCGAGCATGAGCCAGTGGCCCACGGCCCGCACGTCGTCCGTGCCGGCCCCGGCGCCGACGTTCTGCCACAGGACCGTTGGGGCGCCGTAGAACACCTCGACGAGGTCGAGCAGGCCGTCGAGGTTGGCGTCGAACAGGGCCGCCCCTCGGCCGCGCTCGAAGCGCACGATGCCCGCGGGCTCGGCGGCCTGGACGAATGGACCGTCCGGCTGGCCCAGGAAGAGGTCGCTCGGATCCTTCATCGCGTAGCCGGCCTGGGCACCGACGTTGCCCTTGGTGACGAGGAGGTCGGTGAAGCCGTCGTTATTGACGTCGGCGAACTCGGGATGCCACGCGGTGGACGTGTCGTGATCGCCCCCGCTGTTGGGCAGGTCGGAGGTCACTCCCTGGCGAAAGGCGATGTCCCGGAACGCCGGCGCCTGGGGGCCCGCGGTCAGCGTCTGGAGCTTGTTCGCCCCCTGGCTGGTCAGGAACACTTCCGGCAATCCGTCCCCGGTGAGGTCCCGGCTCGCGATGCCCATGCCCCAGATCTGGAGGGCCACCCAGCCGTCGGCGGCGTCGTAGGCGCGCGGCGCCTCCCCGGGGGCCACCCGCCAGAGTTGGTCCATCCCGCCGCTCGGGTACCACTCCCGGTCGTTCGTGATGCGGAGGTCACGCCGCCCCGAGCCGTCCCAGTCGCTGAACAGCATGGACAGCGCGCAGTAGCCCGGGGCAAGGGTCACGGGCGCCCCGTACCTTCCGTCCGATTCGGGCCGGACGAGGTCGTTGGTGTCGCAGTCGAAGGTTCGCTGGCCATTCGCGTCCAGGGTCAGGTAGCGCCCGAAGGCGAGCGTCGGCATGCGCGCGTCGCCCTCCCAGGTGGCGCTGAAGGCCGTCGTGTACCCGGCCTCGCCGCCGAGACCGAACCGGGCCGTCGCGTCCTCGAAGGCGCAGCCGCCGAGGCCCCGCAGCACGGCGTTCGTGCCGACCCGGAGGACGACGAGGTCGGTGCGCCCGTCGCCGTCGATGTCGAGTGGGTAGGCGCCGTTGACCGAGTCGAGGTCCGTGACCGGCGAGGCCAGCCGCTCGAAGCGGATCGATCCGCCCGGCGTGGACGCGTTCCGGTAGAGGTGTGCGGGGCCGGCGCCGCCGGCCAGGTAGAGGTCCGGACGCCCGTCGGCATCGCAGTCGAGGACGGCCACTCCGCCACCGACCTGGTAGAGGTCCGGCCCGTCGTAGGCCTGGTCGATCCCGGAGGCCCCGGTCACGTCGACGAACCGCGGCGGTCCGGCCGCAACGGTGGGCGTTGGCGGCCGGAGGAGGAGCGCCCCGGCCGCCGTGAGCCCGGCGAAGAAGGTGATGATGAGGCCGGCAACCGCCGCCCGGCGTCGCGTCACGCTCGGCCAGGCCCTCCCGTGCCGGTCACTGGACGGCGGTGCCGTCGTAGTAGTGCTGGGCGAGCGCCCAGGCCTGCTTGCCGCATTCGGAGCCCACCCGACGGCCGTTGAAGTCGTCGGCCTGGATGTGGATGCCGCCCCACAGGCGGGACTGCCCGGCCTGGTCGGACGCGTCGTAGTACGTCGCCCACTCGAGGCGGATGTCCGTGGACGGACCCTTCTCGAACTTGAGCGAATTCGCCTCGATCGTGTAGCCGCTCACGCCGCCGGGGAAGTACTCGCTGCCCGTGAAGCCGGCCAGGACCTCGGCCCCGGCGCGGCTGAACGTGCTGTGGCCCGAGACGTAGCCGGGGAAGGACGGGGTGACGAACGTGGGGAGCTGGTAGGGGACCCAGTCGACCGCCCGGATCCAGCCCACGCCGGCGACGTCGTTCTTGGGGTCCGGCGGATTGCCCGTCCACGCGTGGATCGCGATCTCGCCTTCGTGCCCGGCCAGCGCGACGTGGCGACCGCCCGGCGCGGTCGTCTCCGGGGTGATCAGCTCGATGAGGCCCGGAATGAGGGGCAGGCCCTCGGCGTTGTACGAGGGGAGCGAGGGATCGGAGGACTGCCCGAGTTCGCCCATGTAGCGGATCATCGAGATCGGGCGGATCGAGTCGTAGTAGCCCTTGAGGCCCCACGAGGCGATCGCCGCGTCGTGCACGGCGCCGTTCAGGGCGAGGTACAGCTTGACGTCCCACTGGAGCCGGTCCAGGCGGTCCCCGGTGCCGCCGATGCGCAGGTCCGGATCCAGCTCGTCCGAGACCAGGTTGGCGAGCACGTTCCAGTGGCCAGGTGGCGTTTCCGACTTCGGGCCGTCCGCCCAGAACTCGGCCATCACGCGGCCGAAGTCGCCCTGGTTGACGATGTCGGGCGGGTAGGGTTGCCCCGTCGTCGGGTTGACCGGATGGCCGTGGCCGTCGTTGGACCCGAGCGAGTTGCCGCCCCGGGCGCCCGGCGAGATGTCGATCATCACGCCCAGCGCGGGGTCGAGCAGGCTGCTGTCCCGGATGACCTCCACGGCCTGGGCCTTGTACTCGGCATCCGTGGCGGTCCCGAGCTCGGGCGGCGGTCCCGGGTCGATGGGCGCGCCATCGGCCGCGGCCGGCAGGGCGAAGCTCGTCACGTGGCCCCAGTGCGTGCCCACCGCCTGCTGGACCCCGTTCGTGACCGGGATCCCGTTCTGGCTGATCATGTGCTCGATCTGGAGGGGCTGCCACCGGTTCGGGTCGTCGAGCGTGGTGCCCGATCCGTTGACCACGAGGGGCGGGTTGACCGGCACGTAGTCGGGCGGCGCATAGCCGCCGGCCTCGTTGGAGCCGTCCTCGTGGTTCAGGTCCAGCACGGCCTGGCCGATGCGGTTGCCCACGGCAGCCGGCGAATCACCGTCGGTCGAGGTCTGGGTCAGCGGATAGCACAGGCCGTCCATGAGGTCGGCGAACTCGGACAGCGAATCGGCGCCGCCGACCGCCTTGATGAACCGGGCGGTGAGGACGCGATAGGCCGCGTAGCTGATGGCCTCGCTGCGCGCGGACGCGACGTCGCCCGCGGTGTGCTTCTCGTGGACGAACACGCCGTCGGCGGTCGGGTCATACGCTGCCCAGGCATCCCACATGGCGGCCGACAGGTGATACAGGTTGCGCGCGTGGACCGGCGGGTTGGGAAGCGCCCGGCGGATGGCGTCGAGCAGGGCCTCGTCCCACCGACGGGCGACGCTCCACTCCGGGTGCTCGGCCATCGGAGGGCAGTTCCGGTCGGGTTCCCAGGGGCGGGTGATCGCGAGGACGCTCCCCGACACCACGAGCACGGCCACGAGTCCGACGACGGTCCAGGTTCGAGTCCCACGCATCGGTTCAGCGCTCCCACATGACGGCCGGAGCCGCAAACACCTGATCCAGCACCCGCAGGTTGGCAACGGCGTCCCAGGGGGACACGGGGGCGGCCCGCCCCCCGAGGACGGCATCGGCGAAGGCTTCCGCCTCGACCGTGTACGGGTCGGCGACGTCGAACGTCAGGCGCTCGATCGCGGGCTCCACCGGCGGATTGCCGCCGTGGGCCACGAACACCCGGGTCGGGCGGTCGGGCGGGATGTTGAACGGGATCTCGATCTCGATTCGCCCGTCCGTGCCATAGACGTGGACCCGCTGGTCGTCCTCCGAGCGAGTGCTGCACGTGAAGGTGGCGACGCCCGCCGAGAACTCGAGGATCCCGCTCGTGACGACATCCACCCCGCTCGAGGGATCGCGGTAGACGGAGCCGAGCACCCGGCTGGGCTCCCCCCCGAACAGCATGCGGGACAGGTTGACGTTGTAGCACCCGACGTCATACAGGGCGCCGCCGCCCGCGGCGGCGATGTTGCGGATGTTCGCGGGGTCGTCGTTGTAGTAGGAGAACCAGCTCTGGATCGCGACGAGCCGGCCGATCCGCCCGGACGCCACGAGGTCCCGGACCGCCACCCACGATGGGTGGTGCCGGTACATGAACGCCTCCATGAGCACGACGCCCGCGGCCTCCGCCGCAGCGATCATCCGCTCGGCCTCGGCCGCGTCCAGGGCGAGCGGCTTCTCGCACAGGACGTGCTTGCCGGCCCGGGCCGCCGCGATCGTCCACTCCGCGTGGAGGTGGTTCGGGAGCGGGATATAGACCGCGTCGACCTCCGGATCGTGAAGCAGCGCCTCGTACGAGCCAAGGGCGCGCGGGATCCCGAATCGGTCCGCGGCGGCCCGGGCACGCGCCAGGTCCCGCGAGGCGATCGCCGTGATGGCGCAATTGCCTGCCTTGAGGATCCCGGGGATGACCTTGGACAGGCCGATGTCGGCCGTCGAGAGGATGCCCCAGCGCAGTACGCGCCCGCCGCCCAGGTCCGCCCCCATCACCGGGGTCAGCCCCAGGAAGTTTCCGTGACCGGGCGGAACGCCACCTCGAGGATCCGGTGGCTGCGCGGCCGGGTCAGGACGAAGAGGACCGCCTCGGCGACGTCCTCGGGCTGCATCATGCCCGCGAGCTGGGGCATGTCCGGCGTCCGGCCGTGGCCCATCGCGAAGTCCGTCGCGACCCCGCCCGGGCAGATGCTCGTGCAGCGCACGCCCTGCTCCCGGAGCTCGTGGTCGAGGGCGCTGGTCATCCCGACCTGGGCGAACTTCGAGGCACAGTAGGTGGCCTCGAAGGGAAGGCCGCGCCGACCGGCCTCGCTCGCGATCGTCACGATGTCCGCGGCGTCGCTCCGGAGCAGGTGGGGGAGGGCCGCGCGCGCCGCATAGAGCGCGCCCTTCACGTTGACGTCGACCATCGCCTCGAGGTCCTCCATCGGGAGGTCCAGGAACGGCCCGTAGGCCCCCACGCCGGCGTTGATGACGAGGATGTCGAGGCGCCCGAAGCGGTCGACCGCGGCCTGTGTGGCGGCCGCGACCTGGCCCGCGTCGCGGACGTCGCAGCGCACCCCGAACGCGCCGGGCACGCCCGCCGTGTCGCCGCTGCGCGACGCCATCGCCACCTGGGCCCCGGCCGCGGCGAGGGCCCGGGCGGTCGCGGCCCCGATCCCGCGACTGGCCCCCGTGACGAGGGCGACCCGATCCTGCAACGACGGCATGCGCGGCTCCTCCGGGAACGCAGCTTCTCGATGGTTGTCGGGGGTGGCCCAGTGCTCGCGGCGGACGGGTCGGCACGTGCTGCAGACCCGTTTCGTGATCGCGGCTTGACAGTGCCCGCTCCCATGCGGGAGCCTAGCACAGGCATTTGCAAGAGAGGAACACAAACCGTGCCGATCGGTCGCGGAGACGTGGGTCAGCGCAGTGAGACCGTGCGCCGTGCCAACCTGCGCGCCATCGTCCGGGAGCTGCACCTGCGCGGCCCCCAGTCGCGGTCCGAACTGGTTGCGCGGACCGGCCTCACCCGCTCGGCGATCCGCGCGCTGGTGGGTGAGCTCGCGGCGGGCAACCTCGTCACCGAGGAGCCCGCGCCGCGCCTGGGAAACCCCGGCCGGCCATCACCGGTGGTGCGCCTGGTGACCGGCCACCCGGTGGTCCTCGCCCTCGACATCACGGTCGATTCCCTCGCTGCCGCCGTCGTCGGCACCGGCGGTGCGGTCCTGGCCCACGAGCGGGCGGACCGCCCGAGGGGCCACTCGAGCCCGGATGACGTCTGTGCCGACCTGGCCGAGCTCACCGCCCAGGTCCGGGCGACGCTCCCCGCCGGCGAGCAGCCGATCGGGGTCGGCGTGGCCGTGGCCGGCATCGTCGACGGCGCGACGGGCCGGGTCGTCTTCGGGCCCAACCTGGGCTGGACTGACGTCCCGCTCGGCGAGCAGCTCGCCGCCGCCCTGGGATTGGACGTACCCGTCATGCCGGCCAACGAGGCCGACCTCGGCGCGCTTGCCGAGCTCCGGCGGGGTGCAGGCCTCGGCGCGGACGACCTTGTCTACGTCCATGGCGAAGTCGGCGTCGGCGGCGGCATCGTCGTCGACGGTCGCCCCGTGGACGGGATCTCGGGCTTTGCCGGCGAGATCGGCCACGCCCCCGTGAATCCGAACGGCAGGCCGTGCCGGTGCGGCTCGGTCGGATGCTGGGAGACCGAAATCGGCGAAGGCGCCCTGCTCGAGCGGGCAGGCTTCCCGGCGGACGGCGGCCGGGCCGCCATCGAGGCCGTGCTCGACGCGGCCGCTGCGGGCGACCGCACGGTCCTTGCCGCGCTTGCGGAGGAGGGCCGCTGGATCGGCATCGGTCTCGCCGGTCTCGTCAACATCCTCAACCCACGGCGGGTCGTCCTCGGCGGCCTGTTCGCCCGGATCCATCCCTACGTCGCCGACGAGGTCGACCGCCAGCTCGACCGACGGGCCCTGGCGGCCTCCCGCCGTCCGGTGAGCGTCGTCCCGGCGGCGCTCGGCATCGATGCGCCGCTCATCGGGGCGGCCGAGCTTGCCTTCGAGCCGCTTCTCGCCGATCCTGCCGCGTGGCTGCTTCCGCGCGCCACGTTCGCCGAACTCGCGAGCGCCTGATGTCACCAACCACTTCCCCTGCAGCCGGCTCCCGCGGAGCCGGACGGCCGTGGCCGGAATTGGGTGAAAATCCCGCGGACGACGCTAAGGAGGGTGCTAGCCTACGGACCTGAGCCCGCGCATCTTCGGTGGTCGCATCTCTGGAGGAGAACGGTTCATGTTTCTGCGCAGGGTGGCCGTCCTGACGGCCGCAGCCGCGATGGTTTTCGCGGCGTGTAACACCGGTAATGGCGGTACGCCCGCCCCGAGCGGCGGCTCCGGCTGCCTGGTCGGCGTGTCCTGGAACAACTACACCCAGGAGCGCTGGGCCAAGGCCGACGAGCCGAACATCAAGGCGGCGGTCGAGGCCGGTGGCGGGTCCTACACCCGCACCGACGCCAAGGACAACAGCGAGCAGCAGCTCGCCGACGTCGACAACCTGATCGCGCAGGGCGCGAAGGTCCTCATCATCCTCGCCAAGGATGCCGAGGCCATCAAGCCGGCGATCGACAAGGCCAAGTCGGCGAACATCCCGGTCATCGGCTACGACCGACTGATCGAGGACCCGTCCGTCTTCTACATCACCTTCGACAACAAGCGCGTCGGCACCGTCATCGCCCAGGAAGTCATGAAGGCTGCCCCGAGCGGCAACTACGCGATCATCAAGGGCGATCCCGGTGACGCGAATGCCGAGTTCCTTCGCAGCGGTATGACCGAGGCCGGGATCCCGGCGCTCAACGCCACCGCGAACGGCATCACCGTCGTGTTCGAGCAGAACACGGCCAACTGGGACACCGCCGGTGCCCGGACCAACATGGAAGCCGCCCTTGCGGCCAACAACAACAACATCCAGGCCGTTCTCTCCGAGAACGACGGCATGGCCACGGGTGCCGTCCAGGCCCTGCAGGCCGTCGGCCTGAACATCCCGATCGGCGGCCAGGACGGCGACAAGGCCGCCCTCAACCGCGTCGCCCTCGGGACCCAGACGGTCTCCGTCTGGAAGAACGCCAACGACCTCGGCAAGGTTGCCGGCAGCGTCGCGATCCAGCTGTGCAGCGGCACGAAGGGCGACGCCGTCACGGTTCCCGACGGCCTTTCGGCCGCGGCCAAGCCGACCGAGTCGAAGTCGGTCAAGTTCACGACGCCGGGTGGCAACTCCGTGGACTCGATCACGCTCAACCCGACCCCGATCACCAAGGACAACCTGTCCGACGTGGTCGATGCCGGATGGGTGACCAAGGACGAGGTCTGCGCTGGCGTCACCGCCGGTTCGGTCCCGCCCTGCTGATCCACTGAGCCGATGACCCAGAGGCGACCCGTGCTCGCGGCCCCCGCGAGCCGGGTCGCCTCCTTTGTTTTGCGCAGGAGTCCCACGCATGGCTGACGCCGCGACTCGGTCGACAGACGCGATGAAGCCCCGCCGCGGCGGGATCATGGACTACGTCCGACAGACGGAGATCGACCTTCGGCTGTTCGGCATGATCATCGCGCTCGCTGTCATCCTCGTGTTGATCGAGCTGGCCGATTCCAAGGACTTCCTGCAGCCGATCAACCTGCTCAACCTTGCCGTCCAGGCGTCGCCCGTGGCGATCATCGCCTGCGGCATGGTCCTGGTGATCGTGACTCGCCAGATCGACCTGTCCGTCGGCTCGGTGGTCGGGCTCGTCGCCATGGTGATCGCGATCATGTTCTACCGGGTCCTGCCCCCGACGCTCGGCGTCGATTCGACGTTCGGGTGGGTGATCGCGCTCGCGGCCGGGATCGGCACCGGCGCGCTCATCGGCGCGTTCCATGGGTTCCTCATCGCCTACGTGGGCATCCCGTCGTTCATCGTCACCCTCGGCGGTCTGCTCGCCTGGAGGGGCATGGTGTTCGTGGTCTCGGGCGGCTCGACGATTGCGCCCGACGACAAGTTCTTCGTCCTGTTGTTCGCCGGCGGCCCGCTCGGTTCCATCGGCGGCACGGCGAGCTGGGTGGTCGCCGCCCTCGCGGTCGCCTCGGTCGCCCTCGGCCTCGTCAACAGCCGCCGGCAACGGCAGCGGTTCGGCTTCCCGTTGCGGCCACGTTGGGCCGAGGTGGCGATCATCGGAGCCGCGGCGCTGGCCGCGATCGGCTTCGTCGGCTTCGTCGCGAACGCGTACAAGTGGCCCGAGGGCATCGTCGCTGCCAAGCTGGCGGAGGATCCGACCTTCGTCGTGCCTCCGGGGGGCGTCGAATCCGGCATCCCCAACCCGATGCTGCTCATGTTCGGCGTGATGATCGTCATCACGTTCATGGCCACCCGGCTGCGCTTCGGCCGGGCCATCTACGCCCTCGGCGGCAACCCCGACGCGGCCGAGCTGGCCGGCATCAACACGCGCTGGACCGTCATGAAGACGTTCATCCTGCTCGGGCTGCTGTGCGGGATCGCAGGCGCAATCGCGTCGGCTCGCCTGAACGGCGCATCGCTCGACATCGGCCAGGGCTACGAGCTGCTCGTCATCGCCGCGGCGGTCATCGGTGGCACGTCCTTCGCGGGCGGCATCGGGACGGTCCCCGGGGCGATCCTCGGCGCGCTGGTGATGCAGGCGCTCGCCTACGGCCTGGCCTACCTCGGCCAGCCCACGCCCGTGCAGAACATCGTGTCCGGAGTCGTGCTGGTGGTGGCCGTCGGCTTCGACACCTGGAATCGGAGGCGCTCGCGATGACCGCTCAGCAGCCGGAACGTGATTCGAACCCGGTCATGACCGGGCCTGTCCCGGGCGCCCCACCGGCCGTCGAGATGCGCAACATCAGCGTCGCCTTCGGCGGCGTCCACGCGGTCAACGACGTGTCAATCGACGTTCGACCGGGCGAGGTCATCGGCCTCGTCGGCGGCAACGGTGCCGGCAAGTCGACGCTCATGCGGGTGCTCTCGGGCGCCCACCCCGCCGACACGGGCGAGATCCACATGAACGGCAAGCCGGTCAGGATCTCGAACCCACGGGACGCGAAGCACCTGGGCATCGAGACGATCTACCAGACGCTCGCCCTCGCCGACAACATCGCCGCGCCGGGCAACCTGTTCCTCGGCCGGGAGCTCCTCACCCGCATGCGCACCCTGGACGACTCGGCCATGGAGGACGCAACCCGGAAGGTCATGGGCCGGCTCAACCCGAACTTCACCCGGTTCCAGGTCCCGGTGAAGTTCCTGTCGGGCGGACAGCGCCAGGCCGTGGCGATCGCGCGGGCGGTCCACTTCAATGCGAAGGTCGTGATCATGGACGAGCCGACCGCGGCATTGGGCCCGGCCGAGACGGCGCAGGTCCGGAACCTGATCCGGCAGCTCAAGGGCGAGGGCATCGGAATCTTCCTCGTGAGCCACGACATCCACGATGTCTTCGACCTTGCCGACCGGATCAGCGTCATGTACCACGGCAGGCTCGTGGGCACGGTCAACAAAGCCGAGGTCAACCCGGATGACGTCCTCGGGATGATCATCCTCGGCCAGGCACCGGGCCAGGCCACGAGCGTCATCGCCGACTGACCGTTGCCTCCGGGTCCGCCGCCCTGAACGACGGCGCCAGCGCCGGGTAGAGGGCTCGATACTGTCCGTGGGCCTCGGCCAGCGCCGCGCGTGCGGGTCCCGGGGCAGCGGCAGGCGCGGTCCGCACGAGCGCCTCCACGGCGTCATCCACGTCCGCAAACCAGCCGCGCCCGACGGCGGCCAGGACCGCGGCTCCGAACGCCGCGCCCTCCGTGGTGGACGGCGTCACGAGCTCCGCGTCGAGGATGTCGGCGAGCACCTGGCGCCAGACGGGGCTGGCGAGCCCGCCGCCCGAGGCCCGGATGACGGCCGGCCTCGGCATGCCGGCGGCGACCATGAGGTCGAGCCCGTCGCGCAGGCCGAAGGCCACGCCCTCGAGGACCGCTCGCGTGAGGTGGCGGCGATCGTGCCGCACCGTCAGGCCCACGAACGCGCCCCGGGCCAGCGGATCCGGGTGCGGGCTCCGCTCACCGGTGAGATAGGGGAGAAAGAAGAGGCCGTCCTCGGCCGCCGTGGCGTCGGCGGCCGCGGCCGCGAGCGTCCCGAAGTCCTCGCCCGGCGCGAGCGCATCCCGGAACCACCGGAAGCTTCCGGCGGCCGAGAGCATGACGGACATGAGGTGCCACCGGCCGGGCACCGCGTGGCAGAAGGCGTGGACGCGGCCGCGGGGTTCATGGATGGGCCGGTCCGTCGCGGCGAAGATCACGCCCGACGTCCCGAGCGACAGAGCCACGGTTCCCGGGGCCGTGACGCCCACCCCGACCCCGTTTGCGGCCTGGTCGCCCCCGCCGGCCACGACCTGGGTACCGGCCCGGAGCCCGGTCGATTCCGCGGCGGCCGCCGTCACGGTCCCCACCACGGCCGGCCCCTCGTGCGTGGGCGGGAACAGTCCGGGGTCCAGGTCGAGGGCGGCGAGCACGTCCGGCGACCAGGTGCGGGCCGCGAGGTCGAAGAGGATCGTCCCGGAGCCGTCGGCCACGTCCACCGCGTGCTCGCCCGTGAGCCGGAGGCGGACCTCGTCCTTGGGCAGGAGGACGTGACGCACCCGAGCCCAGGCCGCAGGCTCGTGCCGCCGTACCCAGAGGAGCTTGGGCGCCGTGAACCCGGTCAGGGCGTCGTTGCCGGTCACCTCGACGAGGCGGTCCGCGCCGACGCGTTCGCGGATCTCGTCGCACTCGGCACCCGTGCGCTGGTCGTTCCAGAGGATCGCCGGCCGGACGGCCCGGTCGGCCGCGTCGAGGAGCACGGCCCCGTGCATCTGGCCGGTGAGGCCGACCGCCTCGACCGCGTCACCCGTGGAGCCCGCCGCCGAGAGCGCCGCCCGGATCGCCTCGATCGCGGCTGGCCACCACAGCCCCGGGTCCTGCTCGGCCCACAGCGGCCGCGGCGTGGCGTAGTCGTAGGCACTCGTGCCGATACCCCGGACCGATCCGTCGGCCGCCACGAGGACGGCCTTGGTGGCCGTGGTCGAGACGTCGATGCCGAGCACGAGCGGCTCGGACCCCATGGGCGCGTTCACCGCGCGGGCCGGCCGGACCGCAGGCCGCTCAGGAGCCCCCGGCGTCGACCGACCAGATCGCCCGGTTGACGACGTTCTCGAGGGCTTCCTGCCCGCCCGAAACCGGCCGGGGGTCGATCTCGCCGGCCGACACGCGATCGCCGAGCGAGGCGAGCGTGGCCGTGCCATCCACGATCGACGCGCCGAGCGGGCTCGACCAGCCCGCGTAGCGGGCATCCCGCGCGGCCTCGAGGGTGTTCGCCTCGAGCATCGACGCCGCGGCAAGGAGCGCCCGCGCCAGGGTGTCCATCCCCCCGATGTGGCCATGGAAGAGGTCCGTGCGGGCCATCGACTGGCGACGCAGCTTGGCATCGAAGTTGAAGCCGCCGGTGGTGAACCCGCCGTGCCGGAGGATCTCGTACACGGCCAGAGACAGTTCGTCGACCGAGTTGGGGAACTGGTCCGTGTCCCAGCCGTTCTGGTAGTCGCCGCGGTTCGCGTCGATGCTCCCGAAGATCCCGAGAGCCACCGCCTGGGCGACCTCGTGGTGGAAGCTGTGCCCGGCGAGGGTGGCGTGGTTCGCCTCGAGGTTCACCCGGTACTCGCCCTCCAGGCCGTGGCGGGCGAGGAAGCCGTAGACCGTTGCGCTGTCGTAGTCGTACTGGTGCTTCGTCGGCTCCTGGGGCTTCGGCTCCAGCAGGAGTGCGCCCCGGAACCCGATCTTGTGCTTGTGCTCCGCGACGAGGGCGAGGAACCGGGCGAGCTGCTGCTCCTCGCGCCGGAGGTCCGTGTTGAGGAGCGTCTCGTAGCCCTCCCGGCCGCCCCACAGGACGTAGTTGGCACCGCCGAGGCGATGGGTCTGCTCGAGGATCTCGCGGACCTGGGCGGCGGCGTAGGCGAAGACCTCGGGGTCCGGGTTGGTGGCGGCGCCTGCCGCGTAGCGCGGGTGATGGAACAGGTTGGCCGTGCCCCACAGGAGGCGGACGCCGGTGCGAGCCATGTGGGCCTCGGCCTCGTCCAGGATCGTCCGGAGATTGGCCGTCGATTCGGCGAAGGTGGCGCCTTCCGGCGCGATGTCGCGATCGTGGAAGCAGAAGAACGGCGCGCCGAGCTTCTCGAAGAACTCGAACGCGGCGGCCAGCTTGGCCCGTGCCGCGGCCATCGGGTCGCCCCCGGCGGCGGCCAGCCAGGGCCGGTCGAAGGTGCCGGCGCCGAAGACGTCGGAGCCCGGCCAGTTGAAGGAGTGCCAGTAGCAGACGGCGATCCGGAGGTGCTCGGCCATCGGCTTGCCGAGCACGAGCCGATCCGGCTGATACACGGCGAACGCAAGCGGGTCCGCGGATGCCAGGCCTCCGAAGGGGACCCGACCCGGGACATCGGGGAAGAAGGGCTCGCCCATCACCGAACCTCCACCTCCGGCACCGCGGCCGGGCTGTGCCTGGAACCAGGCTCGGAGCGTACCACCGTTTGTGCGATAGGAGCACAAACCTCGCGCATCGCATGGCGAGCGTCGTGGCCCGCACGTCGGACCGACCGGAAGGCGCGTCGCGCCGCCGTGGTCCGCGGCAGCATCGCCCCGTGCCGCCCGGTCAGCCCGCGGCGTCCGCGGCGGCGAGGTAGCGCGGGTCGTCGCGCCGGATCGGGTCGGGATCCACGCCGCGCGCGACGGCCAGGCGTTCGGTCAGGAGCTGGAGTGGGATGGCCGTGGCAAGGAGTGCCGCCACCGGGCCCGGCAACTCGGGTCCGTCTGCGACGATCACCCGGCCCGCGGGGGTGAGTTCCGGGTCGATCTCCCCGGCGACGACGTCGGCGAGAATCGCGCCGGCGACGACCCCGATCTCGCGGCACGCACGGAGGACGGACAGGGCGCGAGCCGTGCGCTGCCCGCGTGCGGACGGGTCCGCGAGGATGACCACGAGCCCCGTCTCCGCATCCGTGCCCGCGAGATGGCCGTGCAGGAACGTCTCGAGGTCGCGCATCGCGGCCGGCAGGTGGGTGCCCTCCTCGATCTTGAGCGTCAGCTCGCGGGCCGCGATCCGGTCCGCTCCCGACCCCACCACGATCACGCGGTCGACGCCGGCGAGGGCTCGCGCAAGCGCTGTCGTCGCCGTGACCGCATCGGCGTCGAGGCCGTCGCCGAGCAGGTGCATCACCCGC
The DNA here is from genome assembly GCA_964625345.1 of uncultured Anaerolinea sp. Classification (GTDB taxonomy): domain Bacteria; phylum Chloroflexota; class Limnocylindria; order Limnocylindrales; family CSP1-4; genus UBA5189. Next base: position 32,214 of record CAZVDO010000008.1, on the reverse strand, counting down.
TCTCGATCGATGGGGGCGCCCGAGACGTGGGAACCCACCGCCGCGGCCGCGACGATCGGGGACAGGTAGCCGACGGTGTGGCACCAGCTCGTGTCGAGCTCATCCGTCGTGACGACGTACTCGGCGAGCGCGGCGCCCGGGGAGGCGGCCGACACCGTGATGAGGGCCGTCGTGGAACCAGCGGCGCGCGCGAGGTCGAGTGCGCGGTTCGTGGCCGCGGTCGCTCCCTCATGGCTGACCCCGATCGTCACGCTGCCGGCACCGGGCATCGCGTCGAGCGAGGCCTCGAAGGCCTGCACGGCGACGGGCGTGCCGCCAGCTCCCGCCAGGCCCGGGCTCCCGGTTGCGCGGAGCGCGTCGCGCAGGATTTCGGCGACGGCGAGGGCGCCATGCTCGCTCGTGCCACAGCCGACCACCTGGATCGGCTGGCCCGCGATCGCCGTGCGGCGCACGACCGCTGCCAGGCGCGCCGCCGGGCCGTCAGCGGCCGCGAGGCGTCCGAGCAGCCGCCAGGCGAACCCCGGCTCGGCCTGGATCATGTCAGTCATGTGGTACGGCGGCCCGCCCCGGCGGCTGGGCTTGTCGGTGGAGGCCCAGGGATCGGGTGGGCCGGGGAGCGGTCGATCAAGGTCGAACGGCGTCATCGGCCGAGGATAGTGGAACGATCCCGAACCCGAGGGTCCCGGCCCGGGGGGTGCGACTCGGGCGATCCGGGGCCCGACCCGGCACCACGGGCACGGCGCGACCGGACGGCGTCGACTGGCGTCCGGCGGCACCGACGGGCATGCTGTGGGCGATGCTTCGAGGGTTCGCGGCGGTCCACGCCCTCCTCGCCGCCACGGTGCTCACGGCGCTCGCCTTCGTGGGCGTCTACGGGGCGTTCGTGCTGACGCGCGTCGGCCAGGAGCTCGAGAACGAGGCGCTCCTGGCCGCGACCCTGCGCAGCCCCGACGACGTCGCACGCTCGCTCGAGCGGCTGTCCACGATCAGCGTGGCCACGTTTGCTGTGGCCGTGGCGATCGTCGCCCTCGTGGCGCTCCTGCGCGGGCGGTTCGCCCTCGCCCTCGGGGCCGCCGGCGCGATGGTCCTCGCCGTGGCGACGGCCGAGGTCGTCAAGGATCTCGCCCCCCGGCCGGCCCTGGTCGAGGGACCGGCGTGGCTGCTGCGGAACTCGTTCCCGAGCGGATCGGCCACCGTCGCGGCGGCCATCGGCGTGGGGGCGCTCCTCGTGGCCCCCGACCGGGTCCGCTGGGCGATCCTGCCGCTGGCCGCCATCGGGGCGGCCGTCGTGGGGCAGGCCACGCAGGTCACCGGGTGGCATCGGATGAGCTGTGCGGTCGGCGGCGCCCTCCTCGCGATCGGGTTCGGCCTCGCCGCGCTCGCCATCCTCGCCCGGCGCGGAGAGGTGGTCCGGGACGGTGGCCGCCGGATCGATCGCCGGGTCGTGACCGCGCTCGTGGTCGCTGGCGCGGGGCTGATCGGCGTCGCGGCGATCGTCACGGCCGTGGCCGTCGCCTTCCCGATCCTCAGGGCTCCCGCGGGAGCCGCGGGCGCGTTCCTGCACACGACGCTCACCCTCGCGGGCGCGGGCGTCACGGTGCTCCTGTTCGCCGCGTTCGGCGCGCTCCTTGACCCGTACCGCATCGGCGGGAGCCCCACGCGTTCGACCGGCGAGCTGCCCTCGGGCGAACGCGCCGCCGAGACGGTCGTCCCTGACGTGCCCGGGACCCGCGCGCCCTAGCGGGCCCGGCGGTCCACCCGCCCGATTCGGCCGCGAGGCCCATAGCGGAACCAGACGCGCCCGACGAGGAGCTCGAGCGGAACCGGCCCGAACCGGTCAGAATCGATCGGTGGACCGAATCCGGCGGCCGCCGTGGCGTCCGGGCTCGCGTCCGCGGTGAGCCACGCCTCGTCGGCCTGCAGCGCGATGTAGCCGCCGTTGAAGGGGACCCGCTCACCCGGCAGCCCTGTCACCCGCTTCACGGCGAGCAGCCCGTCGAGCGGGTCGTGGAACAGGACGAGCGTGCCGCGGCGCGGCCACCGCCGGATCGTGGGGTCCACCAGGAGCCAGTCGCCCGGTTCGAGCGCCGGGAGCATGGATGCCTCGGCCACGGTCACCCGCCACGGGCCGCGCAGGCGCTCGCGCAGCGAGGCGCGGCGCGTCGGATGACGCGCCGCGCCCGTCGGTGCAGCACCAGGTTCGGTCCCGCCGGCCCCGGCCTCCTGCCCGGCAGGATCCGGCCCGGCGGTGGAGCGGCTCAGCCGGGGCGTCCGGCGACGCGGGTCTTCGCGGGGCCGCCGGTCGCCTTCCACGCGGCGTCCACCTCGTCGATGAGGTCGAGCAGCTGCTTGGCGTCGGCCAGGTCCACGCTCGCCTTCACCTTCGAGGCCTGCTTGGTCGCGCGCCAGAAGAGGTCGTGGAGGTTGGGCACGGTCTCGAGGTGCTCGGGCTTGAAGTAGTCGTGCCAGAGGACGTCGAGGTGGTGCTTGACCAGCTCGGCCCGCTCCTCCTTGATGGCGACCGCACGGGTCCGGTAGGCCGGGTCCTCGTTGGCCAGGTAGCGCTCCACGGTCCGGTAGCAGGACTCGGCTTCGATGCGGGCCTGCTCCGGGTCGTAGACACCGCACGGCAGGTCGCAGTGGGCGTGCGCGACGGTCGTAGGGGCGAGGAGTCGGGACAGCGAGCGACGGATGGACATCGGGGCTCCTTCAGGACACTGGATCCGGTTTCGTCGAATGTCCCCATGAGTGTCGGAAGGTCGGCAGGGACTGTCAAACGCCGGCCCACCCTGCCTCATCGCGTGCGCAGCGCCCGCCATCGACCGGATCCGGAATCGACCGGCCCGCGCGTCTATCATCGCGGCATGACGGACCGAGGCCTGCCCATCGCCGGCGGCGCACCCGCCTGTCCCTTCGTCGCGTTCGACGACGATCGCGATGCACGCGCAACCAGTCCCGACCACCGGCATCGCTGCTACGCGGAAGTCCGCCCGGCACCCCGCGCGCTCGCTCACCAGGAGGCGTACTGCCTCTCCTCCGCGTTTCCGGTCTGTCCGACGTTCCAGGATTGGGCTCGGCGCGAGGCGGCGCGAACACGGGCATCCGAGGACGCGACGGGCGGGGCCGGGCCCGACGACGACCAGCCCCAGCGCAATCCGCGCCGTGACTGGGCGGCGCCCCCGCCGTGGCTGTCCGATGACGACGCCGACGCCGGCGACGCGGACATCCAGCCGGCGACACCGCCGCGGGGTGGCGGCCTTGCCGGCTCCTTCGCGGATCGGGTCGCCCGGACCGGCGGGAGCGCCACCGACGACGAGTCCGAGCCCGGGATGGAGGCTCCGCTCGCTCCGTCCGGCGCGAGCAGCCGGTCGGACGCCGCCGCGCCGACACCGATGCGCCCGGCGCGCGCCGCCGCCGGTCCTGGCGCCGCCGCTGGTCCGGGCGCCGCCGCCGGCGCCGACTCCGATGGCTGGGACCTCGAGCGCATCCCCTTCGATGCACCGGAGGACGACGGTCCCGATGCCGACCCGTCCGAGGGCCACGAGCCCGAGGGTGGGGCGAGGGCCGCGCTGTCATCCCGGAACTGGGAGCGGGCCGCGGCACGCGAGCGCGAGCGTGAGCGAGCGCGACTCGCGGACCAGGCGGGACCGACGTGGGAGCGCCCCCGTCGTCGGGAGGCGTATCCGTCCCTGCGCACCCGGGTCGGCCTCCCTGCGATCAGCCTGCCGCCGGTGCTGCTCGGCGTGGGCGCCGTGCTCCTCGCGGCGGTCGCCCTGTTCTTCCTGCCGGCGCTCCTCGGGATCGGCAACGCCCCGCAGGCATCGACCGCAC
>CAZVDO010000008.1:21772-28283 GCA_964625345.1 uncultured Anaerolinea sp. | reverse complement strand
TTCTTCCTGCCGGCGCTCCTCGGGATCGGCAACGCCCCGCAGGCATCGACCGCACCGTCCGGATCCGCCGCGTCGGGCGCCCCGTCCGCGAGCCCGACCGAGCCCGTGATCACGCCGGTCCCGGAGCCGACCGCGCAGGTCTACGTCGTGCAGGCGGGGGACACGATGTCGCGGATTGCGAACCGCTTCGGGGTGCCGCTTGCGGTGCTCGTGGATGCGAACAAGGACACGATCCCAAATCCCGACGTCCTCGAGATCGGCCAGGAGGTCATCATCCCGCCCGTCGCGCCGACGTCGCTGCCGGATTCACCGACGGTCACCGAGGCGCCGACCGCCGCTCCCTGAGCTGGGCCGCGCGCGGACTCGCCTAGCGCGGGGCCAGGTTGATCGACGTGATCTTCCCGGCCTCGACCCGGAACGAGGCGTCCAGGTGCTGGGAGAGCGCGCCGGGGCGGACCGTGAGCACGTCCGCCTGGTAGGTGATGCCGAGGTCGCGGACCTCGCCGGGGATCATCTTGAGGCCCGGCTCCGCGCGCAGGAACCAGCCGCCGACCTGCTCGACGCCGCGCAGCGTGCGGGCGTTGTCGCCGACGTGGATGCGCATCTCGACGCGCTCGTCCATGAGCGCAACCGCGCCCTGCCGATCGCCCGTGTTCAGGAGATCGAAGAAGACTTCCATCGTGTCAACGGCACCCATGGGCCAAGTGTACGGGCGATCGGCCGAGGGCCGCGCGGCAAGCGATGCGCGACCGGCACATGGGCCTGGCGAGGGCGCGCATCCACGGAATTGGAGCTCCGCCGGTCCGCCGCTAGAACCCCCCGCCGGCGCCCCCGCCGCCGCCCGAGCCGCCGCCGCTGAAGCCGCCCCCGCCGCCCGAGCCGGACGACGACGGTGCGTTGCCGATGGTCCCGAGCGCGCTGAACATGCCCCCGAGATCGGGGATGCCCGAGCCGGAGAAGATGCTGCCTCCGCCGAACGCCGCCGCCCCCGCGCTCGCTCCCGATTCGGAGCGGTACCAGATCGGCAGGTAGCCCACGCTCGCACCCTGGCGCCCGTCCTCGAGCGTCCGCTGGAGCACGTCCTCCACGCGATCGCTCAGGCCCAGGGCCACGGACCAGACGATCGCCTGGTCGGGCGTGTCGAGCCAGTCGAGGCCGGCCTCCGCCACCACCTGGTCCATCGACCGGGCCTGCTCCATGGTCTTCGCGAGCGTCCGCCGGTAGGCGAACAGCCAGGCCCGCTGCATCGCCCCCTCCATCGTCCGGGCGGGCATCGCACCGGCGAGGAGCATCGTGCCGAGGCCGACCACGATCGCCGCTGCGCCCACGAGCGTGAGCCCGCTCACGGACGTGAACAGGCCGGCCCACAGCGCGATCCCGCCCAGCACCAGCTCCCCGACGGCGATGCCTCGCCAGCGCCCGACGACCGACGACGGTCGAGCCGCGAACCAGCCCTTCCGGACGGCATGATCCTCGACCTGCTGCTCGAACTCGGGCACGGCGGTGGCCAGCTTGGGGACGTCATCAGACTCGATCGTGTCGCCCTCGGCCAGGGAATCGAGGTGCCGCTCGAGGTAGGCCTCGGCAGGTGCGAGCGGACGGCGGTCCACGAGGGCCAGCCTCGCACGGGCCACGTCCACCCGTTGCTGTTCATCGGCGTGGACCTGCGCCGCATCGCCGGCCGACGGTGCCGCGTCCACGCCGACGCCGCTCAGGTCATGGAGCGCGGCTCCAAACGCCCGTTGCCCGAGGTCGATGGCCAGCTTGCGGCGGCCCAGGCCCAGCGTTCGGTGCTCCTCCCGGAACGCGAGGCGTCCGCGGCTGGCGATGTCGAGCAGGGCGGTGGTGAGGGTCCGGCGGGACGTCCTCCCATCGAAGACGAGCGTGGCCGTCGCAGCGGTCATCCCCGTCGGCGGCGCCGGCACGAGGACGGATTCGCTGTCCGTGTAGACCGGGTCTCTGCCGAAGCGCAGCCAGTGGAACAGCGCCCACCCGCCGAGGCCGAACAGCACCAGGCCGCCCCCGATGATGCCCAGCAACGCGTTCAACTGGCGGGCGGTCTCGAGCTGCCGGGCGTGCTCGGGCGTGGCCGCGGCGTCGATCCGCTGGATGGCCACGAGGGCCGCGCCGTCGAGGTCCTGGGCCTGGAGCAGCGGCAGCATGTCGTGATCGAAGATGGCCTGCCGTTCCGAATCCGAGAGGAACGCGTGCTTGAAGCCGGATCCGGCATACAGCTGGACCTGGCCGTGCACCAGGGACGGATCGAGGTCGAACAGGATCACGAGCCCGTCATCGAACCCGCGGCGGCCGATGCCCCACTGGTCGATGAGCGCGGCGGCGTTGGCCTCGGTCTGGCTCGTCTCGAGCTTGTAGGGCCAGACGTCGGTGTAAACGACGACCTCGGCTCCGGTCCGCGCCTCGATGGCGTCGATCGTGGCCTCGAGGGCGGCCACGGTGGCGGGCCGAAACACGCCGGCCTGGTCGTAGACGGCGCGATCCAGTTCGGGTGGCGGGTACGGGGGTCCTGGGTGGTCGGGCGACGAGGCCGAGGCCAGTCCGGCGCCGAGGGACCACGCGACCGCGGCGAGCAGGGCGCCGATTCGTACGCGACGGCGATTCGGGCCAACGTCAACCATGGCGACCATCCTACGGGGGGCGGAGAACCCGGCGCATGCGTCCGTCAGCCGAGCCCACTCAGGGAGCCACGACGGCGGGCGAGGCGGAGCGACCCTCCGGCGGCCGCGATGACCTGCGGTGGACGCGGGCGCCCGTTGTAGGCACTCCCGAGTGAGGCGGCGTAGGCACCCGCATCGCGGACCGCGACAAGGTCGCCCCGCTGGAGCAGCGGGAGGACGTGCTGCCCGAACGAATCGGTCGATTCGCAGAGCGGCCCCTCGACCATCGTCGGTCCGACGTCACTCGACGCCACGGCCGCGGGCGATCCATCCTGAGGTCGACCCATGGACGTGAGCGCCACGACCGCGTGGTGAGCCCCGTAGAGCGCCGGGCGGATGAGCTCGGTCATCCCGGCGTCGAGCACCACCTGCCGACCCTCCTCGCGGGTCCGGACATGGAGCACACGGGCCACGAGCCAGCCTGAGCGGGCCACGAGCCACCGGCCGGGCTCCACGGCCAGGCGCTGCGGCCGGCGATCGGGCGGCACGGCAGCGAGCACGGCGGTCACTTCCCGCGCAAACCGTGCGGGTTCGGGTGCGGGCTCGCCCAGCGGGAGGACCGGGAACCCACCTCCCGCATCCAGCGTGTCGAAGGCGGGGCGCGAGCCACGGACGAGGGCCAGGACGCTCAGCGCGCGCCGGACCCCGTCGCGCCACGCGTCGACCGATCGGAGCTGCGAGCCGACATGCACGTGGACGCCCCGGGCCCGGATGCCGTGCGCGCCATCGAGCCGATCGACGGCCTCCGTCAGCTCGTCGCCGGTCATCCCGAACTTCGAGCCGCCTGCCCCCACGGCCAACCCGGCGTGGGTCTCGGGCGCCACGGCCGGGTTGAGCCGGAACAGGACGTCGATTGGCATCGATGCGGTGTGGATGGGAGCCCGTCGTGCGGCCTCGGCAAGCGCGTCAGCCTCGTCGGCCGATTCGATCGACACCCAGCGAAGGCTCCGGCCGGCGCGGGCTGCCGCGACGGCCGCTCGCAGGTCCCGGTCGGTCTTGCCGATCCCCTCGAGGGTGATTCGCTCGTTGGGGACTCCGGCCCGCGTGGCAATGGCCCACTCGCCCCGCGACACGACGTTGGCGTCCAGCCCGAGCGCGGCCAGCCTGGCCACGATCGCGGTGACATCGTTGGCCTTGAGCGAGAAGGCGCGCAGCCATGGGTCCGGGAAGGCCGTCGCGAGCGCGGCGGCGCTCGCCTCGAGGGTCAGGTCGTCCGTGACGGCGACCGGCGTGCCGAACCGGTGGGCGGCGAGGCGCAGTGCCGGCACGAGTGCCTCGAGCCGATCGATCGGGACCCCGGGCGCACGCTCGGTCGGCGGCACGGCTCCACCCGACCCCGCAGTGCGCCCGGTTCGCGCCGGCGTCGCCCTAGACGACGATGCGCCGGCCCGCGTTGAGCATGCCCAGCAGGGTCGAGACGATGCTGATCACGATCGAGCCGAGCAGGGCCCCGACGAACGAGTCCGCGCTGAAGGCGGGCGGGAACCCGCCGATCGAGAAGCCCAGCCCGAGCGCGTCGGACACGAACGCGACGAGCAACAGCAGCACGGCGTTCAGGACGAAGGCGAACAGCCCGAGCGAGAGGAGCGTGATCGGGAAGGACAGCACCTTCAGGATCGGCTTGATGTAGCTGTTGACCAACGCCAGGATCAGCGCCACGGCCAGGAGCTTCCACCAGTCGTTTCCGTAGTTGAAGTCGATCTGGGGGATCACCTGGAGGGCAGCCCAGACGCCGACGGCGTTGATCACGACCTTGACGAGCAGATCGGCCATTGCACCTCTCCTGTGCCGGACCCGGTGCACCCGGGGCCGCGTCGCGGAGCCGACACGCGCCGCTCCATGGTGGACGTTGCCGGCGAGCTGCCGGCTGCGCTGGCTCCCGATGATCGCAGATGGCGGGCAAAGCCCGCCAGCGTCAATGCCCGACGAGCTTGGCCGCGAGGCGGGCACGGACCTCCGGCCACTCCTGGATGACGATGCTGTACCAGGCGGAATCGCGAAGGGGTCCGTCGGGCATCACCATGTGGTTGCGGAAGATGCCCTCGAACGTGGCGCCGATCCCGAGCAGCGCGGCCCGGGACTTCACGTTTCTGGCGTCCGTCTTGAACTCGACGCGATTGGCGCCGAGCGTTCCGAAGGCATGGTCGAGCTGGAGCAGCTTGGCCTCGCGATTCGCGCCGGTGCGCTGGTGGCCGGGCGCGATCCACGTCCACCCGATCTCGAGCCGGCGGTGGGCGGGGACGATCGACATGAAGCGCGTCGAACCGATCGCCCGACCGGTCGCCTGGTCGATCGTGGCGAACGGCATCTCGCCGCCACCGCGCGCGCCGGACATGGCGGCCTCGATCCAGGCCGCGACGCCAGCCCGATCGGCGGGCCGGGCGATCGTGAGCGCCCAGATCGCCGGGTCGGCGCCGGCCTGGGCGAGGTCGTCGAGGTGATCCAACGCGAGGGGCTCGAGTCGGACCCGTCGCCCCACCAGCGTCACCGGCCGCACCCAGTCGGGCGGCGCGGGATCCCGTCGCGGCTCGAAGGCGTTCATGCGGCGGCCTGTGCGCCGAGAACGACGACGTCGACCGGCTCCTCGCGACCCTTCAGGGCGAGGGTGCGCCGCTCGATCCCTTCGATCTCGCCGGCAAGGAACGCTCGCCACATCGCGTCGGTGGTCCTGGGTTGGGGCACGCGTCCTCCGTGTCGATGCCGGTCGACCGGGGTGGATCGTACCGCGCCGGTACACTGCGGGCACCGCTGCAGGAGGACATCGTCCTGGCCGATTTCGACGCGCTCGTCCGCGCCTACATCGATGAGGCGTTTCGCCTCGATCCACTCTCGGCGACGGCCGCGGGGATCCACGAGCACGACGACCGGTGGCCCGACCTGTCCGAGGCGGGCCGCCAGGCGGTGCTGGCCCACCTCGATCGCTGGCAGGATCGCCTTGCCGCGATCGCGGACGAGGACCTCACGGCCGATGCCCGGATCGACCGCGATCGCCTCCTCGGGGTCCTGGCCGCGGAACGCCACGGCTACATGGCCGAGCGCGAGGACGCCTGGAACCCGCTCAGCTGGGTCTTCCTCCTGGGCGACGGCCTGTTCGGGCTGCTGGCCCGCGCGTTCGCGCCGCTCGACGTCCGGCTCACGTCCACCGCCGCGCGCCTGCGAGGCATTCCGGCCGTCGTCGAGGCGGCCCGGTCGAACCTCGGCTCGCTGGGGGACCGGCCCGTCAGCCGGTTCCACACCGAGCGCGCGCTCATGGACCTCCCCGGGATCGGCGCCCTCATCGAGGAGGCCGAGGCGATGGCCGAATCGCTGCCCGCGGACGCGACCGGTGCATCCGTGCGCGCCGACCTCGCCGAGGGAGCCGCGGCCGCCCGGGCGGCGATTGCGGCGTTCGATCGCCACCTGCGTGCGGTCGTGCTGCCGGCGTCGGCCGGCGAGGGCCGGCTCGGCCCGGAGCGGTATGCCGCGAAGCTGGCCCACACCCTCGCCGATCCGACCATGACCGTGGAACGGGTGCGGGCCGCGGCCGAACGGCAGTTCGGGGCCGTACGGGCCGAGATGGCGCGACTCGCCGCTGCCGGGTGGGAGGCCTGGTTCCCGGGCCAACCGCGGCCCGACGACGACGATGTCCTCGTCCGACGCGTGCTGGACCGTATCGCCGACCTCGAAACCCCCGACGCCGGTGAGCTGCTCGACGTGTGCCGTGGGGCGCTCGCCCGGATCGAGGCGTTCTGTCGCGAACGGGGCGTGATCACGCTCGCCGACGAGCCGCTTGAGATCGCGTGGACGCCGATATTCCTGCGCGGGTTCGCCCAGGCGATGCTGACCTCGCCCGGCCC
>CAZVDO010000008.1:1414-21672 GCA_964625345.1 uncultured Anaerolinea sp. | reverse complement strand
GCCAACGCGATCCTGGACATCGAGGTCCACTGCCACGACATGGGCGAGGACGCCGCACTCGCGCTCATGGTCGACGGGTCGTTCCAGGAGGAGGCCGAGGCACGGGCGAAGTACAGCCGCGCCCGCCTGACCTCGACGCAGCTCACGACGTACTTCGTGGGGAGCCTGGCGTTCTGGGAGCTCGAGCACGAGGCCCGGCGCCGCGCGGCGGTGGCCGCCGCGGGAGGCGATCCGGCCGCCGCCGATGCCGTTCCCGTGCCGGCGGTCGTGGGCGGCTACGGCGAGACGCCGGGGTTCGACGGCCGTGCCCACCTGGAGAGCGTGATCGCGCGCGGGGAGCTGCCCCTGCCGCTCCTGCGCCGGGTCATCCTCGGGGCCGACGTCGCCTGACGGGCGGCGCCCCGGTCTCACGCGGCCCTGCTGCACTCGCGGTCCTTCGTGATTTTGGTGTCGGCTCGGGACCGGTCAGTGCCGTGAGCACCGCGGGGAGGACGTAGCCGCCGCCGGATGCGGCCGTGACCAGTCGCTGGCGGAGAGCTGCCGCCGTTCGCGCCGCGCCGCGCGCCGAGGATGTCGCAGGCACCAGGCGTTCGACCGTCTCCGCAAGCTCGTTCCACGCATCGCCGTTCACGTACGTGCGGCCGTCGTGCTCGTGAACATCGAGCCGCCGGCTGAGCTCGGGATCGGCCAGCCAGGCCTCGGCGACGGCCAGGCCGGCGTCCGCCGCGCCGGCTCCCGGGACGCCGTCGAGGCCGGGGACCGGCACCGACAGGAGGAGGCGGACCCGTGCCGCGAGACCCGCTGCGGCGTCGGCGTCCAGCCCGGCCTCGTGGCCGAAGGTCGCGATCGGCCACGCCAGCCGCCACGCGTCGAACGCGTCGCGTCGGGAAGCCGGGCCGCCGGGCAGCCACGTGAGCGCGGCCCACGCCTCCATCGCGAGGTCGTCCCTGGCCGTCTCGTGGGATCGGCCGGCTCCGCCGGCGAGCACCCGGTCCCGGCGCACGAAGACCGCTTCGAGGTCTGCCCGTGCGACACCCGCCTCGGCCGCCGCCTTCGCGAGCGCCGGCCGGGCGTGCTCCAGGTCCCCCGCATGGGCGGCCCGCAGCGCGCCGAGGAATGGCTCGTGGATGCCCTCGAGACGGACCGCGAGGATCGCATCGTTGAGCGAGGCCACGGGCTCGCCGCCGAGCCGGTCCGCGAGGCGGGTCCAGTCCGGATCGCCGGCGGGATGCTCCACGATCTCGGTGTAGGCCCGGTGCGCGTAGGCGTCCAGGTGCACCGGCAGCCCGCCGGTGCGGAGCGCCCCCACCCGCAGGACCAGCCCGTGGCCCGACCGCGGGTCGTGGAACGACACGACCGCGTCCGGATCGGTACCGAGGCCGAGCGCATCGGCCAGTCGCGTCTGTTCGAGCCGCTTCGACCCATCCGCGTCCTTGACCGCGAACGGCACGCTCATCTCGATGCGGCCGGAGGTGCTGGCGAACCGGTCCAGGTACAGCACGAGCGAGCGCGTCTCACCGCTACCGTTGGTATAGGCGTACACGTGCTCGTCGACGCCGTCCACGGTGACCAGGTCGTAGAGGCGGAACGCCTGCCAGCCGGCGAACCGCCGGCGCTCGCGCAGGAGCGGGAAGATCTCGCGGGCGTGTCGCTCGACGAGGCCCTCATTCGGGCGCTCGTCGCGGGTGGGCCGACGGAATTCCATCCCGTAGCGCTCCCCGAGGCCCTCGACCTGGCCGTGACCGAGCATGGGCAGCCCCGGCAGGGTGGCGAGGACCGTGGCCACGCCGAAGTACTTGTCCCCGTCGCCGAATTGCTCGAGCGCGGTCTCCTCGTCCGGGTTGCTCATGAAGTTCACGTAGCGCCCGAGGATGGCCGGATCGAACTCGATCGTGTCCCGGATCACCTTCCGGTAGCCTGGCCCGTCCTCGTCCCGGAGCATGTGCATGAACGCGCTGTTGTAGACCCGGTGCATGCCCAGGGTCCTGACGAAGAAGCCCTCCATCAGCCAGAACGCCTCGGCGAGGAGGAGCGTCCCCGGGACCTCGGCGGCGACGCGATCCACCACGTCGCGCCAGAACTCCGTCGGCATGGCCTCCTCGAAGGCAGCCTGGGACAGGGCATGCTCGGCCCGCGACGGGATCCCGCCGCCGGCACCGGGTTCCGGCCACCACAGGCGCCGGACGTGGCGCTTCGCGAGCACCATGGCCGCGTCGAACCGGATGATCGGGAACCGGCGGGCCACGTCGACGATCGTGCGGATGACGGCCTCGCGCACCTCCGCGCGCAGGAAGTCGAGCTGGGCCGTGTCGTTCCACGGGAACGACGTGCCGTCGTTGCCGTGATAGATGAAGCGCGTGTCCCCGGTCGCGCGGTCACGTCGGCGGAACACCACCGCGGCGTCCGAGTTGTCCCAGTAGTGGTCCTCGAGCGTGATCTCGACCCCTGGGGCCGGTGACAGGTCGGGCCCGGAGAAGGCGTAGGCCGGGTAGGGCGCCTCGGGCACCGAGAGGAACCACTCCGGATTTCGGATCACCCACGCTGAATCGATGCCCATGTGGTTGGGGACCATGTCGCTGGCCAGGCGGATGCCCCGGGCCGCCGCGCGATCGCGCAGGTTCGCGTACGCGGGCTCACCGCCGAGGTCGTCGGCGATCCGGTAATCGTCGAGCGAGTACGCCGACGCCACCGCGTCCGGGTTGCCGCGCCGGTGCTTGATCTCCTGTGAGGCCCGGCTGCGCTGCCACAGCCCGATGAGCCACAGCCCGGTCACGCCCCAGCCGGCGAGCCGATCGAGCTCCTCGTCGGGAATGGCGTCAAGTGTCCGGATGTCGCGCCCGTACCGGCGCGACAGCTGGTCGAGCCACACATACGTGGCCTTCGCCTGGAGCACGACGCGAGGCATCCACTCGGTGTCGTCGGAGAATCGCTCCACCTCCGCGTCGAGCCCCGAGAAGTCGGGGGTCTCGGTCGGCTGCAGGCCGCCGCCCCCGAAGCCGAGATGGAGGGCGCGCTCCTCCTCGGTGACGAGGTCCGCCGCCAGCAGAAGCCGATCCTCGAGGCCGTCGACGCCCCGGATGAGGTCGCCCCAGTTGGCGCGGATCCACCGCAGCTGGCCGGCCAGCGACGTGGGTGAGGCCGCTGCCGGGGCACGCAGGAGATCCGGCAGGGAGCGTCCCGCAAACGGTGCGTCGGCGTGCCCGGCACCGGCCAGGTCTGTGGCGACAGCGGCTGCGAGGCCGCGCTCGAGCCCTTCGAGGACCTTCGGGTAGGCGCCTTCGCGGCGCAGCTTCCGGTCGTCGAACAGGTCCCGGAGCGGCGTGGCGGCCGGGTCGTCGTTGATCACGGCCAGCAGGAGCGCCTCCACGAGCGCCTCGCGCCGCGCTTCCTCGGGAGTGGCCGGGGGCTCGCTGTGGCCGGGCGGCACGGGCGGGCGACCGAAGTCGCGGGCCAGGCCGCGGATCGTGCGCTCGACCCGGGGGCGACCCGCGGTGCTCGCCGCGGTGGCGACGGCGACGTCGAGCGCTCCGGGCGCGATCGCCTCGTCGTACCGATCGACCAGGCGATGGAAGACCTCGTGGAGGACGCTGACGGCGACGAGCTCGCCGGCGGTCACCGTGGGCGAGCCGGAAGCCTTCCCGATGGCCCGGTCGTGGTTGATGCGGCGCGCAGCGCGACGTGCCGCCGCCACGTCGACGACGCCGGATGGGCCGCGGGTGTCGCTCGCTGCCGCGAGCTCGTGCCGCGCGCTGGCGTCACGGGACAGGTGCATCGCCCGCATGGGGCCAAGTCTGGCACGACTTAGCCGGCGGCGGGTGCAACCTTCTCGATCGCCCGCCCGAGGTGCTCGATCGCCGCGGGGTCGAACTCGTAGGTCCACGGCCGGACGCGCTCCGGGCGATCGAGCCCGGCGTCCATGCCCCGGGCGAGTGCCTCGCGGGACATGAGGATGAGGTCGGCGGTGCGATTGAGTTCGGCCATCCCGGCGTCGTCGCCGATGAGCACGGCGCTCAGCTCGACGCCCTTGGTCCCGGCGATGGCCAGGGTCTCGGCGATGTTCTCGGCCCCGCGTTCCGAGGCACAGACGACCCCGACGCGCGACCCGGCCGGCAGGCCGGCGATCTCGTGGACCATCTCCACGTACCCCGGGCCCACGAGCATCGCGACCACGGGCGCCGCGCCGCCGGCGAGCGCCTGGGCCTCGTCGGCGTGGAAGGTCGTGGTCGCGATCAGGTCGTAGTGGAAGCGCTCGAGGCGGTCCGGGATCTCGTCGAGGAGCGTGCCCTCCACCTCGACCTGTCCGGCGAAGGCGTTGTTGAGCCGCTCGGCGTCGTAGCCCGCGTCGGCGGTGGTGCACTCGGCGAACAGGACGCGCACGAGCGGGCCGGGCCGGCGACGTTCCGATGCGGCAGCGAACGTGGCGGCGGCGACCTCGTCCGCCGTGAATCCGGCTTCGGCGGCGCGGCGCAGGAACTCGCCCACGATCCCGCCGAGGGCCTCCTGGCGTCGCCGCTTCGGGGGTCGATCGGCCACAACGGTGCCGGCGCCATGGCGGCTGTTCACGTACCCGCCGTCGGCGAGCCGCCGGTAGACAGCCCGAATGGTGTTCGGGTTCACCCGCAGGGCGGCCCCGAGCTCGCGGACGGGCGAAAGGCGCGCCCCGGGCTGGAGCCGACCGGAATCGATCTGGTAGACGAGCTGCCAGTAGATCTGGGTGGAGATCGGGACGTCGCTGTCCCGCGTGACGTCGAGGTCACGGCCGGCCGGCGAGTCAGGGGTGGTTGGTAGGTCGATTGGGGTGCTTGACATAGTCCACTAGTCCAAGTAACGTTCGACTTGGCCTAGCGCACTGTACCAAATCCAGGACGCGATCCGGCCAACATCGGTGGAGCAACGAACGATGGACGGCCTTCTGGTCCTCGGCATCATCGTCGCCGCCATCGTGGCGCTCGATCTCTCGGCGCTCCGATGGGGCGTCGACTCGCGTATCGGGTTCAGCGACGTGGCGGACACCCGCAACCACTGGGTCTGACCCGCCCGCCGCGCGCAATCGCGGCACACCACGCATCTTCCATCCGGCCATCCCTCGCCGGAATCCTTCAGCCCGTGGCGCGCAGGCCGCGGGCTGAAGTGTGTCCGGGGCCGGCTCCCCGACCGACCGGGCTCCGTGGGAGCCGTCAGGTCTCTCGAACGGTGATCCGGTGGGAGACCGTCCGCGACCAGGTCGCACCCGGGTCGAGCGCCAGCGGCCACGACAGGAGCAGCGAGCTCCCCTGGTAGACGCGCTCGTACCCGCCCTCCGAGTTGGACACCGTCTCGATCGGAGCCCACCAGGCGTCGGCCGAGGTCGGGCTGGTCGTCTCGATGGCGAGGCCGAGCCAGTCGTTGCCCTGGCGCAGGCTGCCTGCCCCGGTCGCCTCACCCGCGCCATCGTGCGGCCCGCGCGCCCCTCCGACCTCCAGCCAGGCGGACGGATTGTGCCCGCCGCCCAGCAGCATGAATGGCCACTCCAGCCCGAACCGGCAGTCGATAGGGGCGGTGCCCATGTTCGTCATCTCGAGGGTCACCTGGAGCGCCGGCTCGGCCCGCGAGCCTGAGAGATCGATGGTCCGCCGGATACTGGCCGATCCGCCGTCCGCGAGCGCCACCTCCTGCCGGGTGACCAGCCGCCCGTCGGCAAGCTCGATGACGGCGTGCGGCGCGATCGGGGCATCGGACAGGTCCGCCTGCTCGCCGGCGCCGTAGGTCGCCGCTGTCGCATCGGGCGGCAGGAGCCGGACCAGGCACGCCCGTCGCTCGTGGTCGTCGTAGACGAGCCTCGCCCCGAGGCCCGCCTCCTTGGCCACGGCGCCGCCCGCGATCGACCGCCCCACGTCCGTCTCGTCAGGGTTCGTGCCCGGTGCAGGGTCCGTGGCAACCAGGTCCGCGTGGTAGACCTCGGGGCGTCGGCGGAGGACCGCGGCCAGGTCATGTCGGGCCATCCGGATGTCCCAAGCGCCGATCCCGCCGCCCTCGTCGAGGTCCACCAGGACCACCTGGCCGGCATCCGCGAGGAGGGCCTCGTCCCGCCCGTCGAGATCGAAGTCGGCGCGCTCGGCACGCACCAGCCGCCCGCGTGCCTCGTCGGCGGCGTCCTCGGCGCCCACGAGGTGGCCGATCGTCGCCAGGCGCAGGTGCGGCAGGTAGATGCCGCCGAACAGGCCATGCCAGTACGCGTCGTTGGACTGGCCGCGAAGGAGGTCGTCCAATGCCCGGTCCCGGGCCGCACCGGGCGCGAGGGTCGCCACGACCGCGGAGACGCGGAGCATGCGCTTGTGGAGGTCGTTGACCTCCCGGTAGCGGACCTGGAAGTTGCGCCAGGTCGTACCCCGGATCCAGCGCTGCTCCGGGAGTTGCGCCCGGCGGGCCCGGTCCAGCGCCGCGTGGAAGGCCTGGCCCTCCGTCGGCGGCAACGCCCATTCACCCATCTCTGCATAGCTCGACACGGGCACGTAGACCCGACCCACCGGCGCGTGGTCGGCCAGCCAGGCGGCGGGCGTCGTCGTGGTGAGCCAGTCGGCGTTCGCCTCGAGCGCCTCGAAGAACCGGTCGACCCAGCGCTCCTTTCCCCAACACAGCTCCCAGGTGCTGGGCCAGCCGCCGAACTTCTCGCCGTCGTCGCCCATCGTCCCCAGCCGGTCGCCGGCCGGGGTCGCATGCGCCCGCAGGTACGCGATGGTCTCGTCGACCGGCCGGAACGGGATTCGGTAGCGGAGCCCCTGCTCGGTCCCGAAGACGGCGAGCTGGCGTCCGCGATCGTCGGTCGTGTACGGGCCCCACATCGCGTCCTCGGGTACCGCGCCGGCGCGGAAGTGGGCGTCGTCCAGGATCGTGGCCCGGTACCCGGCGTCGACGAGCGCGGTCGGGAGGTCCGGTTCCCAGACCCGCTCCGCCAGCCAGGCAACGGTCGGGCGCCGGCCGAACCAGCGCTCGAGCGTCTCGGCCATGCGGACCAGCTGGGCGTGCCGATCGCGGTCGGGGAGGGAGGCCAGGACGGGCTCGAAGTACCCGCCGCCGAGGATGTCCACCTGGTCCCGATCGGCAAGCGCGCGGAGCCGATCGAGAAAGGCCGGACGTTCGGCGGCCAGCCACTCCAGCAGGGGTCCCGTGTAGTGGAGTCCGACGCGAACGCCCGGGTGGCGCTCGAGCGCGGTGACCAGGGGCTCGTAGGCCCGCTCGTGGTTCTCGGCGATGACCCAGCCGAAGTTGCCGACTGGCTGATGGTTGTGCAGCACCAGCGCGAGCGAGATCCGATCCGTCACCGCAACCCTCATCGAAACTTTCCAGTTGACACGCAGGAACCCGGCTGCTACGGTCCCTAAACCGGTTTGCTAAACCGCTTTTCCTGTTCCCTCCCGGATGATACGCCGCCCGTCCCGCGGCCTTCCCGGGAGGCATCTGGATGGTGAGGGTTCGTGCCGAAGCACGCAGCGCGGCGAGCGACGATCGCGGATGTGGCCCGCGAGGCCGGCGTATCCAAGGCCGCCGTCTCGTTCGCCTTCAACACGCCCGAGCGACTCGCGTCGGAGACCGTGACCCGGATCAGGGACGTGGCGACCAGCCTCGAGTACCGGCCCGACCCGGTCGCCCGCATGCTGGCCCAGCGGCGGACGATGACGATCGGGATCCTCACACCCCAGGCGCTCGACGTCATCTTCACCAACCCGTACTTCGCGGCGTTCACCGCGGGCGTCGCGACCGTCGCGGATGAGGCCGGGATGGTCCTCCAGTTCATCTCGCCCCTCCACGGCTCGCTGAGCCGGGCGCTCGACCGGGCGACCGTCGACGGCGTGATCGCGGTCGGGCTCGGGGCCGACCATCCCGAGATCGACGAGATCCGTCGGTCCGGGCTGCCGTTCGTCGTGGTCGACTCGACGGCCCTCCCGTCGGAACCCGGGATCGGCGCGGACGACGAAGGCGGCGCCCGGGCGGCCGCGCACCATGTCCTGGAGCTCGGCCATCGGGACCTGCTCGTTCTCGGCGTCGTGCCGCCGTCCGAGTCCAGCGGGGTGGAGCCGGCCTCGGTCACCGCCGCCCGGCTGGACGGCTATCGGGCTGCGGCTGCGGAGGCCGGCGTCGAGATCCCCGATTCGGCCGTGCTCGTCGGTCCGGCCACGTTCGAGGCGGGCGCCTCGGCGTTCGAGCGGGCGTGGGCGAGCGGGGCCCGGCCCACCGCGGTCCTCGCGATGAGCGACGCGATGGCAGTCGGCGTGATGCGGGCGGCGCGACGGCTCGGCCTGCGGGTGCCCGAGGACCTCTCGATCGTCGGGTTCGACGATGTCGACCTCGCCCAGGTCACCGACCCGCCCCTCACCACGGTCCACCAACCGATCCGCCAGAAGGGCCAGGAGGCGGTCCGCCTCCTGCTCGCCGGCGGACGCCAGCGCGGGGAGGCGCCGCCTGAACAGCGCCGGCTCGCCACGCGGCTCGTCATCCGCGGCTCGACCGCGCCCGTTCGGCGCGAGGACGAGGAGGTGGTCGACGACGGGAGGTGACCGAGCGTGGGCGAGTGGATGCCCACCAATGCACACGGCCGGTCACGCCGGCCGAATGGCCCCAGGCAAGAACCAAGACGGAGGAGCACAAGCAACATGATCCGCAAGCATCGGCTCGCGGCGCTGTTCGCAACGGTCGCGATCGTCGCGGCCGCGTGCGGCGGCGGCGCGACCAACGCGCCGTCGACGGCGCCCTCGCAGAACGCCACCAACCCGCCCGAGAGCGTTGCGCCGACCGAGGCGCCGACACTCAGCGGCGAAGTCACGCTGTGGCACTCGTACGGATCCGGCGGCGGCGAGACCGGGGCCCTCAACAAGGTCCTCGACGCAGTCCGCGCCGCGAACCCCGGCCTCACCATCAACGTGGTCGAGCAGCCGTTCGACCAGATCTTCAACAAGTGGCGAACCGAAGTCGCGGCCGGTGGCGGCCCCGACATGTTCATCGCCCCCAACGACAGCCTCGGCCAGGACGCGCGCGAGGGTTCGCTCATGAACCTCGACGAGTGGCTCGTCGGCAACCCGGCGCTCGACGGTTACCACCAGGTGTCCATCGACGGCTCCAAGGTGGACGTCGAGGGGACCACCTCGTTCTACATGGTTCCCGAGTCCCTGAAGGCCGTGGCCCTCTGGTACGACAAGACCCAGATCGCCACGCCGCCCACGACGAGCGCCGAACTGCTCGCCGGGGTCAAGGACGGCTCCATCAAGCTCGGCATCAACCAGGGCGTCTACCACCAGTTCGGCTGGACGGGCGCCTTCGGCGGCAAGCTCCTCAATGACGACGGCTCCTGCGCAGCGGCCGACGGCGGCTTCTCGGATGCCTTTGCCTACCTGAAGGAGCTCAAGGACGCCGGCGCAACCTTCAAGACCGACGGCGGCGCGCTCGACACCGACTTCAAGACCGGTGCCATCAACGCGATCATCGACGGCCCGTGGGTCACTGCGGACTTCCGCGCGGCCTACCAGACCCTCGGCCACGAGCTCGGCGTGACGCCGATCCCGGCCGGCCCCGCCGGCCCCGCCAACCCGTTCACCGGGACGGACGGCTGGTACATCAACCCGAACCTCGACACCGACCAGGCGGCCCTTGCCGTCAACGTGGCGCTGGCCATGACCGCCCCGGCCATGGAGCAGATGTTCGTGGACGACGCCGGCCACGTGCCGGCCAACCCGGCGGTGTCGATCACCGACCCGATCACCCAGGGCTTCGCTGACGCGGCGGCCAACGGCCTCCCGCGCCCGCAGGGCACGACGTTCAACAACTGGTGGGGTCCCTTCGGCGATGCCCTGAACAAGGTCATCGACACGGGCGCCGATCCCGTCCAGGCGATCGCCGATGCCTGCGCCCTCATGGACCAGGCAAGCGGCCTGTAGGCCTCTCACCCAGGCGGGGCGCCCCACCGGGGCGCCCCGACCCCGGGGCTCGGCCCCGGAGCGCATCGGAGCCTTGATCCGATCCGCTCCCAGGCCGATACTCGACCACGCGGCATCGAGCGGGCTAGGAGGAGGGACGCGCGACCATGGCGACTGCCGTCGCAGCCGCACCGCAGCGGGGACGGGGCTTGCGGATCCGCCGCAGCCTGCAGCCGTACGTGTACCTCGTGCCGGCCTTCGCCGTCATGGCGGTCATCACGTTCTACCCGCTGTTCTTCCAGGTGTGGATGTCGTTCACGGACTTCGGCCAGATCAACTTCCGCGTCCGGAATCCCGTCCCCCCCGAGTTCGTCGGCCTGGACAACTACATCAAGATCGCCCAGTCGAAGCTCGCGATCCCGAACTTCGAGTTCGTCCGGCTCATCCTGTTCAACCTGTGGTGGGCCCTGAGCAACGTCGCGATCCACGTCGTGCTCGGCGTCCTGATCGCGGTGGTGCTCAATACCAAGGGCCTGCTGTTCCGCGGGTTCTATCGCGCCCTGTTCATCATCCCGGTGGTCATTCCCCAGATCATCGTGGCGACGGTCTGGCGGAACATGTTCGACCCGGATTCCGGTGCCATCAACTACGGCCTGCAGGCGCTCGGCGGCGTGTTCGGGATCGCGGCCACGAACCCGGCCTTCCATCTCGACTGGCTGCGCCAGGCGAGCGATCCCATCCCCTGGCTGCCGCTCCCCCTGGCCTACTTCGCGATGCTCATCGCCAACACCTGGCTCGGCTGGCCCCTCAATTCGGTGGTGGCCACGGGGGCGCTCCAGTCCATCCCCGGAGAGCTGTACGAGGCGGCCGAGATCGACGGGGCGAGCCCGTGGCAGAAATTCAAGACCGTGACGATTCCGTTCCTGCGGCCGGCGATGCTGCCCTACGCGATCTACGGCTTCGTCGTGACGTTCAACCTGTTCTTCCTGCCGTACTTCATGACCCAGGGAGAGCCGTTCGGGCGTACCGAGATCCTCGTCACGCAGGCGTACCGGCTCGCCTATGACCGCCGCCTGTTCGGGGTCGCCGCGGCGTTCGCGGTCTACCTGTTCTTCCTGCTCCTGTTCATCACGCTCATCACGAACCGACTGGCCAAGGCGACGAAGAGCTATGCGGACTGACCGCGAGCCCGCATCGGAGGTGACCCCATGAGCGCCACAGCGCCCGCTGCATCCGCGGCGCGCCGGTTTCGCGGCCGCAGCGCGTCCCGGGTCCAGCAGGGAGGGAACGCCGAGAGGCGACTGCCGCTGGGCCGGCAGTTGCTGCTCCAGGTGTTGCTCCTCATGATCACGTTCACCGTGGTCTTTCCGCTGGTGTGGGTCATCAGCATGTCCATCGACCCGCGAAACCTCTCCCGGCCCGACGGGCTCAACCTCATCCCGCCCGGCGCGTCCCTGGACGCCTACGTCAAGGTGGTGGAGCAGCCCACGAGCAACCCGATCAGCTTCCTCGGGCTGGCCTTCAACAGCCTGAAGATCGCGGTCGGGACATCCATCGTCGGGGTGGGCCTGGGTATCACCGCGGCCTACGCGTTCTCGCGGCTCAAGTTCCGCGGGCGAGAGGCCCTCATGATCGGCGTCCTGGGCGTGCTCATGCTGCCCTCGGTGGCGACGATCATCCCGCTGTTCATCTTCCTGAACCAATTCCAGATCCACATCGGGGAGCTGTCGTTCAACCTTCGCGCGTCGCTCATCGGGGTCACGCTCGCGGTGATCTCGTCGCAGTTGCCGTTCGCGATCTGGAACCTGAAGGGCTACCTCGACACGATCCCCAAGGACCTCGAGGAGGCGGCGGCGGTCGATGGCGCCAGCCAAAACCAGATCTTCCGCAAGGTGGTCCTCCCACTGGCAATCCCCGCGATCGCCGTGACGGCCTTCCTCGGGTTCCTCGGCGGCTGGACGGAGTACCTCACGGTCGCGCTGTTCATCAGCGACGTGAAGGACTGGACGCTCTCGCTGGCGCTCAACAGCATGGTCGGCCAGTTCGCCCGCACCACGAACTGGTCGCAGTTCGCCGCGTTCTCGATCCTGTTCGCGCTGCCCGTGTCGCTGGTGTTCTTCGTCTTCCAGCGCTACCTGGTGGGCGGCCTCGCCGTGGGTGGCGTGAAGGGCTGAGCAACCGTTCGGCGCCGCGCGGCGCCGTCGGGATCCGCATGTCAGGTGGCGCCGGCGGTGGGCCCACCTCCATCGCCCGGGGCCGGCGCGTTGCCGCGCGCGGGGTCCGCCTCCTCGCGCCCGGCGCGATACCGGGCGCGCGCCTCGAACCACGGCCGGTTCGCCGCGAGGATTGCGACGACCCCGATCTCCACGCCCGCGAGGAGCAGCGCGAGGGCGTCCGTGAGCCCCGCCAGCAGGTCGAGGAAGCCGAGCACGGCGACCACGTTGATCGCCACGAGCCAGGCCCGGCCGGACCGGATCAGCACGCCCAGGACGATCTGGCCGATGTCGAGCACGACCGTCGCCACGGCGAGGCCCTCGGTGCCCGCCGGCAGCCGGCCGACGCCGCCCAGGACCCCGATCAGGCCGATGATTCCGCCCACGATGAGCATGGCCGCCGCCAGCTCGACCAGGGCCGGCCGGGCCGGTGGGGGCGGCCGGAGGGCGCGTCCCGAACCCGTCGGGTCGGGCCCGTCGAAGGTGCCGCTCACGGTCGAAGCTCCACGACGACGATCGACTTCGCGCCGAGCGTCGCGACCGGTGCCCAGTCCGCGAACCCGCCCGCCGGGGTCAGGTCCGGGGCGATCGCGGGGCCGTCGCCGAGGATCATCGACGCGGTCGGCTCGCCGCACAGGGGCCCGGACTTGAGCGTCAGGCGGGGTGTCGCGATCGGCGCCGGGCCGAGGTTCGCGAGGACGAGATCCATCGCCTCGTCCGTCGTGCGGAGGAAGGCGACCACCGACCGATCGGCCGTCGCCACCGGGACCAGGCCGCCTGAGGCAAGTGCCGGGTGACGGAGCCGCAGGTGCGCAAGCGTCCGGTACCAATTGAGGAGCGACCCCGGGTCCGCGGCCTCGGTCGCGACGTCAGTGCCCGCCGGATCGAAGCTCTGCGTCTCCCATGGCGGCACGGTCGAGAAGCCACCGGCCGGGCTCGTGGCGTCCCACCGGAGCGGCGTCCGGATCTGCTCGTCCGGCTTGGTGCCGGTCATCCCGATCTCCTCGCCGTAGTAGATGAAGGGGACGCCCGGACCCATGAGGAGCAGGCCGGCGGCCAGGCGCTCCGCGTCCGGGTCGCCCGCAAGCTGCGACGCGACCCGGTTCTGGTCGTGGTTGGTCAGGAACGTGGCCATGGTGTCCGGCGGGTACTGGGCTGCGGCGTCCTTGAGCGCCGCCGCGATCGAACCGGCGTCGCGGGAGTTCAGGGACGTGATCGTGGCGCTCGCCAGGTCGAAGTCGAAGGTCAGGTCCAGCGAGCCCTCCTGCACGTACCTCGCCGACATGATCGAAGCGTCGTACACCTCGCCGAGGACGAGGGCGTCCGGATGGGTGGCGTGGAGCCGCTCGCGGAAGCCCTGGAGCCAGGCGAACGTCTCCGGCGTGTTCTCGAGCTGCTTGCCGTCCTCGATGAGGTGCTTGGCGGCATCGAGGCGGAAGCCGTCGACGCCCATCTCGTCGAGCCAGTAGCCGGCGATCCCGTCAAGGGCCGCGGTCACGGCCGGATTCCGCAGGTTGAGATCGGGCATGCCCTCCCAGAAGTAGGCGTAGTAGTAACGACCGTTGGCCTCGTGCCAGACGGGCGTGCCGTCGGACCGCGCGATCGCCGGCCGGGTGTCCGACCAGACGTACCAGTCGTCGTGGGCCGAGCCCGGGGTCAGGGCGTCCTGGAACCACGGGTGCTGGATCGAGGTGTGGTTCATGACGAGGTCGACGATGACCTTGATCCCGCGCTCGTGGGCGGCCGCGACGAGGGCCCGGAGGTCGTCGGCCGTCCCGTAGTCGGGCTCGATCGCCTCGTAGTCGGTTACGTCATACCCGTGGTAACTCGGCGATTCGGCGATGGGCATGAGCCACAGGGCGGTGACGCCGAGGTCCCCCGGCGTGGTCGGGTCGCCGTCATTGAGCGCGTCCAGGCGGCTCGTGAGGCCGTTGAGGTCGCCGATGCCGTCGCCGTTCGAGTCCTGGAAGCTCCTGACGAAGACCTCGTAGAAGAGCTGGCCACCCCACCACGGACGTGCCGCCAGGCTCGCCGGCGGCTGGCACGGCGGGCCGCCGGCGGGTGCCGATGACGTCGGGGTCGGGTTCGACGGCGAGCCGACCTGCGTGGGCGTTGGGGAGCCGTCAGACTGTGCGCACGACCCGACCATGACCGCGGCGAGGACCGTCGCGGCGAACCGACCTGACCGACGATGGAGGCGTCCGTGACGAGGCATCCCCGGGAGTATGGCAGCGGTCCCCGTGTGTGCGGTGTCACGGACGGCCGGCCCCGTCGGGAGGGTCGCCGATGACCCGCGGCGCGCCGGACTGGGCGCGGGACGCCGTCTTCTACCAGGTCTTCCCCGACCGGTTCGCTGCGAGCGCCCGCGTCGCGAAACCCGGGCCGCTGGAGCCCTGGGATGCCGAGCCGACGCATCACGGTTACAAGGGCGGCGACCTCCTGGGCCTCGCCGAGCGCCTGGAGGAACTGGCGGACCTCGGGGTCACGGGGATCTACCTCAACCCGGTGTTCAGCGCGGCCTCGAACCATCGCTACAACGCGTACGACTACTTCCGCGTCGACCCCCTGCTCGGCGGAAACGACGCCTTGCGGGAGCTGCTGGACGCTGCCCACCACCACGGCATGCGGGTGCTCCTCGACGGAGTGTTCAACCACGTCGGCCGGGGCTTCTGGCCGTTCCACCACGTCCTCGAGTCGGGCGGCGCCTCGCCGTATCGCGACTGGTTCTACCTCGACCGGGACGTGCCCGACGGACACGCCCCGCTGCACGCGTACGGTGACGACGCCCCGCGCGGCTACCGGGGATGGTGGGGCGTCCCGTCGCTGCCGAAGCTCCGGGTGGAACACCCCGACGTCCGGGCCCACCTCATGGCCGTGGCGGAGCACTGGACGCGGTTCGGGATCGACGGCTGGCGCCTGGACGTCCCGCTCGACATCGAAGACCCGACGTTCTGGCCGGAGTTCCGGGAGCGGGTTCGGGCGATCAACCCGGAGGCATACATCGTGGGCGAGGTCTGGGACCCGGCGCCCCACGTCGTGCAAGACGGACCGTTCGATGCGGTGATGAACTACCCGCTCGGCGTCGCGATCCTCGGGTTCGTGGGCGGGGACCGCCTCGACCGGGCGGTCATCGACGGGCAGTCCAACTACCAGCGGGAGTTGTGGCCGCTCGACGGCGGCGGGTTCGCCGCCGCCCTCGGGCGCCTGGCCGAGGTCTATCCGCCGGACGTCGCGGGCGTCCAGTACAACGTCATCGGCAGCCACGACACCCCCAGGGCCGTGAGCGTCCTGGGCGGCGATGCGGCCCGCCTGCGCCTGGCCATGACGCTCCACCTCACGCTCCCGGGCACGCCATCCATCTATTACGGCGACGAGCTCGCGATGGCCGGCGGTCCCGACCCGGGTTGCCGCGGCGGATACCCGGCGCAGGGCGTTGACCCAGGCGAGGCCGCCCGCACGACGCGGGCCGCGGTTCGGTCGCTCATCGCCGCCCGACGGGGCCATCTCGCCCTCCGGCGGGGATCCGTCACGACCGTGGCCGTCGCGGCGCGTGCCGTCGCCCTCGAGCGCTCCGCCGGGACGACCCGGGCCGTCGTCGCGGTCAATGCCGGGGACGATGCGTGCGAGCTCGCCATCGACGCGCGCGTCCTCGTGGGCCTCGCGCCGGTGATGATCGATGGCATGGCCGGGGGGTCGGCGGATGTCGGCGCCGGCGTGATCCGGGTGCCCGCGCTGGGTGCGGTCCTGCTCGTCAGCGACTGAGCCACCAGGGCTCGGCGCGCCCGGCCCTCGGTTCGGGGACCCCCGTTCTAGCTTCTGACGGGCACCGGGAGCGGCTTGCCGGCCGCCGGCAGGTAGAGGCGCTCCGTGTATTCGTGGAGCATCCGGGTGGTCGAGAAGCGCCAGATGGCCTTGGCCATCGATCGGCGCATCCAGCCCAGCCACGCGTCCGGGAGTCCGTCGTCGCCGCGCTCGTAATAGGCGGGCACGACCTCGTCCTCCAGGATCCGGTAGAGGTCCTGGGCATCGGCCCAGTCCTGGGCGCCTTCGTCCGGGTTGATGTTCCGCCCGCCGATGGCCCAGCCGTTGTCCTCGTCGAACCCCTCGTCCCACCAGCCGTCGAGCACGCTGACGTTCACGCCACCGTTCGCCGCGGCCTTCATGCCCGACGTCCCCGACGCCTCGAGCGGCCGGCGCGGATTGTTGAGCCACACGTCCACGCCCTGGACGAGGAAGCGCGCGATCCGCATGTCGTAGTCCTCGAGGATGAACACCCGGCCGCGCAGCCCGGGGCTCCGGGTCTGCTCGAAGATTCCCTGGATGACCGATTGCCCGGGCCGGTCGGCCGGGTGGGCCTTGCCGGCGAAGATGATCTGCACGGGGCGTCCCGCGTTGCTCACGAGCGCGCGCAGGCGCTCCGCATCCGAGAAGATCATCCCGGAGCGCTTGTAGGTGGCGAACCGACGGGCGAATCCGATCGTCAGGGCCTCGGGATCGAGCCAGTTCTCGAGCTCCTCCAGGACCCGTGGGGATTCGCCGTGTCGGGCGAACTGGACGCGCAGGCGCCGGCGGGCGAAGTGGGCGAGCTCGCCCTTCTGGCGCAGGTGCGCATCCCACAGGTCGCGCGCGGGGATGCGCTCGAGACGCTCCCACCAGCGCTCCGCGCTCGTCCCCGGGTCGAGGTTGTCCAGGTCGGCATCGAGATGTCGCTCGAGCAGGTCGCGGACGGCGCCGCCGACCCAGGTCGGCGTGTGGATCCCGTTCGTGATCCCGAGGATCGGCTCGGCCGTGATCGCGTTCCAGGTCTCGTTGGCCGTGGCCGCGTGGAGCTGGCTCACGGCATTCGCGCCGGTCGTGAGCCGCAGGCTGAAGGCGGTCATGTCGAACTGGCCGGGGTCGTCGTCGGGGCCGCGACCGAGGGCCAGGACGCGGTCGAGGGGCACGCCGCCCGTGCCGGGCCGGCCGTCGCCGTCGAGCAGCGGACCGGCGAGCCGTCGCACGAGGTCGGCATCGAACCGCTCGTTGCCGGCCGAGACCGGCGTGTGGATCGTGAAGACGCTCGTGCGCCGGATCGAGTCGAGCGCGTCGTCGAGCGACGCGCCGCCGGCGACCGCTTCCCGGGCGCGCTCCGCGAGCAGGAACGCGGAGTGGCCCTCGTTGAGGTGCCACACGTCGGGCTCCACGCCCACGGCCCGAATGGCCCGCACGCCGCCGACGCCGAGGATGAGCTCCTGATGGAGGCGCATCTCCCGGCCCCGCACGTACAGGATGTGGGTGATCGGGCGGTCGGCGTCCTGGTTGGCCGGGGTATCCGTATCCAGGAGCAGCAGCGGCACGCGACCGACGTGGGTCACCCAGACGTCCACCGACACCTGGCGGCCGGGCAACTCCACCTGGACGGTCAGCTCGTTGCCCTCGCGGTCGAGCGCACGGACGAGCGGCAGGTCGGAGAGGTCGTAGTTGGGGTAGGCGTGCTCCTGGTGCCCGTCGGCGTCGATGGACTGCCGGAAGTAGCCCCGCCGATACAGGAGGCCCACGCCGACGAGCGGGAGGGCCATGTCGCTGGCCGTCTTGAGGTGATCGCCGGCCAGGACCCCCAGGCCGCCCGAGTAGATGCCCATCGATTCATGCAGGCCGTACTCGGCGCAGAAGTAGGCGATCGGGCCGTCCAGGTCCTTGGCGTGGCTGCGATGGAACCAGTGGTCGCGGCCGTTGGTGAGGTACCGATCGAACTCGCCGATCACGGCGTGGTACTCGGCCATGAAGTCCGAGCTGTCGAGGAACTCCGTCCAGCGCGACGTGGCCTGGAGCACCTGGATCGGGTTGTGGGTCCGGCCCCACGTGATCGGGTCGAGGCGTCCGAACAGGGCCTTGGCCTCCGGATGCCAGGACCAGTAGAGGTTGTACGCGAGGCGCTCGAGGCCCTCGAGGGACGGCGGGACGCGAACCGCTGTCGGACGGGTGGTCGGGATGCGGACGATCGGTTCCATGACCGGTGATGCTAGCGGGTCGGCGGGGGTCGGCGTCGAACCGCGGTCGCGGCGCTACCATCGGTCGATGCCGTCGAGTGTCGTCTTCGTGGCCGCCGAGTGCGAGCCGTGGGCGAAGACCGGCGGGCTGGCCGACGTGGTGGATGCGCTTGCGCGCGCGCTCGGGCAGGCCGGCGGCTCCGCGATCGAGCCGCCGGTGGAGGTGTTCCTGCCACGGTACCGGGACATCGCGGTCCCGGAGGGCCGCGAGCTCGGCCGTCGTTCGCTGCGCATTGCCGATCCGGCCTCCGGGCCCCGCGCGACCACGACCGTCGCCGTGGTCGATGTCGAGGCCGACGGCTACCGGCTCCGGCTCGTCGATCACCCCGCGTCGTTCGATCGCGCGGGCGGCTACTACGGCGATGCGGCCGGCGATTATCCCGACAACGCCCGCCGGTTCGGGGTGCTGGCACGCGCGGCGATCGGCGTTCGCGCGGCGGAGCGTCGTCCGATCGACCTCCTGCACCTGCACGACTGGCACGCCGTGCCGGCCATTCGCCTGTCCTGGGCGCAGGCCGCGCGCACGGGCTCCGCCCGTCCCGCCACCCTGCTGACGGTCCACAACCTCGCCTACCACGGGTACGTCGCGCCGGACCACGTGGTCGAGCTGGGGCCGGCGTGGCGGGCCCGCCGCCCGGTGGTCGGCCCGGCGGCCGAAGGCGTGGACCTCCTCGCGGCAGGCATCGCGGAGGCGGACCTCGTCAACACGGTGAGCCCCGGCTTCGCCGCGGAATCGGTCCAGCCCGGACGCGGCCATGGGCTCGACGGGATCCTCCGCGCGCGCGGCGACCGGTTCCTGGGCATCCTCAACGGGCTCGACACCCACCTGTGGGATCCCGCGACCGACGGTGCGCTCGCCGCCCGGTACGACCGCGCGAACCGTGCCGGCAAGGCCGCCTGCCGGCAGGACCTCCTCCGCGCCGTGGGCCTCGATCCAACCGATCCGGCACCGGTCCTCGGCATGATCGGCCGGCTCGACCCGCAGAAGGGCTTCGACCTCCTCGCCGCTGCGGCCCCCACGCTGACCGACGAGGGCATCCGGCTCGTGGTCGAGGGCTCCGGCTCGAGCGAGCTCGTCGCCCCCCTGGCGAGGCTCGCCGCCGATCGACCGCGGTCGGTCGCGATCATCGAGCGGTTCGACCGGGAGATGGCGCGCCGGATCTACGCCGGCGTCGACGGGTTCCTCATGCCCTCGCGGTTCGAGCCCTGCGGGACGGGCCAGATGATCGCGATGCGCTACGGAACGCCTCCGATCGTGCACGCGACGGGCGGACTCGCCGACACGGTCGTGGACGAGCACGACCACCCGGGCGAGGGAACCGGTTTCGCCTTCCGGCACCCCACGGCGGACGGCCTGATCTGGGCGACGCGGGAGTTCGCGGTGCGCCATCGCACCGGCGGGCCCGCCTGGGAGGGGATCGTCGACCGGGCGATGGCGACCGACTTCGATTGGCGGCGCAACGCCGTTCCGGCGTACCTGGAGGCCTACCGCCGGGCGCGGGCCATCGCGGACGGCGGGCGTTCAGGGACCTGATCGAGGCCGAGGGCGCGGAGGATTGCGAAGACCGTCGCCTCGGGGTGGGTCCGCTGCGGGGAGTGCGGTGCGTCCGCGATCGTGATCACGTGGTCGGCACCGAGGCGGCGTCGGAAGGGCGGCACCGCGGCGTCGGGAACCAGGCACCCAGCGTCCGGCACGCCCCGGATCATCCAGCCGTCGACAGCTGCCGCTGCCGGATCCTCGAGCGCGGCCAACCCGCCATCCCACTCGCCGTTCTCCAGCAGGATGGCGAGGACGGCGCCGACGTCGAACTGGGTCAGGCCGAGGGCCTTGGCCCAGACGTCGCCATCCAGCCAGGCGGGGTTCTCGCGACGGATGACGGCGACCGACGCCTCGAGGTCCGTGAACGGCTGCTCGGTCGGGTCTGCCACGAGCGCCTGCAGCCCGGCATGCGTCAGCACGGGCGGGTCCAGGAGGATCATCGTCGCCGGCACGAGGCCCGCCCGTGGCAGCTGCGCCGCGACCATGGCGCCCCACGAGTGCCCGAGCACCGCCAGGTCCGGACGGTCGAGGTGCGCGGCGCGTACGAACGTGGCCAGGTCGGCCGCGGTCTCGTCGAACCGGTGCCGCC
>CAZVDO010000008.1:0-1314 GCA_964625345.1 uncultured Anaerolinea sp. | reverse complement strand
GTGGCGACGAGGGGGTCCATCGGTCCATCGTAGCCAGCCCGGGCGCTGAGGGTCCGGCGGCGGGTAGGATGACCGGTGAAGGCGCCGACCGGAGCGCCCGGAGGATCCCGATGGCCAACCAGTTCGTCGTCCAGCTGACCAACGAGCCCGGCGCGATGGCCGTGCTCGCCGAGACCCTCGCAGCGCGGGGCGTGGACCTTCGCGCCATCGGCGGCGGCGGAATCGGCTCGAGCGGTCACGTGATCATGACCACCGCCGACGACGACGCCACCCGCGCGATCCTCGATGCGGGCGGCTACACGTACGTCGAGGGCGAATCGATCCTCACCGAAGTCGACGACCGCCCGGGCGGCATGGCCCGCCTCGCGCGGGAGCTCGCCGACGCTGGCGTGAACATCTACGGGCACCTGTTCCTGGGCCGCTGGGGCGATCGCGCGATGTTCGCGTTCGTGGTGGACCGGCCCGACGTCGCGCGTCCGATCCTGGAGCGCAAGGGCTGAGCGTGGCGATCCGCCGGACGCCGCTGGACACCACGAGCGGCGGTCCCGCGGCGGACCACGTGGAGCCGGAGCTGGGCCGGCAGTCCGCGGGGACGTCGCGCCCATGATCAGTCCCGGCCTGGTCCACGTGACCGCCGCAGCGGTCGCACTCGCGGTCGGGGCGCTGATCTTCCGCGCGCCCAAGGGCACGATGCGACATCGTCGCTTCGGGTTCCTCTACGTGGGCGCGATGGTCTACCTGAACATCGCCGCGTGGGCCGTGGACACGAAGGGTGTCATCGGTCCGTTCCACTACCTGACCGTCGTCAGCCTTGCCACCCTCGCGCTCGCCTACAGTTCGGTGCTGCTTGGCCGACGGAGCCGCGTGCGCGGCGAGACGCACGGCATCCTCATGGCCTGGTCCTATGCCGGGGCCGTGTCCGCCGCGCTGGGCCAGGGGGCCGCGGCCGCGGAGTTGCCGGTCGGGATCGTGATCGGCGGTTCGCTCGCCACTGCCGGGGTCATCATCCACATCGGCCGACCCGCAGCCCTGCGCCTGCCGCCCAACTGGCGCTGAGGACGGCGGCGCCGATCGCGAAAGGGGATCTGGAGCGGGAGACGAGGTTCGAACTCGCGACATTCAGCTTGGAAGGCTGACGCTCTGCCAACTGAGCTACTCCCGCCCGGCGCTGCCTATCGTAGACGAACAGGCCACAGGTGCCGCGCGCGACGACGAGGCCTTGCGTCCTTGGGCGGACGCGCCGGGGCGCTTCGGCACGGCCGAATCGTGACCACCGGCCGATAGACGGATTCCCAACTCCGGCCGATGCTCCGA
>CAZVDO010000007.1:48461-55282 GCA_964625345.1 uncultured Anaerolinea sp. | reverse complement strand
ACGCGTACCTGTTGTACCGGCGCCGCGAGCGCATGAGCGAGGACGCCCGCAAGCGGCTCCAGGCGATCTTCAACGCCTCGGAGCTGGGGGCCGGGTTCCAGATCGCCCTGTCCGACCTCGAGATCCGTGGCGCCGGCAACATCCTCGGCGGTGAGCAGTCCGGGCACATGGCGGCAGTCGGGTTCGACCTCTACACCCGCATGCTGGCCGAGGCGGTCGAGGCCTCGAAGGCGGCGCGCGAGGGTCGCCCACCGGTCGTGGAGATTCCCCAGGCGGTCGTGGACCTGCCTGTCGAGGCGCACCTGCCCGACGACTACGTGCCCGAGGAGGCCCAGAAGCTCGAGCTCTACCGACGGCTCGCTCGGGCCCGCACGCCGGGCGACATCGCGGCGTTCCGGCAGGAGGTCACCGATCGCTTCGGGCCGATGCCCGAGCCCGTGCTCCGACTCGTGGAGGTCGCCGAGCTGCGCCTGGCGGCAGAGGCCGCGGGCGTCTCCTCGATCTCGCGCGAGGACGGCCAGCTCGTGGTCCGCTTCGGGGTCGGGCTCTCACGGGCCACGGCCATGCGCCTGCTCCACCCCGGCGCCCTGCCGGGCCTGCGGGCATCCGAGATCACGTTTGCCTCGAACCAGGTCCGCATCCGCCTGCCCAAGGACGCGCTCAGGTCGTGGCGGCTCACGCAGGCGGTCGTGGCCCGCCTTGGCACCGAGCTCGCCGCGATCGAGTGAGGCTCGCGCCAGGCGTGGCGGGCACTGACCGTTGACCGCGCGCGCAACGTCGGCGCACGATGTCCCCGGCGTCTCGATCTGACGAAAGGGGAACCTCGAATGCCTGGACTCGGCGTCGGTGAAGTCGCGGTCTGGCTGCTGACGACGGGCGTCGTCATCGGGATCCCGGCCGCCGTGCTCCTGCTCGTGTTCCGGCTCGGACGGCGCTCGACATCGACCCCGCCCAACGGCCAGCATCACGAGCGGTAATCGCGCTGGGCGGCCTCGCCGCGTGACATCCGAGGCGGCTCGGGGAGCGATGCGCAGCCTCGCGTGGTTCGCCGTCCTGGCCGTGGTCCTCGCCGGATGCGCCGGTCGTGGCGTCGCGAGTCCGCCGCCGAGGAACGGGCCCTTCGAGCAGTCGATCGAAGCCGGCCTGAGCCCCGCGCTGACACCGGACGACGCGGTCGCGATCACGTGGGACTACCTCGCGCGCCAGACTCCGGAGATCGCGGCCCCCGAGCTCCACGTTCCGCCCCACGTGTCGGCGGTCTGGGCGGTACGTGCCAGCGACGCCCGTGCGCTGGACGGCTGCATTCCCCAGGAGGAGTCGGGACAGGTGGTGTGGGTCACGACGGGCACCGGCGACTACCTGAATCTTCATGACCTCGCCTGGTCACGCTCGGAGATGCCTACTGACGACCCGACGGTGATTGCGTGCCAGGGCCCGGGTGCGGCCGGCGTGCTCGTCATCGACGATGCCACGCGGACCATACTTGGCGTCTTCCCGCTGATCAGCCCCGCCTACCCGCACCCGACGGGTGACGGTCCCGGCCTGACATTCGGGGTCGCGGGCTGAGTCGTACGCGAAGGAGGACACGAGTGACCGTCGATGAGGAGGTCCGGGCGTTCAACGACACGTTCGAGCAGGCCCTTCGGGACCAGGACGCGGAGACGCTCCTCGGGCTGTACACGGACGACGCGCGGCTGCTGTTCACCGGTCAGCCGGTCCTCCAGGGTCGTGAGGCGATCGAGGCCTTCGTCCGCGCGTGGCTCGCCGACGGTCCGGTCTCGGTGCGGTTCGAATCGGCGGAGGTGTTCTCGAGCGGCGACCTCGTCGTCGACATCGGCTACACGGTCCAGGACGGCACTCGCGGCAAGTACGTGGTCATCCATCGCCGCGGCGCGGACGGCAGGCTCCGGATCGCCGTTGACGCGCCATCACGGGGCGCGTGAAGTCCGTCCGGGCGGCCTGACGCTCGGGTCCGAAACACGGCCGACGAGGGCGCGCGCCCTGGTTCGGACGAACCGCTCGACGCTTGCTGACTAATCGACCGGGGCGTTCGGCGTCCAGGGTCCCTCGACGAACGTCGCCTCCTCGTTGCCCGGCCAGGGCGGCATCGTGACGCACAGGAATCGGAGCGGCTCGGCGCCGGTGCAGCGGTATTGGAATGCCGTCCCGACGGGAATGTCGATGGTCACGCCTGGCGTCAGGTCGGTCGTCGACTCGCCATCGCCATCTCGTCGCCAGATCTGCCCTTCTCCCGAAAGGACATGCCAGAACTCGCTCACGGTGGCGTGGAGCGTGGCTCGGTTCACCTGCCCCGGCGGAACCGTCGAGTGGATCATGGCGCCGGTCGTGCCTTCGATCAGGTAGCGGATCTCGGCGCCGGCCGGGGACCGACCCTCCGGTGCGGGCGGGAACGAGCGGGCCTGCATCGACTACCCTCCCTGCGCATGCAGGTACGATCCCGGGTCGGGATCACATCGAGTGAATCGTAGCGTGACGCCCACGCACGCCCGGAGAGGAAGTGACATGACCAGTCCCATGGAGGACATCCTCGGCGACTACCGGGCGTTCGTGGCGCAGCAGCGGGATCGGCTGGTGGCGCGCGGCATCGACATCGGACCATACGGGCTCAGCCACCTCGCGTACCGCGTGCCCGAGTGGGACCAATACCTGCGCGTCCGGACGCAGCTCGAGCGGCACGCATGGGCCAATCGCGAAAACGTCTGGAACGGCCGCCCGATCTCGCTGATCGTCCTCGCCGAACCCCTCCAGGTCCTCGACGGAACGCTCGTCCCGCTCATCGAGCTCATCCCGCCGGTCCATCAGCGCGTGTACAAGATGGGCCTCGAGCACCTCGGCGTCGTGGTGGGCGACGGATTCGAGGCGTTCATCGAGGAGCACAAGCCGGTGCTCACGGGCCAGCAGTTCCAGGGACCGAACAGCATCCCCGATCCGGTCTACATCCTCATGGAGGACTTCACCCACGTGAAGTTCTACCGGGATTCGCTCCAGGCCTCGGTCGAGCAGTTCGAGGGGCCCTTCACCGACGGCTTCCATCATGTCGAGGGCTGGATGCCGCAGCGGCTCGTGACGGCGACCGGCCCGAACCCGCTCCCTCGCTGACCGCCCGACACCTCGATGGCCGGCCTCGTCTACAGCGCCATCGCCTCGCTCGACGGCTACGTCGAGGACCCGGACGGGCGGTTCGACTGGGCCGCCCCCGACGCGGAGGTCCACGCGTTCGCCAACGACCTGGACCGGCCGATCGGCACCCACCTGTACGGCCGGCGCATGTACGAGACGATGGTCTTCTGGGAGACCGGCGGCGACGATGACCCCGTCACCCGCGACTACGCCGAGATCTGGCGACGGACCGACAAGGTCGTGTTCTCGCGAACGCTGGCAAGCGTGTCGAGCGCGAGGACCCGGATCGAGCGGACCTTCGACCACGCGACCATCCGACGGCTGAAGGACGGCGCGGATTCCGACCTCTCGATCGGCGGGGCCGAGCTCGCGGGGCAGGCACTCCTCGCGGGCCTGGTCGACGAGGTGCAGCTGCTCCTCGTGCCGGTCCTCGTCGGGGGTGGCAAGCGAGCCCTGCCGGACGGCATCCGGGCCGACCTCGAACTCCTCGACGAGCGGCGCTTCGGCAGCGGGGTGGTGTTCGTGCGGTATCGCGTGCGGGGGCCTTCCGCCTGAGCGCCGCGGCGTGACGGACCCACGGCTGGCGCCCCTTGACAGCACCGCCAGCGCGGAACAGGCTGCGGCCGCGACGCCACGGATGCACTCGTCGGGGGGTGACGCGATGTCGAAGCTGGCTGCGACGCCGGTGCGCTCGGCCCGGACCTGGATGGCGTACCTCGCCGGCCCGGCGCTCTTCATCCTGGCTGGCGCGATCGTCCTCGTCCCGATCAGCCTCCGACTCCGGGTGCCGGCGATCGGACCCTTCGACGAGACCGTCGTCTGGTGGGCCATCCTCCTCCCGGTCGCATGCCTGGTCCCGTGGGCGGTGGCACTCGCGGAGCCGCTCGCGGGTCGTGCCGCGCGACGACGGATCACGGCCGTGCTCGCAACCGTGCTGGGCCTCGGCGTTGCGGTCCCCCTGCTCACGTCGGGTGCGAGCGTCGGGTGCGACCCGGACCCGGGTCTGGGCGCGATCCTTCCTCGCGTGGCCATCGTCGCCGTTGCCCTGGCAGGAGGGTTCGCGCTGACCGTGCGGGCCACGGCGTCCCGGATCGATAGGGCGGTCGTCGCCATCCCGGTGGCCGCCGTTGGCACCGTGCTGACGGTGTTCGGCTCGATCCTCGTGTTCGCTGCCGTGTTCGTCGTCGGCGTTTCGTGCGCGTGGGTTCCGAGTTGAATCACATGCTCGAGCGGGCGAAACCCTCGCTTCGCTTCGGCCTGACAGCGCGAGTGCTGGTCGCGGCGATCGCGATGGCGGTCGGGATTGCCGCCGGCGGTACGGATTTCCCCCGCAGCGCCGTACCGATTGCGACCCTGGTACTCGTCAGCGTGATCGGCGGGCTGACCGCCGATCGGGGGAGGCAGGTCCTTGCCGTCGCCGGTGGCGTGCTCCTGGTGCTGGAGGGAGTGGCCGTTCAGGCCGTACTCCGCGGGAACGGGCCACCCAGCGACGCCTACGTGTACCTGAGCCTCGCGGGCGTGGTCGGTGGCATCTCGCTGCTCCTTGCGACGCCAGGCTTCGTCGTTCGACGGGTCGTTCGGCAACCGGCCCCCCGGCTCCTCGCCGGTCTGGTCACGGTCATCGCCGTTCTGGGTTTCGTCAGCTTGTTCGTGCTCCACGATTCGCCGGTCCAGCCCGACCACTACGCGCTCGGCGACGATCGCAGCATCACCATCACCGTGGCGGCCATTCCCCACAGCTGGACCCGGGCCAGCGTGACGGAGGACGCGGACCGCGTGCGCGTGGAGGCCCGATCGATGTGGACGAGCCTCCTCGGCGGGACGGCAAACCTGGTCGTGGTCGACATCGTGGTCCGGCTTGACGCGCCGCTCGGCGCGAGGACGGTGGTCGATGGTGAAGGTCGGCCCATTGCGCGCCAGGCGGCGCTGCGCACGTTCGACTGGACATCGGGGGTCCTCTGCGACGCGTCCGCTGCCGTGCCGCCGGTCGCGGGCGAGCTGCTCGCGTCGGGCGAGGCGGGCGACCTCGCACCGATCCGGCTCGATGACAGGACCGAGGCGTCGATCGTCTGGCCCCGAGGGTTCGCCGTAACGCTCGAGCCGGACCTCGTGCTTCACGACGAGCACGGCCAGGTCGTGGCACGCGCGGGAGATCGTGTTGCACTGCCACAGGTTGGACTCTGGACCCACGCCGGCACGCTCGATGATCCGTACATGGCGTCCGGGATGGTGTTCGACGGCTGCTATCCACGCCCGGCCGCAGGCAGTCGCTGACCGAGGCGAATACTGGATGGGCGAATCCCGCGCCGACCCGGTACTGTGCATCCATCCAGTTCTGCAGCCGAGCGAGGTGTCCCGACATGCCGACCTACATGGACATGCACGACATTCCGGGGGTCAAGGCAGATGACGTGGCCGGTGCCCACGAGGCAGACGTCCGCGTCCAGGGCCAGTACGGCGTGAATTACAAGCACTACTGGGTGGACGAGGAGAACGGCAAGGTGTTCTGCCTCGTGGATGCGCCCGATCGCGAGACCGCGACACGCGTGCATCGTGAAGCGCACGGCCTCGAGGCGCACACCTTGTTCGAGGTGACCGAGGGCGCCTGATCCGGACGCCGCGGCGCCGCGGCGCCGCCCGCGGATCCCGGGCCGTCGGCGCATATGAGCCGCGCACCCCTCGAGGTTTCGCGCGACCAGGTCCTCGCGTTCCGGCGCGCGACCAGCCACCTCGACGCACGCCTGCCGCCGGGGCCTGATTCGCTCCGCCGTGCGGCGTGGGCCGGACTCCAGGACAGCATGCCGCGCGCGGCGCTCCTGTCCATCCACGCCCGGGTCGCGGCGACGACCCCGGACGCGTGGGAGCATCCGTCGCTCACCCAGCTCTGGGGCCCCAGGTTCAGCGCGTACGTCGTCGCCGAGGTCGACGCCCCCGTGTTCTCTCTCGGCCGCCTCCCCGACGAGCCGGCCAAGCGCCGGTTCGCGCAGGAGACGGCGTCGCGCCTGGATGCCTTCCTCGATGGCCGGGCGATGAGTTATGCCGACGCGGGTCGCGGCCTCGGCGTGAGCCCGAACATGCTCCGGTACGGCGCCCCCACCGGGCGCATTCGCATTCGATGGGAAGGGGCACGCCGGCCCACGGTCTGGACGGTGCCGGAACCGGCGATGGATCCGCTCGCCGCGCGCCTGGAACTTGCGCGGCGCTTCCTCCACGTGCTCGGGCCCTCGACCGCCCAGGGCTTCTCGGACTGGGCCGGCATCCGTGCCCCGCGCGCCCACGCCGCCTTCGAGGGACTGGGGGGCGAATTGATCCCGGTGCGTACCCCGATCGGCGATGCGTGGCTGCTCGCGTCGGATGAGGCAGCGATCCTGGCCACGCCGGGCCCGCCGGCGCCGGCGCGCCTGCTCCCCAGCGGCGACACGTTCTATCTCCTGCAGGGCCGGGAACGTGACCTCCTGGTCCCGGACCCACGGCGACGGGCCGAGCTGTGGACGTCGCGCGTGTGGCCCGGAGCCGTGATGGTCGGGGGCGAGGTAGCGGGCACGTGGCGACGAGCCGACGCCGTGGTGGACGTCGCGCCATGGCGAGCGCTCTCGACCGACGAGCGACAGGCGGTCGAGACGGAGGCCGCCGGCCTTCCGCTGCCCGGCCTCGACCGGCCGATTCGCGTGACCTGGGCG
>CAZVDO010000007.1:38938-48361 GCA_964625345.1 uncultured Anaerolinea sp. | reverse complement strand
GAGCGTCCATCGCCCTTCGGTTGCCACGATAGCGCTGGGAAGCGCATCCACGAGCGCGCTGAACGCGGCCCCGGTGGCGGTCCCGGCCCACTGTCGGCGAATCGCCGGCACATCGACGATCACGTACGCCGTGGAGCCACCGGGTTCGTTGGTGGCCGCGCCAAGGTCATCGATCGTGTGGTCGAACAGCTCCACGACGGTGCGCCCGTCGTGCCGGAGGACCGGGGTCGCCCCGAGGGCGTAGACCCGCGCCGGATCGGGAATTGCCGCCTCGAGTGACCGGATGGCCGACAGGTCCGCCAGTTGTCCCGCCGTCCAGCGATCGGTGTGCCACCACGCGAGGCCGGCCTGGAGCACGAGGGCGGTGGCGGTGACCGCAACCGCCATGCGTCGCGCGGTGGGCGACCCGGTGACTCGCCGAATGGCCGCATCCACGCCGACCGCCGCGAGGATCGCCAGCGGCGGAAGGAGGCCCAGGACGAAGCGCGGGTTCTGGTACGGGTACCAGGCCAGGACGGCGCCCATGGCGGCGGGCCACGCCACGAGCGTTGCCGCCGCGGACGCATCCCGTCCCCTCCAGGCGGTCAGCGCTCCGACGGGAACCGCGGCCGCCAGCGCGCCGAGCCAGTACGGCGCGAACGGCTGCCCGAGGAGCCAGGCGGCCATGGGCGCGTCGTACTCGAGCGAGCCGTCACGGGTGAGAAACGCGGACCTGAGCGGCGCGAGGAGATCGAACCGCGCGACGCCCAGTTCCACGAGGAACGGCGGCGCAGTCCCCGCAAGGACGGCGCCGAGGATCGGCCCGACCATTGGCGCCAGGACGACCATCACCGTGGCGGTCGCGAGCGCCACTCGCACCACGGCAACGCTTCGATCGGCCACGGCGTCCCGACGCAGGCGCACGACCGCGAGCCCCGCGAACACGATCG
Source organism: uncultured Anaerolinea sp. (assembly GCA_964625345.1). Taxonomy (GTDB): domain Bacteria; phylum Chloroflexota; class Limnocylindria; order Limnocylindrales; family CSP1-4; genus UBA5189. The sequence continues at coordinate 47,432 of CAZVDO010000007.1, read as the reverse complement.
CCACGGCGCCGTAGACCAGGCGGATGTCGATCGCGAGCGCCAGTGCGGCCGACGCCAGGACGAGCCAGGCCGCCCGCCCGCCGCGCCAGTACCGGACGGCCGCGAATGCCCCGAGCGTCGCCGCGGCGAGCCCCGGCGTGTCGGCCATGGCCACGATGCTCGACTGCCACAGCTGGCCCGCCAGTCCGGCCACGAGGCCCGCGAGGAGCGCCACCCGTGCATCGGATGACGGCCTGAGCTCGCGCGCCAGGAGCGCGACGAGCGGCGGCACCGCGGCGCCGGCCGCGAGGGCCACGACCTGGGGCAGCCGGTCCCACGGCCCGACGATCATCGAGACGAAGCCCACGATCAGCGGGTAGCCCGGCGGCAGCGGGTAGTCCGGGATTCCGTGCCCGGCCAGCAGGCTCGTCCGCATCGATCCCAGCGCGAAGTCGGCGTAGCCGAAGGCGTCCTGGCCGTACAGCCCATCGAAGCCGCGTGCGAGCACGATCACGAGACCGGGCACCAGCACCACGCACGCCAGGCCCAGCAGCCCGAGGCGGAAGGTGCGGACCGACGTTGCCGTCATGACCGGCCCATCGTCCCACGGTCCGCACCGGGTGCCCCGGCAGACCCCCGCCTCACGGCGTCGTGCCGATGGCTCGGCCATACTCCGGCCGTGACGTCTCATGCCCGCCCGGCGGGCCCCACCTCGACCAACCACGATTCGCTGTGGGCGCCCGCCCGCCGGCCCCTGACCCTGGGCCTCGTGCTCACGATCACGCTCGTGGCCGCGGAGGCCCTGGCCGTGACCACCGCGATGCCGATCGTCGCGAACGACCTGGGCGGGCTGGAGCTGTACGGCTGGGTCTTCAGCGCCTTCTTCCTCGGGTCCCTCATCGGGATCACGATCGTGGGCGGCCTCATCGACGAGCGCGGGATCCTGGTGCCGTTCGTGATCGGCCTGGCGTGCTTTGCCATCGGCCTCACGATCTCGGGCCTGGCGAGCTCGATGGAGATGCTCATCGCCGGGCGGTTCATCCAGGGCTTCGGGGGCGGCGCCGTGCCGCCGGTCGCGTACGTCGCCATCGGGCAGGGCCTCCCTGACTCGCTGCGTCCGCGGATGTTCGCCACGCTCTCCGCGGCGTGGGTGGTGCCTGGCCTGATCGGGCCAGGCATTGCCGGGTTCGTCGCCGAGACGTGGCACTGGCGGGTCGTCTTCCTCGGCCTGCTGCCGCTGATCGCCGTCGCGGGCGGCATGGCGATCCGCGCGCTTCGCGCCATTCCGCGGCCCGCGGCCGAGCCGGATACGGCTGCCGGAGATGCGCGCGCCACCGTCCGTCGCGGCGAGCGGCGCCGCCGGCTCGTGCTCGCGCTCGCCACGGCGCTCGGGGCGGGGCTCCTCTCCACGGGCCTGCTCCAGGCGGACCTCGCGCCGCTGGCCGTCCTGTCCGCGGCGGGGATCCTCGTGGGCGGGTACGCCTTCGCCAAGCTCACGCCGCCGGGCACGCTCCGTCTCGCGCCCGGCTACCCGGCCGCCGTGGTCCTCCGGGGCGTGCTGACCTTCTCGTTCTTCATGGTCGATGCGAACGTCACCCTCCTGCTCCAGGAGGTGCGAGGCTGGTCGGCCCTGGCAGCCGGCGTGGCGCTGTCGGGGGCCACGGTGTCCTGGAGCATCGGCTCGTGGTACCAGTCGCGCCACTCGGTACGGACGGGTCCCGAGTTCTTCGTCCGGCTCGGGTTCCCCGTCGTGGCCATCGGGATGGCGGGCATCGGCCTCGCGCTGGTGGACGCGATCCCCGCCTGGGTCGCCGTGCCGTTCTTCGCGTTCGCGGGCCTGGGCATGGGCTTTGCCTACTCGCAGTTCGCGATCATCGTCCTGCGCGATGCCCCGCTCGACCGGCAGGGCGTCGCCTCCGCGGCGGTCTCCCTGTCCGACGCGCTCGGGACGGCCCTCGGCACCGGCGTGGCGGGCGCCCTGATCGCAGCCTCGGTCCGCGGGTCGGCGAGCCCCGCGGCGGGCCTCGCGGGCACGATCGCGGTCGGCGTCCTCGTGGCCGTGCTGGGGTTCCTCCTCGCGCCGCGGCTCCACCATCCCCGGGTGCAACCCGCCTGACGGCGTACCTCCCCGTTCAGCGTCGGTCCGTCGTGGACGCGGCGTGCCCCGGCCCGTGCGCTAGACTCGACCTGATCGCGGTGCGAGCCCAGCCAGCGGCGAGCGCGCCCGCCCAGCCCGCGCCACCGGTCACCGGATCGGTCCGCCCAGCCAGGAGGTCCCCGCACCGATGTCCGCCGAGGCGCTTCGCGCGAAGATCCGCGAGATCCCGGACTTCCCGAAGCCGGGGATCCTCTTCTACGACATCACGACCCTGCTCAAGGACCCGGCGGCCTATGGCGAGGCCATCGAGCTGATGCTCGCCCCCTACCAGGGCGAGAAGGTCGACATCGTCGTGGGCATGGAATCGCGCGGCTTCATCTTCAGCGCCCCGATGGCGATCGCGCTCGGCGCGGGCCTCGTGCCCGTCCGGAAGCTGGGCAAGCTGCCCGCCGAGACGCTGAGCGTCGAGTACGCCCTCGAGTACGGCTCGAACACGCTCGAGATCCACCGCGACGCGATCCAGCCCGGCCAGCGGGTGCTGATCGTCGATGACCTCCTTGCCACCGGCGGGACGGTCCACGGCACGATCGAGCTCGTCGAGCGGCTCAAGGGCGAGATCGTCGGGCTCGGGTTCCTCGTCGAACTCGACTTCCTCAACGGGCGTGAGCGCCTCGCCGGCCGCAGGGTCGACAGCGTCATTCGCTACTAGCCGCCTGCCCCCGGACAGGACGCGATGAGCGGCCCGCCCCCCGATCCATCCCGACGCCGGTTCTTCCGCCAGCTTGCCGGCGAGGTCATGACCAGCGCGGCCCAGGTCGTCGGGGCGGTGGAATCCCTCCGCGACCAGACCGCGGCCCAGGCTCGCGACCTCCTCGCCGGCGGCGCGGAGCCGGGCGGTGCCGCCGACCCGCGCGGTGGGCGATCGGCTGCCATTGCGGCGATCAACGCCGGCCCATCGGCTCGCGCCGCCGGAGGCGAGCCCTCAGCTTCCGGATCGGCACCGGAACGCCCGACGGGCTTCCGGACGCCGTTCCGGTTCTCCGACGAGGACGATGCGCTCCTCCTCGTCATCGACCAGCGGGCCTTGCCCGAAGCGCTCGTCGAGGTGCCGGTCCACAGCGCCCACGACGGCGCCCGCGTCATCCACGACATGGTCGTCCGGGGCGCCCCGGCGATCGGCCAGGTGGCAGCGCTGTCCCTCGCCCTGAGTGGCTGGCTAGCCCGCAATGCACCGCCGGCGGTGCGCCGCGACCTGATCCGGCGCGCTGCGCGGAGTCTCGCCGCATCGCGCCCGACCGCCGTCAACCTCGGCTGGGCGGTCGATCGGGTCATGGAGGCGTTTCAGGCTGCAGACGATGCCGGCGCCACGGGTGTCGCGATCGCGGCCGCCATGCGAGCCGAGGCCGACCGGATCGTGGCCGAGGCGACGGACGACCATGGGCGGCTCGCGGAGGCCGGGCTCGCAGCCCTTCCGGTCCTTGCCGATCGGCCGCTGGAGCTCCTCACCCACTGCAACACCGGACCGCTCGCGTGCGGGCAGTACGGCACGGCTCTGGGGATCATCCAGGCGGCCCACCATGCCGAGCGCCCGCTGCATGTCTGGGTGGACGAGACGCGACCGTACCTCCAGGGAGCGCGGCTCACGGCGTGGGAACTGGCCCAGGCGGGTGTCGCGCACACCCTCATCCCCGACGTGGCGGCAGGGTCCCTGCTCGCGCAGGGCCGGGTGGACGCCGTCCTCGTGGGCGCGGACCGCGTCGCGGCGAACGGCGACACCGCCAACAAGGTCGGGACGTACCCACTCGCCGTGCTCGCGGCGCGCCACGGGGTGCCGTTCTACGTGTGCGCCCCGCTGTCGTCCGTGGACCTCGAGACCCCGGACGGTGCGGCGATCCCGATCGAGGAGCGGCCGGCCGCCGAGGTGACCACGGTGCGCGGAACCCCGGTCGCCCCGGACGGCACCGAGGTCTGGAACCCCGCGTTCGACGTGACCCCGGCCGACCTCGTGACCGGCATCGTGACCGAGGAAGGCCTGCTGGTTGCGCCGTTCGGGCCCGCGCTCGCCGCGGCGATGGACCGGCGCAACGCACGGCGAGCCGCTGCCGCGCCCGCTGCGCCTGCCTCGCCTGCGGCGCCAGGCATTCCTGCGTGATCCGGAGCGTGCTGTGACGTGGGCGCCCGCGTGACCAGCGTGGCGATCTCGCGCAGCGGCAGCCTCACGACCTCGGTCACGACGGACCGGGCCCGCCTGCGTGCGTTCCTGGAGCAGGATCGCCTGTTCGCCGCCTACGCCATTTGCGACCTCGACGACCGGGAGTTCCCGCGGACGCGCTGGGGCGCGGCGTGGTCCGGCGGGTCCATCGTCGGGCTCGTGATGGAGTACGCCGGCGGATCCCCCCAGCCTCTCTTCGCCATGGGCCGCGACGATGCCATCACCGCGGTACTCCGGAGCGTCATCAACCCGCGCCTCGCCTACGTGGCGGCACTGCCCGCGTCGCTGCCCGCGATCGCCGCTCGCTACCGCCTGGACGCCGGGCCCCAGATGGTCCGGATGTGGGTGGACCGGGAACGGTTCATCGAAGGGCCGGACCCCGGCGTCGAGCGCCTCTCGCCCGCCGATGCGAGCGACCTCAACCGCCTCTACCAGCTCGGGTTCGGGGCCTGGCTGCCGCCGCATGCCATCGCGGAAGGCGTCTACTACGGGATCCGGCTGCGCGGTCGCCTCATCGCGGCCGCGGGCACCCACGTGGTCAGCCCGCAGGCGCGCATGGCGGTCGTCGGGAACGTGCTCACGCACGGGGACTTTCGCGGCCGGGGCTACGCAACCGCGGTCACGGGTGCCGTGACGGCAGAGCTCCTCCAGTCATGCGACCATGTCGTCCTCAACGTCCGGGCGGACAACCCGCCCGCCATCAGTGCCTATCGCCATCTCGGCTATGCCGAGCACGTCCGCTTCGAGGAACGCCTCGCCCACCGCATCGGGTCTCCGTGGTCCGAGTTCGTGGCGTCGGTGCGTCGTCGCCTCTCGCCCGAGAAGGAGCATCCCATCCCATGACGGCCCCTGGTTCGCACGCCGCCGGCGCCCGCTCCGGCCTGCCGCCGCATGACGTCACCGACCTCGGCCGGGCCGCCGAGGGCGTCCGCCGGATCGAGTGGGCGGAGCGGGACATGCCCGTCCTGCGCCTCATCCGGGAGCGCTTCGCCGCCGAGCGTCCGCTCGCCGGCGTGCGCATCGGCGCATGCCTCCACGTCACGTCGGAGACCGCGAACCTCGCCCGGACGCTCAAGGCGGCCGGCGCAGACGTGGTCCTCGCCGCATCGAATCCCCTGTCCACGCAGGACGACGTGGCCGCCGCGCTCGTGACCGAGTACGGGATCTCCACCTACGCCCGGCGCGGCGAGGACCGGGACACGTATTACGCCCACCTCAACGCGGTCGCCGACACCCACCCGGTCCTCACGATGGATGACGGCTGCGACCTGGTGTCGCTCCTCCACGAGCAGCGGCCCGGGCAGGTCCCCGAGGTGCTCGCCGGGACCGAGGAAACCACCACCGGCGTCATCCGGCTGCGGGCCATGGCCGCCGATGCCGCGCTCGGGTACCCGGTGATCGCCGTCAATGAGGCCCTGACCAAGCACCTCTTCGACAATCGCTACGGGACCGGCCAATCCACGGTCGACGGGATCATCCGGGCCACGAACCTGCTCATCGCCGGGCGCAACGTCGTCGTCGCCGGCTATGGCTGGGTCGGCCGCGGGATCGCTTCCCGGATGCACGGCCATGGCGCGCATGTGGCGATCATCGAGGTGGACCCGGTCCGCGCGCTCGAGGCGCTCATGGACGGCTTTGCCGTGATGACGGCCGGCCAGGCGGCCGGCTGGGGCGACATCTTCGTGACCGCGACCGGCAACGTGAACGTCTTCCGGCGCGAGCACTTCGAGGCCATGCGGGACGGCGCGGTCCTGGCCAACTCCGGGCACTTCGACGCCGAGCTCGACCTTGCCGCGCTGCGGGCGATGGCCGAGGGACACGTCCGCGAGGTCCGCGAGAACGTCCAGGAATTCGACCTCGGTGGCAAGCGCCTCCACCTGGTTGCCGAGGGACGGCTCGTCAACCTCGGGGCGGCCGAGGGGCATCCCGCGGCGGTCATGGACATGAGCTTCGCCAACCAGGCGCTGTCGGCCGAGTACGCCATCCGTCATCACGCCGAGCTGGGGCGGCAGGTCTACGTGGTCCCCGAGGCCATCGATGCCGAGGTCGCACGTCTCAAGCTCGCTGCGCGGGGGATCACGCTGGATGCGATGACCGCGGAACAGGCGGCCTACGTGTCCTCCTGGCGCCAGGGCACCTAGCACCACCATGACGACCCCGCGAACGATCGCTCCGTACGGGAGCTGGGCATCGCCGTTCCCGCTCGAGAGCCTCACCGACGGCGTCGTCTTCATCGGCGACGTGCACGCCGCGGGCGGGCGGCGCTGGTGGCTCGAGGGCCGGCCCGAGGAATCCGGCCGCGTCTCGCTCGTCCGCCGCGAGCGCGACGGAAGCACCACCCGCCTCACGCCGCCGGGCTTCAACGTGCGGTCGCGCGTCCACGAGTACGGCGGCGGTGCCTGCCTGATCGTGCCCGGCGCGCGCGATGCCGACGACCTCGTGATCGTGTCCGAGTTCGCCACCGGACGGCTCCATCGCGTGGTGGCGGCGGGCGAGCTCGTGCCGTTGACGCCGGCAGGGGAGTGGCGCTACGCGGACATGGCCCTCGACGCCCCGCGCCATCGCCTGGTCGCCGTGCGCGAGGACCACACGCCCGAGGCGGTCGCCCGCCACGGGGAGTGGGTCAACGACCTCGTCGCGATCGACCTCGGGGACGGATCCGTGACGGTCCTCGACACCGGCCACGATTTCTACGCGGCGCCGCGGCCCTCGCCCGACGGGCGGCGCCTCGCCTGGCTCGACTGGGACCATCCCAACCTGCCGTGGGACGGCACGACCCTGCGCATCGCCGACGCCGCGGGCGACGGGAGCCTCGCGCCGTCGCGGATCGTCGCGGGATCGCCCGGGGACTGGATCAGCCAGCCCCGGTGGTCGGCGGATGGACGGCTCCACTTTGCGGCCGAGCCGGACGGGTGGATGCAGCTGTACCGCTGGATCGAGGGCGCCGACGGGGCTGGGTCGGCCGCCTCGGACCGCATCGAGCGCGTCCATGCGCCCATCGAGGCCGAGTTCGCCTCGCCCGACTGGGTGTTCGGCAACCGCGAGTACGCCTTCCTCGACGATGGCGGAATCCTCGCCGTCGCTCGGAACGAGGGGCGCGATCGGCTCTACCGGATCCGCACGCCGGGACCCGACGCCCAGCTCGAGGTCGTCGACGTGCCCTGGACCGAGATCTCATCGATCGCCGTCGACGGCGGACGGGTCGTGGTCCGTGCCGTGTCGCCATCCGAACCGGCGGTCGCTGCCGAGTGCGACCTCGACGGTGGGGGCATCGCCGTGCTCATGCGGGCGACGAACGTCGTGCGCGACCCCGCCGACATCGTCGTCGGCCGCCACGTGACCTTTCCGTCCGCGGGCGGTCGGGTGGCCTACGGCAACTACTACCCGCCGAACAACCGGCACTTCGCCGCGCCGGAGGGCGAGCTGCCGCCCCTCATCGTGACCTCGCACGGGGGTCCGACCTCGTCGGCGTTCAGCGGCTACGCGACCACGATCCAGCTGTTGACGAGCCGGGGATTCGCGGTGCTCGACGTGGACTACGGCGGGAGCACCGGCTACGGGCGCGCCTACCGGCGCTCGCTCGAGGGGCAGTGGGGGATCGTCGACGTCGACGACTGCGTGGCCGGCGCCACGTGGCTGGCCGAGCAGGGCCTGGCCGACCCGGCGCGGCTCGCGATTCGCGGCGGCTCGGCGTCCGGGTTCACCACGCTCGCGGCGCTCGCGTTCCGCCGGACGTTCTCCGCCGGGACGAGCCTGTTCGGTCTCGGGGACCTGCGCGCCTTCGTGAAGGACACGCACAAGTTCGAGTCGCGCTACCTCGAGAACCTCGTGGGACCGTATCCGGCCGAGGCGCAGCGGTACCAGGATCGATCGCCGGCCCTCCACGCCGATCGGATCACCGTGCCCGTCCTCATCCAGCAGGGCGCCGAGGACCGCGTGGTGCCGCCGGCCGAGGCCGAGCGGATCGTCGATGCGCTGTTCGAGCGCCACGTCCCGCACGCGTACCTGCTCTTCCCGGGCGAGGACCACGGCTTCCGCGGGCGCGAGGCCATCCTCCGCTCGATCGGCTCGGAACTCGACTTCTACGGGCAGGTGTTCGGGTTCACCCCCGCCGACGACATCGAGCCGGTGGAGATCGCCTTCCTCGACGAGTTTCGCGCCCGCACGAAGGGGATCGCGCCGGCCTGATCGGCCGGGGTTCAGCC
>CAZVDO010000007.1:18061-38838 GCA_964625345.1 uncultured Anaerolinea sp. | reverse complement strand
GCCGTGATGCCGGCAAGGTCCTCGATCGCGGCCGAGCGGTAGTTGACGTGGGACAGCACGAGCAGGGCCAGGTCCTCATCGAGGACCGCGTCGAGGGCGGGGCCGGGCAGGCCGTCGATCGGGTCGTCCGCGAGCCAGCGGATCGTGAGACCGCGTTCGGCAGCGAGCCCTTCGACGACGTACCGGTCCGTCGGGAACTCGCTGCGCGCCACGGCAATCGAACGCCGGCCGGGTCGCGCGTCAAGCGCGGCAACCGCCAGCCGGTACAGGTTGACGGTGGTCGAATCCGTCACGACGACTTCGCCGGGCCGCGCCCCGAGGAGGCGCGTGCCGAGCAGGTCGCCCACGCGCAGCGGCAGGTCCAGCCACGTGTCCCAGCTGCGGATGAGGTCGCCCGCCCACGCCGTCCGGGTCAGGGCGGCCAACGCCGCCGACGTGGCTGCCGGCGGCCGCCCGAGCGAGTTCCCGTCGAAGTAGACGACCTCCGGATCCGGGATCTCGAACCGGGCCCGGAACGAGGCGAGGGGGTCGGCCTCGTCGAGCGCGGCGGCATACGCGGTCGTCGTCGGGTCCACGTCGGCAGCATAGGCACGCGCGCCGCCACATGTCCGGCCTGCCGGGCGCACGGCGCTGCCGCCCCCGGGCCGCCTGGTGCTACCCTCGCGCCTGCAGCCACGAGGACCACATGACCAGCATCGTCGACGCCCAGCAGTACCTGTTCACGTCGGAATCGGTGACCGAAGGCCACCCCGACAAGATGTGCGACCAGATCAGCGACTCGATCCTGGACGCCATCCTCCGCGAGGACCCGCAGGCGCGCGTCGCGTGCGAGGCGGCCACCACCACGGGCCTCGTCCTGGTGCTCGGCGAGATCACCACCGAGACGTACATCGATTTCCAGCAGGTCGTCCGCGAGACGGTCCGGGACATCGGCTACACCCGCTCCGATTACGGCTTCGATTACGAGACCTGCGGCACGCTCGTCTCGATCAAGGAGCAGTCGCCCGACATCGCCATGGGCGTGGATGCGGCGCTCGAGGTACGGGGCGAGAAGGTCGCGACGCAGGAGCTCGGGGCCGGCGACCAGGGAATGATGTTCGGGTTCGCGTGCCGTGAGACGCCCGAGCTCATGCCACTGCCGATCGCGCTTGCCCACCGGATGGCGCGGCGCCTGGCGGAGGCGCGCAAGTCGGGGCAGCTCCCGTACCTTCGGCCGGACGGCAAGACCCAGGTCACGATCGAGTACCAGGCCGGACGCCCCGTCCGGGTCCGGACGGTGGTCGTCTCCGCCCAGCACGATCCTGACGTCCGCCTCGAGCACCTCCAGGACGACATCGCCGAGGCGGTGATCATGCCGGTCCTGCCGCAGCACCTCCGGGGCAGCAACCCCACGATGCACGTGAACCCGACCGGCCGGTTCGTGGTCGGCGGCCCGATGGGAGATGCCGGGCTGACCGGCCGCAAGATCATCGTCGACTCCTACGGCGGGATGGCCCGTCACGGCGGGGGTGCCTTCTCGGGCAAGGACCCGACGAAGGTCGACCGCTCGGGCGCCTACGCCGCCCGCTGGGTGGCGAAGAACGTGGTCGCCGCCGGGCTTGCGGATCGCTTCGAGATCGAAATCGCGTACGGCATCGGGATCGCAAAGCCGCTGTCCGTCTCGATCGAGACGTTCGGGACCAACCACGTCCCGGACGAGCGCATCGAGGAGCTCGTGGCTCGCCACTTCGACCTTCGACCCGCCGCGATCATCGCGGCCCTCGATCTCCGACGGCCCATCTACCGGCAGACCGCGGCGTACGGGCACTTCGGGCGGACCGACCTCGACCTGCCCTGGGAGCGCACCGACAAGGCGCGCCTCCTGGCCGACGAGGCGGGGCTCCCCGACCCGACGCCGGCGCTCGCCGAGGCGGCAGCCACGGGCTGACCGGAGGCTCCGTCCGAGCCGGAGAAGACGCCCGCGCCGCCGGAGGCGCCCGCGAACGCCGCCCGCGCACGCCGCCCGCGGAATTGACAATTTCCCGTGGGGGGCAAGCAAGGCGAGACCGTCGGCGTTGGTCCAGTGCCGCCGTGCGGGAGCCGCGGGCCGATTCCTGGCACATGGGCGACTCCGCGCGTATCTGGCACGGATTCCCCGAATAGCTTGCTCCTGAGGCAAATCTGTCAGAAACGAGCCGCGCCGGAAGGGGCCAGGGCCCGGGGCAGCGCCATCGCCAGAAACAAGGCCGCGCGAGCGGGGCCACGCCACGCGGCAGCGCCACCGCCGCCCGCTACTGCTCGACGATGATCCCGGCCATCGACGTACGGCCGCTCGAATCCCGCGACCCGCGGCTCAGGAGCCACTGGCCGATCGCGAGCAGCACCAGGGTCAGCGCCAGCATCATGACCGCGACCGCGTTCGTCTCGGGGGTCACGCCGCGCTTGATCTGCCCGAAAATGAACAGCGGCAGCGTGGTGGAGCCCGGCCCGCTCGTGAACGTCGTGATCACGTAGTCGTCGAAGCTGAACGTGAACGAGAGCAGGAACCCGGCCACGATCGCGGGCAGCAGCTGCGGGAACGTGATTTGCACGAAGGTCCGCCAGGGCGTCGCGAAGAGGTCGTAGGACGCCTCCACGTGGGTCCGGTCCATCGTCGTGAGACGGGCCCGGACGAGCAGGAGGACGAGGCTCGTGTTGAACAGCACGTGGGCCGCGATGATCGTCGGGTAGCCGAAGGTCAGCCGCACGCCCGTCGTCGATTCGACGGCATCGAAGCCGGTCGCGAACAGGATCAGGGTGGCCAGCGCGATGACGACCTCGGGCACGATGACGCTGATGTAGGTCAGGGCGTCGAAGGCCGTGCGCACGCGGCGGCCCACCCGCTGGAGGCCGAGTGCCGCCATGGTCCCGAAGACCGTGGCGAGGATCGCATTGGGAACCGCGACGATGAAGCTGTTCAGGAGCGCCTTGCGCACGACGAAGTCGTTGAGGGCGACCCCGAACCACTTCGTGCTGAAGCCGTCCCAGAACGTGACCCGGCGGTCGGTCCCGTTGAAGGCGAAGATCACGACGACGATGATCGGCAGGTAGAGGAACGCGTAGACCAGCGCCGTGTGGCCGCGCAGCCAGCCCTCGACGAGTCGGGTGGCCCCATCGAGGCGCGGACGAGGCGCGGGCGCCGGGCGGGAGGTGGCCTGGGGAACGCTCGCCGCGCTCATCGGGGCGCCCTCACAGCACGCTGACCTCTCGCGAGCGCCGCCCGCGATTGAGGAACCAGACGTAGAAGGACACGAACACGACCATGACGAAGATGAGGCCGACCGCGCGGGCGGCGCCGGCGGGCCAGTTCCGGGCCTCGAGGAACGAGCTCACGAGCGCGTTGCCCATCATGTACGTGCGGCCGTAGCCGAGGATGGCAGGGATCACGTACTCGCCCATCATCGGGATGAAGACGAGGATGCTGCCGGTGACCAGGCCGGGCAGGGCCACCGGCAGGGTGATCTGGCGGAAGGTGGCCCAGCGCCCGGCTCCCAGGTCCTTGGAGGCCTCGATCAGGCTGCGATCCATGCGCTCGAGGGTCACGAACAGCGGGAAGACCATGAGCGGCAGGTAGCCGTAGACCAGGCCGATCATCACCGCCCAGGGCGTGCCCAGGATCTTGACGTCGTCGGACCCGGTGAGGCGCTCGAGCCAGCCGGCGATGCCCATGTCCGGCCCGAGGATGATCAGCCAGGCGTAGGTCCGGATGAGGAAGCTCGTCCAGAAGGGAATGACGAGCAGGAGCACGAGCAGGCCCTTGCGGCTGCCGGCCCGGGTGGCCATGAAGTAGGCGAGGGGGAGCCCGACGAGCAGGCACCCGATGGTGCCGCCCGTGGCCATGAGCAGGCTGTTGATGAAGGGCTCCGGCCGGTTGAGCAGGGTGGCGTAGTTCTCGAACGTGAAGGCGGGCGCGTACCCACCGTTCGGCGCCCGGACCCCGAAGCTGAAGACGACGATGATGACGAGCGGGGCGACCAGCAGCAGCGAGTACCAGAGCCCGGCCGGCAGGACGAGCAGTGCCGTCAGCAGGCGCTGTCGCCCGGGTCTCGCGGGCGCGTCCAACCCCGGCGCCGGCCGCGGGGCGGCCGGCGCCGGGGTCACCGAATCACTCGTTCCGGTCACGGAATCCGTCCGATCGGGGCGTCAGCCGCCGATCTTGGACTTGAACTCCTCCCAGATGTCGAGCCGCTGGTTGTTGCCGGACGTGTCCTGCGCGCCCTCCAGGTTCGGCAGGACGTCGTCGGGCGGGAAGATGGCCGGATCCGCCAGGAGCTCCGCGTCGACGAACTTCTTCGCCTCGTCGTTGGGCGTGGCGTAGCCGTTGTAGTTCGACTCGTTGCCCTGGTTCTCGGGATCCTGGATGAAGTTGAGCCACGCGTAGGACGCGTTCGGATGGGGCGCGTCCTTGAGCAGGACCCAGACGTCGAGCCAGAAGAGCGTGCCTTCCTCGGGCACGGAGTACGCGGTGTCCGCCGTGTCCGGGTTGGCCCGCAGCTCGAGCAGCGGCCCGGTCCAGCCCAGGCACAGGGACGCTTCCTCGGTGGCCAGCTTGTCCTGGTAGGTATCCGAGTCGAGGGCCAGCAGGTGCGGAGCCACGTCCAGCAGGACCTGGCGCGCCTCCTCGAGCTCGCCCGGGTCGACCGAGTTGAGCGAGTAGCCGAGCATCTTGAGCGGGAAGACGAAGACGTCGCCCATCGAGTCGACGAAGACGGTCTTGCCCGACGCCTCGCCCTTGATCTGGTCGTAGAACTGCCGCCAGGTCGTCGGCTGGTCGATGAGCTTGCCCCGGTACAGGATGCCGGTGGTGCCGTAGTCCTTGGGGACGATGTACTCGTCGTTGGGATCCCACCACAGGCCCTGGAAGGCCTTGTCGATGTACTTGAGGTTCGAGATCCGGCCCTTGTCGAGCTTGGTCACGAAGCCCTGCTCGACCATGCCCGGCACGTACTCGGCGGTCGGGCAGGCGATGTCGTACCCGGACACGCCGCCCTGGAGCTTGGCGATGAGCTCCTCGTTGTTGGCGAAGGTGTCGTACTGGAAGGTCTTGATCCCGAAGTCCTTCTTGAACTTCTCGATGTTGTCCGGGTTGACGTAATCGGACCAGTTGTACAGGTACAGCGCGTCCTCGATCCCGCCGCTGCTCCCGGCGCCCGGGCCACAGGCGGCCAGCGCGGCGGCGCTCGCCCCGGCCAGGCCCATGGCCTGCAGGAGGCTGCGGCGGCTGACCGGTCGCTGCGCGATCCGGTGCAGGTAGTCCTCGAGGTCCCGGTCGGGCATGGTGTCCTCCTCCTTCGTCGGGTCCCGGTGATCCCGGATCCCGCGCCTCAACCCATGAGCACGAGGTTGGCCTCGCGCTCCCACCGGACGACGACGGCGTCGCCCGGTCCGACATGACTCCCCGAATCGGCGCCCGCCGCATTCTGGCGGCGGATCACCAGCTCTCCGGCCGCGTCCGTCTGGACGCGGAACTCGGTCTGGTCCCCCAGGTACGTGCCCTGCGTCACCCGGCCGGGAACGGCCGTCGTGGCCGCTCCATCCTGCGTGCCGGGATCGGCGGCCGGGGCAACCACGAGTCGCTCCGGCCGGATGGCCACGATGACGTTGTCGCCGGCAGCCGGCCGGCGGGCGGGGTCGGTGACCCGGCCCTCGAGCCGGAGCCCGCCGGCCTCCACGGTCGCCCAGTCGCCCGCGACGCCTGCGACGCGGCCGGCGATCGAGTTGCTCTCACCGATGAAGTTCGCCACGAAGGCGTTGACCGGGCGTTCATAGAGCTCGCTGGGCCGGCCCTGCTGCTGGACCCGCCCGTCCCGCATGACGACGATGACGTCGCTCATCGTCAGCGCCTCCTCCTGGTCGTGGGTCACGTACACGAACGTGATCCCGACCTCACGCTGGAGGGACTTGAGCTCGAGCTGCATGGCCTTGCGGAGCTTCAGGTCCAGGGCCCCGAGCGGTTCGTCCAGGAGCAGGACCGTCGGGTGGTTCACGAGGGCGCGGGCGAGCGCCACGCGCTGTTGCTGGCCTCCGGACAGCTCCCACGTCCGCCGGTTCCCGAGGTCGGCCAGGCGCACGAGCTCGAGCGCCTCGGCCACGCGTCGCTGCTCCTCGTCCTTGGGCGTCCCGACCTGGCGAAGGCCGTAGCCCACGTTCTCGGCCACGTCCATGTGGGGGAACAGGGCGTAGTGCTGGAACACCGTGTTCACGTGGCGGCGATAGGGCGGGACCCCGGCCACCGGCGCACCGGCGAGGAGGATCTCGCCCTCCGTGGGCTGCTCGAAGCCGGCGATCATCCGCAGGGTCGTGGTCTTGCCGCAGCCGGACGGGCCGAGCAGGGAGTAGAAGGCGCCGCTCGCGATCTGGAGGTCGAGGTGGTCGACGGCGGTCACCGCGCCGAAGCGCTTGGTGACACCGACCAGCTCGACATCGGGCTGGTCAGGGGACGCGGACGTCGCGGGGACCATGGGCAACCTCGATCGGCGGCGATCGACCCGGTAGGTCGAGCCATCCTACGGGTGCCCGGAGTGGCGAGTCAACGCGGCGTTGCGATCCGCGACGCGGCCGCCCGGCCCGGTTCCGCGCCGTCTACGATTCGGGCATGTACGTCGTGATCCTCGCCGGCGGCGGCGGGACCCGCCTCTGGCCGCTCAGCCGGCCCGAGACGCCCAAGCCGTTCCTGCCCCTGCTCGACGATCGATCGCTGCTGCGGCGAACCGTCGACCGCGTGGTGGGGCACCCCGAACTGCCGATCGAGCCGGCGGACGTGACGATCGTGACCGACCGCCGGTACGTGACCATGGTCCGCACGCAGTGCCCGGCCGGCGTCCGGGTCATCGCGGAGCCGACCGGGCGCAACACGGCGCCGGCGATCGCGCTCGCCACGATCCTCGTGGACCGGCCCGATGACGAGGTCATGCTCGTGCTCCCGGCGGACCACACGATCGGGGAGGAGGCGACGTACCGCCGCGTCCTGGCCGGCGCGAGCGCGATTGCCGAGGGCGCATTCGGCATCGAATCGCCGCTCGTCACCCTCGGCACCCAGATGGACCGGCCGGCGACCGAGTACGGCTACCTGCTCCCTCGCGCCGAGGCCAGCGCGACGGTCGGCGGCCTCACCGCACACGCGCTCCGCGGGTTCGAGGAAAAGCCCACGCGCGAGCGCGCCGCGCAGCTCTTCGCCGAGGGCGGCGGGATCGCCTGGAACGCCGGCATCTTCCTCTGGCGGAGGCGCGCGATCCGGGAGGCGCTCGAGCGCTACACGGGGCTCATCACCCTGCTCGCGCCGATGACGGCGAACGAGGGCGCGCTCGCCGGTGCCTACGACCAGGCACGATCCATCTCCATCGATCATGCGGTCATGCAATCGGCGGCCAGCGACGGGCGCGTGGCCATGGCGGCGATGGATGTCGGCTGGAGCGATCTGGGTTCCTGGTCGGCGCTGCTCGCCGCCCTCGGCGCGGACGGGTCCGGCCGCGTCCTCCAGCCCAACGAGCAGGCGGACGCCGATGCCGCCGACCTGATTCTCGAGCGGATCGACGGACGCGTGGTGGTCGGCGCCGGGCCGCGCGGTATCCTCGCGACCACGCCGGTGGCGCTGCTTCGCGGCGCCGCCGCGGATCGACCGGTCGTCGAGGCGCTCGTGGAGCGGGTGACCCGCTGGGAGGAAGGATCGTGACCATGGCCGCCACGCGGATCGTGTTCGGCACCGACGGCTGGCGGGCCCGCATCGCCGACGAGTTCACGTTCGACAACGTGCGCCGCTGCGCGGACGGCGTGGCGCGCTACGTCGTCGCACGCGGCGAGCAGGCGCGGGGCGTCGTCATCGCCTACGACCGCCGGTTCGCGTCGGAGCATTTCGCGATGGCTGCCGCCGAGGTGCTCCTCGCGCACGACATCCCGATTGCCTTCGCCGCGCAGGCCGTGCCGACCCAGATGAGCTCGTACGAGGTGGTCGAGCGCGGCGCGTCGGCCGGCATCGTGATCACGGCCAGCCACAACCCGTGGACCGACAACGGGTTCAAGGTGAAGTCGCCGAGCGGAGCGGCGGCCGGTCCGGACATGCTGAAGGTGATCGAGGCGGGCATCGCGGCGAACGCCGACGTGGAGCTGCCGCGGCGGCCGTTCGCCGACGCGGAGCGGGCAGGCCTCGTGGAGCGTTTCGATCCGTTCACGGGGTACGAGCGCTTCGTCCGCCGGACGGTGGACGTGGACGCCCTGCGCGGGGCCGATGCCCACGTCCTCGTCGAGCCCATGTGGGGGGCCGGTGCGGGCTGGATCAGCCGCATCCTGGCCGGCGGCACGATCCGGGTGACCGAGATCCACCAGGAGCGCAACCCGTACTTCGGCGGCGTCAATCCGGAGCCGATTCGGCCGAACGTCGACGAGGCGCTTGGCATGCTCGCGGCCGGTGGCTACGACGTGGGCCTACTCCTCGACGGCGATGCCGATCGGGCCGGGGCCGCGGACGAGCGCGGCACGTTCATCCACCAGCTCCAGGTCACCGGCCTGCTCATGTACTACCTCGCGGAGCACCGCGGCTGGCGGGACCCCGTGGCCATTTCCGTGAACAACACGTCGATGGCGGCCCGCCTCGGCGCGCACTACGGCATCACCGTCCACGAGACGCCGGTCGGGTTCAAGTACATCGGGCCGAAGATGATCGAGACCGGCGCGATGATGGGCGCCGAGGAGAGCGGCGGATTCGGGTTCGGGATGCACCTGCCCGAGCGCGACGGGATCTACGCGGACCTGCTCCTGCTCGACCTGTTCCTGCGCGAGCGCGCCCGGGGCAGGTGGCCGGTCTCACGCATGCTCGAGCACTTCCACGAGATCGCCGGACCGAGTTTCTACCGGCGCATCGACGTCCACTTCGAGCGGGCCGAGTACGACGCGGTCAAGCAGCACGTCCTCGTGGACCTGGCGAAGACCCCGCCGGCGGAGCTCGCCGGCCAGCCCGTCGCCAGTACCCAGGCGCTGACCACGAACGACGGGTTCAAGTTCTTCCTGGCCGACGGGAGCTGGCTCCTCGTCCGCGCCAGCGGGACCGAGCCGCTCCTGCGCGTCTACACGGAAGCGACCTCGGCCGAACTCCGCGACGCGATCGTCGCGGCCGGCGAGCGCCTGGTCCGCGCCGGGTGATGGGGGACGGGACCGCGGGGGGCGGCGACGTCGTCCCGCGGCGGGTCGACAAGCCCTGGGGCCACGAGCTGATCTGGGCGGTCACCGACCGATATGTCGGGAAGCTCCTCGTGATCGAGACCGGCCGACGCCTCTCGTACCAGCTCCACGAGATCAAGGACGAGTGGATCCACGTCCTCTCGGGCCGCCTCCTGCTGACCCTCGAGGATGACGACGGGACGGACCGGGAGCGGGAGCTGGGCCCAGGCGACGGCGCCCACGTGCCCACCGGCCGGCGGCATCGCTACACCGCCCTGGAGACCGCGACGCTCGTCGAGGTCTCGACCCCGGAACTCGACGACGTCGTACGGTTGTCGGACGACTTCGGCCGCGAGGGCACCTCCGCTCCCTGACGGTCCGACGACGGCTCGACGCCTGCGCCGGCGGCGACACCCGCGCGAGTTCGGCGGGACGGCCGCGGCGCCCTGGCGACGAATCGATGGCACCGGATGGCGCCCCCGGGTGTAGGCTTGGGACCGCGACCGCCTCGCCCGGTCGGTGGTGCAGGATCGGACGGCGGCACGCAGATCTGCCCCTGCGGGGGCCGGAGGGTCTGGCCAGATGCACAGCTCCCTGATCGGCAAGGTCGAGAAGGCCAATCGCTACGCCCGTGAGCTCGATCGGATCGCGATCGATCGGTTCGCGGTGACGTTCCACGGCGACAACGACACGCACCACGTCAGTCTCGACGCCGGTCAGTGGCACTGCACCTGCCACTATTTCGAGAGTTGGTCGAACTGCGTCCACACCCTCACGCTCCAGAAGGTCTTCGGCGTCATGCTGCCCGAGGACGCCCAGGTCTCGATCTTCGCGCAGGCCCCCGTACCGACCGCCTGAGCGAGGGCGGTCCCGCGCGGACCGCCACTGTCTCGCATCGACGACGACCCGCCCGGGAGGCCCGGGCGGGTCGTTTCGCGTCCTGCCCGGGCGCTGTTCGCCTATTCGACGACCACGGCCCAATAGGTGACCCCGTCACCGCGTCCGTCGGCCCGGAACAACCGGGCCGAGAGGACCCAGCGCCCGACCGGCAGCGGCCCGAACGACACGGACGTCCCATCGGCATCCCGGGCGACGCCGGGGGCCTCCTGCCCGAGGGTGCCGCTCGCGTCGTCGGCGGGGTCGAGCGCGAGGTATGCATCCCCGATGGCCTCGCCGCCCGCCAGCACCACCTGCAGCACGGCATCCCCTGGGACATGGACGGCGACCATCGACCCGAACGGGTACGCGGGCGAATCGCTGCCGGACCCGTCGATGACGTACGAGCCGAGATTGCCCTCGACCGCGCCGTCCGCCGTGCGCAACACGGCGAGGGGCAGCGGCGCGTCGGTGGCCACAGGGGTGCTCGTCGGCGGCACGGGCGTCGGTGCCGTGGCGGACGGCAGTCCGCCGGTCGGGGAGAGCACGGAGGCGGTCGGGGTGCCGGGCTCGCCGCCGCTGCACCCGGCGACCGCGAGTGCCACGACGAACGCGATCCGGCGGAGGAAGGCGACGCGGCGCGCGGTGCGGGTCACGGGACGGCCCGGCTCGGACAGCCGCTCCCGGTGCACCCGGACACACTCACCTTGACGGCCGACGAGGACGAGCCGGCGAGGCCCTCCCCGGCGACGGTCGTGAACACGGCGCGCCACTCGTACGTGGCGGTCGGCGATGCATTCAGCACGTAGCGTCCCTCGATCGTCGGATGGGCCGACATGGTCCCGATGGTGATCCAGGAGCCGGTGCCCCCGGTGCGTCGCTGGAGCACGACGACGCGATCGCTGACCGGATCGCCGGACAGCGCGCCGTTGCCCTTGCTCGTGGTGACGGCGAGACTCGCCGTGAACGTGACGGTGGTCCCGGTCCAGATGGACGTCGCCGAGGCCGACAGCGTGGTGGCGCTCGCGACGGCGAGGCACGACGAGAAGGCCGCCGCGGGATCCGGCCGCTCGTACAGGAGCTGCAGTCGCGCTGTGTCGCACGGCATGAACGCATGCGCATCCCACCCGTCCGCGGGCCGGCTCCGGCTGACAGTCTGGACGACGGCATCGAGGTAGTCGGACTGGTCGGCGAAGTTGGCGTGGTGGCCGAGGCCCTCCACGTGACCGAATTCGTCCAGGGCCACGGTCTCGGCGTCGAAGCAGCCGTTCGCCGGCGGGTCCTGCGCCTGGCACCAGCGCAGCACACCCCAGTCGAACGCGTAGTTGTGGGCCCGGAACCACATCCGGAAGCTCGCCGGAGCCGCACTCCGGTCGAAGCAGGCGATGCCGGCGGACGAGCAGCCGGTCGGCTCCCCGTACGCGATGAGGCTGGCGGCGCCGGTCTGTCGGGCGAAGGTTGCCGCGCGGGACCCGCGGGTCGCGGAGGCGTCCGCGGCTGCGGCGTCGATGGCGGTCGCGAGCCACGCGGGCGGGGCCTGGCCGGCCTTCCACGTGTAGGTCACGGCCTGGTTCGGGCTCCACAGGGCGCCGCCGAGGGCCGGGTCCGGCCCGTGGGCGGCGGCGCCGGACGGGGCGGCGATGCTCGCAAGCAGTGCGGCGAGCGCGACGGGCAGGTACGCAGGCCCGCGCCGGCGATCATCCCGGGTTGGCGTCATGGCGCCACCTCCGTACCCGCGTCCAGGCGGACCGAGCCGTCGATGCGGTCGAGCGTGCGGGTCACGCAACGATCCGGGTCGCACGACGTCACGGTGAGCACCGTGCCGGCCGGGTTGAGCGTGAGCTCGGTGCTCCAGACGCGGTCGATGCCCGCGCGGGCGAGGGCCCGTTCGGAGAGGGGCTCCAGGACCCGCTCGCGCCGGCCGGAGTCCAGCGCGATGCGCCAGATGCCGAGGTCGCGCCTGGTCCCGCGCGCGAGCAGGTGCACGAGTACGTGCGTCGCGTCCGGTTCGAGGACGGCCCGGCGCGGGATGGCGCCGGTCACGGCAACGTGGCGGGCGCACATGGCGTCGAGGTCCACGACCTGGAGCGTGCCCGCTCGGCCGTCATCGGACGTGATGACCAGGCGATCGTCGCCGGACCGGTCGACGATCGACTCGGGCGGCAGGCCCATGGTCGCCGACCACCCACGCGGCCCGCGCAGCACGACCTCCCAGCCCACCAGGGCCCCCGCGCGATCCAGGCGCTCCCGCGCGTTGGCCGAATGCGGCTCGGGCATCGGGCGCCGGCCGGCCGCGACAGGCGCGTGCGCTGCCGGGCCGGACGCCGCACCCCCGGGCGGGCAGTCCGCCAGTGCGTTCGCCACGGCGTTCGCCCCGGGCTCGGGAGTGGCGGCGAGCACACCCGTGCCAACGACCAGGGCGAGCAGTGGAGGGCCGGCGAGCATGACCCAGCGAGACCTCGTCATCGATCGATACCTCCTCCGGCGGGGGCGGGAGGAGGCGGGTTGGCGGGAGTCTCTCCCAGGGCGCTCAACCGCGGCTTATCACCGGCCGGCGGCGCGTCGCGCGGGCACCGTGCGCGTGCTACGCTCCGGGCCGATCGGTTCGTCCCGATCACGCTGTGTTGTCGCGAAGCCGGTGTGAATCCGGCACAGTCCCGCTACGGTGACCGTCGCCCTGCGACGGAAGTCCGGTCGCCGACATCACGGTGCATGCACGACCTTCGAGAGAAAGGCAGGCACCGCCCATGACCCCGACCGACTGACCGCAGCCGTCCCCCGATTCCGCGGCGGACGCACGGTCCGCCCTCCACATCCCATCGGTCGGAGGCTCTCGTGGCTGCATTCCCGTCTCCGCGTGCCGTTCGGCGGCGCGCCCCGCTCCTCGTGCTCCTGCTCGCGTTCGTCGTCGCTGCCTGCGGCGCCGCATCCTCGCCGGCGCCCTCGATCACGCCGGCACCCACCTCGACCCCCGCGCCCACCGCTCCACCCACGGCCACCCCCGCGCCCGCCTTTCCGGTCACGTTGACCGATGACGAGGGCGCGTCGGTCACGGTCGCGGCGGAACCCCGGCACATCGTGTCGCTCACGCCGGCGGCCACCGAAACGCTCTTCGCCCTGGGCGTGGGCGACCGCGTCGTGGCCAAGGTGGAGGACATCTTCCCGTACCCGCCCGAGGCGGATCCGCTGCCGGTCGTTGCCACCTTCCAGGGCGTCGACGTCGAGCAGATCGTGGCGCTCGGGGCGGATCTCGTGATCGCCGGGGGCCTCGGCTTCACTCCGCCCGACGCCGTGGCCCAGCTCCGCAGCCTCGGCATCCCGGTGGTGGTCCTGTACGCCAACTCCGTCGACGAGGCCCTGGCCGGGATCGCGAAGGTGGGCCAGGCGGCCGGGGCGACCGACGCGGCGGCCACGCTCGTCACGGCGATGCAGGCCGAGATCGATCGGCTGGCCGGACTCGTCGCCGGGCTCGAGCATCCGGTGACGTTCTACGAGATCGATGCGACGACCGACATCTACACGGTGCCGGACGATTCGCTGTACGCGGAGCTCCTCCGCCTGGCAGGTGCGGACCCCATCACCACGGATTCGAGCTACACCATCTCGCTCGAGACCCTGGTCGTGGCCGATCCCGCGGTGATCCTGTTGGGCGACGGTGGGTACACGAAGCCGGAGGACGTGACCGCCCGGCCCGGCTGGACCGGGATCCGGGCCGTCACCGACGGCGCGATCTACCCGGTGGACGACGCCCTGATCACGAGGCCCGGCCCTCGCCTGGCCGACGGGCTCCGGGCCCTCATCGAGGCACTCCATCCGGAGGTCCTCGGCTGACCGTGACCGTCGGGAGCCGGGTCCTCACGACGCCGCACGGGGCGGGCTGGCGCGCGGCGCTGGCCCGCCGGCCGGTGGCGGTGGGGGTCGTGGGCCTCGGCCTCCTCGCGGTCGCGCTCGTGGCCGGGATCGGGGCGGGCACGGTCGCGATCGCACCCGGAGACACGCTCGGCATCCTCGGTCGCCGCCTGCTCGGGCTCGACCTTGCCGCCACGTGGCCGGCATCGGCGGAGACGATCGTCATGGAGCTCCGCCTGCCGCGCGTGCTGACCGCGATGGTGGTCGGGTCCGGCCTGGCCGTGGCCGGCACCGCGTTCCAGGGCCTGCTCCGAAACCCGCTCGCGGATCCGTACGTCCTCGGGACCGCGTCGGGCGCCGCCCTCGGGGCGGCCATCGCCGTCGTCATTCCCGTCCGGACGCTCGTGCTGGAGTTCGGCTTGCTGCACGTCCTGGCCTTCGCGGGCGCGCTCGGCGCGGTGTTCGTGGTGTACCGGCTGTCCCGGGTGGGCGCGAGCGCGCCGATGACGAGCCTGCTGCTCACCGGCTACGCGGTGAGCTCGCTGCTCGCCGCCGGCCTGGCCATGGCGATGTACCTGTCCGGCGCCGGCCTCCGCCAGATCTTCAGCTACCTGCTCGGCGGGTTCGACGCCGCGTCGTGGCTGCGCCTCGGCGTGGCCGCGCCGCTCATCGTGGGCTCGTCGATCCTCATCCTCACCAGGGCCCGGTCCCTCAACGGCCTCCTCCTCGGCGAGGAGGCGGCGGGCCACCTCGGCATCGACGTCCGGCGCGAGCGGGCGATCCTCCTCTCGCTCGCCTCGCTCGCGACGGCGGCCGCGGTCGCGGTGTCGGGCCTCATCGGGTTCGTGGGGCTCGTGGCGCCCCACGTGGTCCGGCTCATGGTCGGCCCGAACGCCCGCCTCGTCGTACCCCTGGCGGCCCTGCTCGGGGCGAGCCTCATGGTCGGCGCGGACCTTGCCGCCCGCCTCCTGGGCGAGATTCCGGTCGGTGTCGTGACCGCGGTGATCGGCGCGCCGTTCTTCCTCGCCCTGCTGCGCCGGGCGCGAACGGGGTACGAGCTGTGATCCGCCTCGACGGCGTCACCGCGGCCTACCGGGGCCGACCAGCTCTGCGCGACGTCTCGATCGCGATCGGGGCACGGGAGCGGGTTGCGATCGTCGGGCCGAACGGGGCCGGCAAGTCCACGCTCCTGCGCGTCATCGCGGGCGCCCTCCGGCCCATCGCCGGTGAGGTCGAACTCGACGGGAGGCCGATCGATCGACAGGACCGGCTCGCCATCGCCCGGCGACTGGCGGTCGTGCCGCAGCTGCCGAGCCTGCCGTTCGCGACCGCCGTCGAGGAGGTGATCGCCCTCGGGCGGCTCCCGCATGAGCACCCGCTGCGGGGCCTGCGACCGAGCGATCGCGCCGCCGTGGCCGCGGCGATCGAGCGCGTCGGCGTGGGGCACCTCATCGGGCGGGATGCCCGCGAGCTCTCGCTCGGCGAGCGCCAGCTCGTGCTGCTCGCGATGGCGGTGGCCCAGCAGGCGCCGACCCTCGTGCTCGACGAGCCGACGGTCCACCTGGACCTGCGGCACCAGGTGGAGGTCATGGAGCTGGTCGCCGACCTCAATGCCCGCGACGGCACCACGATCGTGGCCGTGCTCCACGACCTGGGCCTGGCGGCGCACTTCTTCCCGCGGATCGTCGTGCTCGACCATGGCCGCGTGGTTGCCGACGGCCCGCCCGCCGAGGCACTCGCCCCGGCCTGCATCCGCGACGTCTTCGGCGTGGATCCCGCCCTGGTGCGGCTCGCCACCTGACGCACTGCCTCGTCGCCGGCGGCCAGCCTGCGGAGGGCGCGGGGGTGGCCGTGCTACCCTCCCGAGCGTGATCCGAGCGCGTACGGGTCGACGCCCACGGCGTCCGCTGATCCCGATGAGCCTGCTCCTCGTGGCGTTCGTCCTCGCCGCCTGCGGCAGCTCGACGCCCTCGTCGGACCGCCCCAGCGACGGGTCCTCCGGCACGCCGACCATGAACCCGCCCGCTTCGGACGTCCCGACGGCGGCTGTGACGCCGGAGCCCGGGACGCCCGGAGCTTCTGGGACGCCATCCGTCGCCCCGTCAGGTTCGCCGACGGAGGGAGCCTCGCCGGATCCGTCGGCCGTGGCTGACGGGTGCAGCGGCACCGAGGCCAATCGCGCGTTCTTCGCCCAGGCCGCGACGGCGATGGACTGGTCGGTGTACTGCGCGGTGCTGCCCGACGGCTGGTTCCTCGAGGCCGGTTCGTACCGGCTCGCCGACGGCGGCCAGCTCGAGGTTTCCTATCGCGGGCCGGACGATGCCCATGTCGCGGTGGTCGAGGGGAACGTGTGTGCCGACGTCGCGGGGGACGTGGAGCGCTGCGCGCCCCGGGACGCGGTGCTCGGCCAGGCATCGCTCGGGGACCGGGTCGGTGACCTCGGGCGCCTCTCGAACGGCCTCGTGCTCGACGTCGACCGGGGAGCGACGCCGTCGTGGCGCGTCACCGGCCTGGGCCTCGACCAGGATGCCTTCGCTGCGCTCTGTGCCGGGTTCGTCCGGGTCGGCGACTGACCGACCGACGCACGCGCCGTGCTTCGCGCGCCGATCAGGCGAGCGCCGCCTCGGCCAACGCGGACGCGGCCTCCGCGGTCCGGTCCGGATCGCCACCTCGCCCGAACAGCATTGCCGTCGCTCCGAACCCCACGACCGGGATGGCCGCTGCGAGCGTCTCGACGGCCTCGAGGGCGACCGCGAGCGCGAGGCCGCCGGGTTCGGGCATCGTGACGGCCCAGCCGTCCGCGCCATCGAGGGCATCCATGTCGAAGGCGATGTAGAGGCCGTCGACCCGCCGGCCCACGTCGCGAGCCCACCCGGCGAGGGCAGCCATGCCGGCGCTTGTGCCCAACATGCCCGCCCCGAAATGGGCCACGCGGCTGGCGGCGAGCATCCGGGACTCCTGCTCGTCGAGGACCTGGCCCCCGAGCAGCGCGGCATCCTCCTCGAGCGCCGTCGGCCCGGCGCAGGCCGCCACGAGGTCGGGATCCCCTCGCCCGAGGAGCATCGCGAACGGCATACCCCACACGTTCCCCGACGGCGTGGTGTCGGGCGTGTTGAAGTCGCCGTGGGCATCGAACCAGGCGATCGCCAGGCGTGGGCCGGCCACATGATTCCCGCCTGGCACGTGCCCGGCACGCGCCGTGTGGACCGCGTGAAGGCCCGCCATGGCACCCGCATGGGACGTGCAGTCGCCGCCGAGGATGAGCAACCTGGACCCGGCGCCCGCGTCGTCGAGCGCGGCCCGGACGGTCCCGGCGAGTCGCGGCAGGTACGCGGCGATCGCCGCGCGGTTCTTCGCCCGCGCGTCCGGGTCCGGCAGCCAGCCCGGGTCGTTCGGCGCATCGCCCGCGTCGACGATCGTCGTCGCCGCCAGGCCGGGGCGGGCACGGAGACGGTCCAGGATACCGAGGCGGCGAAGCTCGCCGGGACTGCGCTCCATGCCGTCGAGGTGGCCGCCGAGCGCCGTCGGCGAGCCCACGATGACGATCGGTCCGGACATGTCGCACAGGATACGAGCGCCGCCGGTACGACCCGGCCTCCACCCGCAGGCACCACCGCCTCCCGCGTCGCATCATGGACGCATGCGCATCGCCGAGTTCGAGCTCGAACGGTTCTTCGCCCGCTGGGAGTTCGCCGTCCGCTTCAACCTGTGCGCGAGCGACCTGCAGGGCTGGTCGATGGCGGAGCTCGTGAGTCTCGCCGACGAGGAGACGGCGCGGCTCTGGCGGGACCTGGCGCTCGGCTACACGGAGGCACCGGGGCACCCGCTCCTCCGGCGGGAGATCGCCGCTCTCTACGACACGGCCTCGGCCGACGACATCCTCGTGATCAGCGGCGCCGAGGAGGGCATCTTCGCGCTCGTCAACGTGCTGCTCGGTCCCGGTGACCACGCGATCGTCACCTGGCCCGGCTACCAGAGCCTGTACGAGGTGGCGCGCGCGTGCGGGGCGGACGTCACCCTCCACGAGCTCCGCGAGGCCGATGGGTGGGCGATCGACGTCGAGGCCCTCCGCGCCCAGGTCACGCCGCACACCCGCCTCATCGTCATCAACGCGCCGCACAACCCCACGGGGATGCTGCCCGACCGGGCGACGTTCGACGCGGTGGTGGCGATCGCGGCCGAGGCCGGCGCGCGCCTCCTCGTGGACGAGGTGTATCGCTACCTCGAGTTCGACGAGGGCGACCGCCTCCCGGCGGGGGTGGATGCGGGCCGGCACGTCGTCTCGCTCGGGGTCATGTCGAAGTCCTTCGCGATGGCCGGGCTGCGCATCGGCTGGCTCGCCACGCGGGACCGCGAGCTCCTGGCGCGCGTCGCCGGGTTCAAGGACTACACGACGATCTGCGCCTCGGCCCCGTCGGAGATCCTCGCGCTCATCGGGCTGCGGGCCAGGGACACCGTCCTCGCTCGCTCACGCGCGCTCGTGCTCCGGAACGTCGCCGCGCTCGACGCCCTGTTCGAGCGCCAGGCGCATCGGCTGTCGTGGGTCCGGCCCCGAGGCGGCTCCATCGGCTTCCCACGGCTCGACCCGGCGATCGACGTGGACCGGTTTGCCGCGGAGCTCGTGGAGGCCGAGGGCGTCCTGCTGCTCCCGGGCTCCCGGTTCGGGCACGCGGGCAACCACTTCCGGATCGGCTTCGGGCGGGAGGACCTCGACGACGCGGTGGCCGGCCTGGAGCGGCACCTCGCGCGCCTCGGCTGACGGCCGACACCAGCCGGACCCTCCGCGGCCACGGGCCGCTCCGGGACGCCGGACGCTGAACCCGGCCGTCGTACCGCGGGTACCCTCTGGCGATGCCCACCCGACCCTTCCAGTTCCTGGGCTCGTTCCAGGACATCCAGCCCGGCGCCGCCCTGGCCGAGCAGGCGCGCCGTGCCGAGGCCGTCGGCTATCACGCGATGGTGGTACCGGACCACCTGATCCCCCAGCTGTCGCCCATCCCGGCGATGACCTGGATCGCGGCGGCCACGGAGCGCCTGCGCGTCGCCGCCTTCGTGTTCAACAACGACCTGCGGCATCCTGCGGTGCTCGCCCAGGACCTCGCCTCGCTCGACGTCCTCTCCGGCGGCCGGCTGGACGTGGCGATCGGCGCGGGCTGGAACCAGCCCGAATATGACGCCATCGGTCTCGGGTTCGACCCGGTCCCGGTCCGGCAGGCCCGCCTCGCGGAGGCGATCACCGTGCTCAAGGGTGCGTTCGGGGACGAGCCGTTCACGTTCCGCGGCACGCACTACGCGATCGCGGACCTCGACGGCCAGCCCAAGCCAGTCCAGCGGCCGCACCCGCCGTTCCTGATCGGCGGCGGCGGGCGAGCGACGCTCGAGCTCGCGGCCCGCGAGGCGCAGATCGTCGGGCTGGCCCCCCGGATCCTCAAGGGCCAGCGATCCAACCCCAACTCGATCACGTTCGAGGCGACCCGCGAGAAGATCGACTGGGTTCGCGAGGCGGCGGGCGAGCGGTTCGACGACCTGGTGCTCAACATCTACCCGTCGGGTACCGCGCCCTCGGTCACCGACCACGCCCTCGCGGAGGCGCGCGAGGTGGCAGCCCGGCTCGCCGGGCGCACCGCGATCGACCTCACGCCCGAGCAGGTCCTCGAATCGCCCCACGTGTTCATCGGCTCGATCGCGTCGCTCGAGGAGAAGTTCCTCCGCCTCCGGGCGGAGCTCGGCATCACCTCGATCATGCTCGGCGAGGTCGGCTCCCTCGACGCGATCGTGGAGCGCCTCGCGACCGCCTGAGCCCAGATGCCGATCAGCCTCCGGCGTCGGTCGGGGCGGTCTCCGAGAGGCGGCCACCGGCGGCCGCGTAGTCCCAGACGTCGATCGCCGGGGGCTCGATCCCCAGCATCGTGAGCGTCGTGCAGATCTGGCTTCGATGATCCGTGCCGTGGTGGAGCACCTGGGCGAGGCGGACGCCGAGCGGGGCCGTACTCGAGGATCCATCGTCGCGGTGGCGTACCACCATCGCCGCCGCGTCCAGGTCCCGCGCGACGAGGGCCGACCATACCGGTCCGTTGGCGGCCATGGCTGCCCGCAGGTCCGCCAGCCCGAGGGAGTCCTCCTCGATCTCGGCGACCTCGCCACCCGACAGCAGCGCCAGGTAGGCGCAGTCCGCCCCGACGGTGTGGCGGATCGTCGGCAGGATGGGGCCATAGGCACCCGGCGATTCGGCGACGAGCTGCTCGGGGGTGAGGCCCAGGCAGGCATCGATCACCTGGAGCGTGGCCCAGACGTGGTGTTCGAACGCGTCGGCGAGGATGGGTCGTGTCATGCGCGCACCCTACACCGCCGTCAGCGAGGCGGGGCCGGCTCCGCGGCGCGGGTCCTTCCTGCCGCGGCCCACCCGAACGCCGCGCCGATCCCGCTGAACAGGAACGCGGCGAGCGCGCCGCCCGAGGCGAGCCCCGGCAGCTCGAACAGCGGCACGAACATCCCGGTGGTGATCGCGAAGAGCCACGGCCGCCGGTCGGCGATGGCGGCGGCAGATCCGCTTGCCAACACGAGCAGCACCGCCGTGATCGCAGTGTCGTCCCACCCGGGCCCGGAATCGAGCCGCCCGATCACGAACCCGGCCACAAGGGACAGCAGCAGGCCCGCCAGGAACCGGCCGTTCGCGGGTAGCGACCGAGCCATGGTCAGGCGCGCTTGCGCTCGAGGTCCAGGAACGGCAGTCGGACCACCGTGGCCTCCACGCGTCCGCGCCGCCCTTCGACGGTCCACTCCACGTGGAGCCGCGTCCCGGGTGCCTCATGCGACGCAGGCACCGACGCGAGGCCGATGGCCTGCTTGAGGATGGGGCTCCAGCCGAGGCTGGTGACCTT
>CAZVDO010000007.1:6127-17961 GCA_964625345.1 uncultured Anaerolinea sp. | reverse complement strand
ACGCGAGGCCGATGGCCTGCTTGAGGATGGGGCTCCAGCCGAGGCTGGTGACCTTTCCGATCTGGGTCGTGCCGCCCCGGCCGTACACCGGCACCGGCGATCGATCGACGGACGCGGAGATGGCGGGCGGGAGGTCCTGGGCGGAATACAGCCCCTCGATGCCGTACCAGTCGAGGGTCACGCCCACGAGCCGGCGGGACGGGCCCCCGCGGGCCGCCTCGCGCCGCAACGCCAGCTTGCCCACGAAGTCCCCCTCGGCGTCGAGGTCCACGAGCCGCCCGAGCCCGATCTCGGCGGGGGAGTAGTTCTGCTCCGGGTTGAGCGCGTGCCGTGCGGACGTGTAGTCGACCTCGAGCAGGATGAGCCCGGCTTCGAGCCGGACCACGTCGAGTGCCAGCATGCCGGCCGGGCGGATCCCGTAGTCGGCCCCGGCACCCATGAGCGCGTCCCACGCGTCCACGGCCCGTTCCGCCGGGATCCAGACTTCGTACCCGAGATCGCCCGTGTAGCCCGTGCGCGAGACATCGACCGCGATTCGCTTGCGGCCCAGCCGGAGCGTGGCGGCGCGCCGCCGGAAGTAGCGGAGGTCGGCGAACGATTCCCCGGTCGCGGCCTCGAGGACCGCCCGCGCGAACGGACCCTGGAGCGCGACCGCCGCGACCGCCTCGCTCTCGTCCTCGATCGTGACGTCGAGGCCGCGGGCGTTGAGTGACAGCCAGCGGTACTGGGGGTCGGCCGCGGTCCATCGGTAGCTGGTCTCGTCGAGCCGATGCACCGTGCCGTCGTCGATGACCTTGCCGTGCTCGTCGCACCAGGGCGTGTAGAACACCTGGCCGACCTTGAGCTTGGTGGCATCCCGGGTAATGACCCGGTCCACGAGGCGCGGCGCGTCCGGCCCGGACACGCGGTACTTGTAGAGCGGCGAGACGTCGATGAGTGCAGCCGCTTCGCGGACGGCGTTGTACTCGATGTCGTGGGCATCGGCGTACACGGAGGACGCGTAGTAGCCGGACCACTCCCGCCACTGGAGCTTCCGGTTCAGCGGCGCCGTGCGCGGATGGAAGGCCGTTCCGACGCTCACGAGGCGTCCTCCGTCATGTCGATCCAGATGGTCTTGAGCTCGGTGTACTGGTCGTGGGCGTGGACCGACTTGTCGTGTCCACCGAAGCCGGACTGCTTGTAGCCGCCGAACGGCGTCGAGAGGTCGCCTTCGCTGTACGTGTTGACGCCCACGACGCCCGCACGAAGGGCGCGAGCCATCCGGTGCGCCACCCGCAGGTTCTCCGTGTAGACCGACGCCGCGAGCCCGTAGCGCGAATCGTTGGCGATCGCGATCGCCTCCGCCTCGGTGTCGAACGGGATCACCGTGAGGACCGGCCCGAAGATCTCTTCCTGGGCGATCCGCATGGCGTTCGTGGCCTGGTCGAAGATCGTCGGGGCCAGGAAGTGGCCGCCCGTCTCCTCCAGCACCCGACCGCCGCCGGCCACGACGCGCGCCCCCTCGGCGCGCCCAGCCTCGATGTAGCCGAGGACCCGCTCGAGGTGGCTCCGGGTGATGAGCGGGCCGACCCGCGTGGCGTCGTCCATCGGGTCGCCGATGACCCAGTCGGAAGCCGCGGCGGCGGCGATCCGCTCGACGAGCTCGGCCTGGCGGCTGCGATGGACGATGAGCCGGCTCCCCGCACTGCAGTTCTCGCCCATGTTCCAGAAGATGGCGTCGAGGACCTTCGGGGCGATGACGTCGAGCGGCCCGGCATCGGCCATGACGATCTGGGGGCTCTTGCCGCCGAGCTCGAGCACCACGCGCTTGAGGTTCGTCTCGGCGCTGTGGTGAAGGAAGCTCCGTCCCACCTCGGTCGAACCGGTGAAAGCCACGACGTCGATGTCCGGGTGGCGGGCAATCGCCCGGCCGACCACGTCGCCCGGTCCGGGCACCACGTTGAGGACTCCGGGCGGGAGGCCTGCCTCGCCGCCGAGCTCGGCGATGCGGAGGAGGCTCAGCGCGGTCTGCTGGGCCGGCTTGATCACCAGCGTGTTGCCGGTGGCGAGGGCCGGGCCGAGCTTCCAGGCGGCCATCTGGGCCGGGTAGTTCCAGGGGATCACCGCGCCGACCACGCCCGCCGGCTCACGGACCACCATGCCCACCGCGCTCGGGCCCGTCGGGGCCACCTGGTCGTAGAGCTTGTCGATGGCCTCGGCATGCCAGCGAATCGTGGCGGCGGTGTCGGGGATGTCGAGCGTGCGCACGTCAGCGATCGGCTTGCCGGCATCGAGGGTCTCCATCGCGGCCAGCTCGTCGTTGTGGGCGTCGATGAGGTCGGCGAAGCGGATCAGGACGGCCTTGCGCTCGCTCGGTGCAAGGCCGCTCCAGGCGCCCGATTCGAACGCCCGGCGAGCGGCCCCGACCGCGCGATCCACGTCGGCCTCGCCGCACAGGGCGATCTCGGCGAGGGGCCGGCCGGTCGCGGGATTCTCGGAGACGTAGGTGCGGCCGTCGAGCGCCGGCACGAAGGCGCCGTCGATCCAGGCCTGGGTCCGGAACTCGAGCCCTCGTTCGACGTCCGCCAGTGCGCGCGCCATCGGTCCCACCTCCCGCGACCACGACACGGGCCGCCACGCCCGGAGTATGGCGCCCGGCCGATCGCGCCGCCCATCACGCGCAACGCGCGGCGCGCCAGATGGGACGGCCGGTAGACTTCACCGCGTCCCAGCACCGATCCAGGCACCGTCAGCAGCGAGGACGCCGGTGGCGCAGCGATACGACGCCGTCATCGTGGGCGGCGGGCACAACGGCCTCATCAGCGCCGCCTACCTGGCGCGGGCCGGCATGCGCACGCTGGTCCTCGAGCGACGGCACGTGCTCGGCGGAGCCGCGGTCACCGAGGAGCTCTTCCCGGGGTTCCGGTTCTCGGTCTTCTCCTATGTCGTCTCGCTCCTGCGCCCTGAGATCATCCGGGAGCTGGACCTCCCCGCCCACGGCCTCGACATCCTGCCCCTCGACGGCACGTTCACGCCGCTGCGCCCGGGCGAGGGCCCGAAGGACGGGAGCGGACGCTCGACCGGCGACTACCTGTGGCGGGTCAACGACCATGGCCGCACCATCCGGGAGCTGCGCCGGTGGTCGAAGCGCGACGCCGAGGCCTACGAGGAGTACGGCCAGCTCATGGTCGACATGGCCCGGTTCATCAAGCCGATCCTCGGGATCGTGCCGCCGGACCCGGCCTCGAACGACCCGCGGCCGCTCCTGCCCCTGGGCGGCCTCGCCCGGGCCTTCCAGAAGCTCAGCGAGCGCCAGCAGGCGGTGTTCGTCCAGCTCATGACGATGTCGGCCTCGGACTTCCTCGACCAGTGGTTCGAGACGGATCCGCTCAAGGCCACCATGTCCGCGTCCGGGATCATCGGCACGTACCAGGGCGTGAAGTCGCCGGGCACGGCCTACGTACTCCTCCACCACTACATGGGCGAGATCGACGGCGCGTTCCGCGCCTGGGGGATCCCGAAGGGCGGGACCGGCGGCATCTCCAATGCGATCGGCAGCGCGGCCCGTGCCCACGGCGTCGAGATCCGGATGGAGGCCCCCGTGGGGAGGATCCTGGTGCGCGACGGCCGGGCGATCGGCGTGGCGCTCGAGGACGGCGAGGAGATCCTCGCGGACGCGATCCTGTCCTCGGTTGACAGCCGCCGGACGTTCATCGACCTCGTGGAACCGGGCACGCTGGACCCCGACTTCGAGGCCGAGGTCCGCCGGTTCAAGTACCGCGGATCGTCCGGCAAGGTGAACATGGCCCTCGACGGCCTGCCGTCCTTCACGGCGCTCCCGGGTCCGGGCGAGCATCTGCGCGGCGCCATCTCGATCTCGCCCTCCGTGGACGAGATGGAGCGCGCCTACGACGACGCGAAGTACGGCCACTGGAGCCGGAAGCCGTACATCGACATCATCATCCCGACGCTCGTCGACCCGGCGATGGCGCCGCCCGGCAAGCACGTCATGAGCTGCTTCGTCCAGTACGCGCCGTACCACCTCGACCCCTCGCTCGGGACGTGGGATGACAACCGCGAAGCCTTCGGCGACGCGGTCGTGGACCGGATCAGCGAGTTCGCCCCGGACCTCAAGTCGAAGATCCTCTTCCGGAACGTCCAGACGCCGCTCGACATCGAGCGGACCACTGGCCTGACGGAGGGCAACATCTTTCAGGGCGAGCTCTCGCTCGAGCAGCTCTTCTTCAGCCGGCCCGTGCCGGGCTGGGCGCGCTACCGGACCCCCATCCGGGATCTCTGGCTGTGCGGCTCGGTGACGCATCCGGGCGGCGGGATCATGGGCGCGAACGGGCGGATCGCCGCCCTCGAGCTGCTCAAGTCGCGCGGCCGCGGCCGGCGGGTCGCCTGATGGGCGGCGGGTCCGTGGGCGGCGGCTCGGCCGGCGGAGGCGCATCCGTGGTCGGCGGCGCGTGGGACGCGATCGTGGTCGGTGGCGGGCATAACGGGCTCGTGACCGCGGCGTACCTCGCGCGGGGTGGCGTTCGGACGCTCGTCCTCGAGCGGCGGGATGCCGTCGGGGGCGCGGTGGGTACCTCGGAGCTGGCGCCCGGCCTGCGCGTGCCGACGCTCGCCCACACGGTCGGCCGGCTGCGCCCGTCCGTCCATCGCGAGCTCGACCTCAAGCGCCACGGGCTGTCCCTGATGGCCCCCGACGTCCGGGTGTTCGCGCCGGGGCTGGACGGGCGCGCCGTCACGTTCCACGACGAGGTGGGCCGGACCGCCGACGGGCTGCGCACGCGCGCCGGCGGCGGGCCGACGGCCGCAGCCGACGCGGAGGGCTTCCTCGGCTTCGATCGGCTGGCGCGCTCGCTCGGCCGATTCCTCGACGAGCTCGGGCGTTCAGCGCCGCCCGACATCCACGCGCCGGGGATCGGCGACGCGCTGACCGGCCTGAAGCTCGGACGCACGTTCCGCGGCCTCGGGCGCGGCGATTCGCGCTCCATCCTCCGCGTCCTCCCGATGGCGATCGCGGACCTCGTCGCCGAGCATGTCACCGACGACGCGCTCCGGGCCGCCCTCGCCTGGCGGGGCGTGCGCTACGGCGCCGTGGGCCCGTGGTCCGCCGGGACCGCGGCGATGCTCCTCATGGACGGTGCGGGCAACGATGGCGGCGCCGCCGGCGAGACCGTGTACGCCCGCGGCGGCCCCGGGGCCCTCGCGGAGGCACTCGCGTCGGCCGCCCGCGCCGCCGGCGCGACGATGCGGACCGGGGCCGACGTGGTGGCCATCACCTCCCGCGATGGACGGGTCACGGGCGTGGCCCTCGCCGACGGCGAGGAGATCGCCACGCGCGCGGTCGTGTCCGGCCTGGACCCGAAGCAGACGCTGACCTCGCTCGTGGACCCGGTCGCGGTCGGGCCGACCCTCGGCTGGCGCGCCGGCAACATCCGGACGCCCGGCGTCGTGGCCAAGGTCAACCTCGCCCTCGGCGCGCTGCCCACGTTCCCGGCCGC
The DNA here is from genome assembly GCA_964625345.1 of uncultured Anaerolinea sp. Lineage (GTDB taxonomy): Bacteria > Chloroflexota > Limnocylindria > Limnocylindrales > CSP1-4 > UBA5189. The sequence goes on along the minus strand of CAZVDO010000007.1, from coordinate 12,469 downwards.
CGGGGAGGAGGGCGCCCGGCTGCTCCGCGGGCGGATCCTCGTCATGCCCGGGATCGACGCCATGGAGCGCGCCTTCGACGCGTCCAAGTACGGCCGCCCGTCCGAGCAGCCCATCCTCGAGGCCACGATCCCGTCCCTTGCCGACCCGTCACTCGTGGAGGGCGGCCCCGCCGGCGCACACGTCATGAGCGTCATTGCCCAGTACGCGCCGCGCACCCTGCGCGACGGCACCTGGGATGCGGCCGCGACGGACGCGTTTGGGGACGCCGTGCTGGCGCAGCTCGAGGCCGTGGCCCCGGGGATCGCCGGCCTCGTCACGCATCGCCAGGTGCTGACGCCCGCGGACCTGGAGCGCGACTGGGGGCTGTCGGGCGGGCATCCGCTCCATGCCGAGGCGGGCCTCGACCAGTTCTACCTGTGGCGTCCGCTGCTCGGCCACGCGCGCTACCGGCTCGGCGGGATCGAGGGCCTCTACCTGTGCGGCTCCGGCGCCCATCCCGGCGGCGGCGTGACGGGCGGCCCGGGCCAGAACGCGGCGAAGGAGATCCTCGGGGAGCTGCGCAGGCGTCGCTAGCTGGCCATAGCCGCGGGCGAGGACGAGGACTACGCTTCGACGGCGATGAGCGCCCCCTTCGTTGGTCGACAGGTCGAACTCGGAGCCCTCACAGCGCTCGTTCGAGCAGCACGGTCCCAACGAGTACCCATCGCCGCCCTGGTCGTGGGCGAGCCCGGCACGGGAAAGAGCCGCCTGCTGAGCGAGTTGATGACCGGGTCGGCCATCGCCACGAGCGTGCGCATGGTCGGTTTCGAGCCCATGCAGTCCGTGCCGCTTGCTGCGGCCGGGGCGCTGCTCCGGCACCTTGCAACGGTTCCGGGTGATGGGGCGATCCTGGATCGTCTCGTCTTCAGGGGTCAGGCGTCGGAAGACCGTGACCCGCTGCGCATCTTCGAAGCAGCCCATCGCGCGCTGGCAAGCCATGGTCCGGCCCTGATCGCCATCGACGACATCCAGTGGGTGGATGAGCGATCGCTCGCGCTCATCCACTACATCCTCCACGCGGCTGCGGCGGCACGCCAGCCCACGGCGCTCGTCGCTTTCGGTCGGCCATCGCCGGCTGCGGCGGCCATGCGGGCCGCTATCGAGACGGATGTGCCGGCGGAGCGGCGGGCGATCATCGACCTCGGCCCGCTCCCGCTGGACGACGGGCTCCGGCTCGCCCAATCGATCGACCACGAACTCGACGACGCAGATGCAGGCGACCTCTGGCGTCGAGCCGGAGGCTCGCCCTTCTGGATCGAGGCCCTGGCTCGCAGCCGCGCCAGTGCCGAACCGGCAAGCCTGACCGGCGAGCGACTTCGGGATCTCAGCTCGGACGCAGGCGCCCTCCTGGCGGTGCTCGCGATCGGCGCTCGGCCCTTCCACGACGACGAGACCGCGGGAATCCTGGGCTGGGAAGCAGGTCGAACCGTCCAGGCGTCGCACGAGCTCATTGCCCGGGGGCTGGCCCTGGGCATCGCGGGCGCGACGGTTGTCGCTCACGACTTGATCCGGGAGGCCGCGACGGCCGCGGTCCCGGAGCCGACGAAGCGGCGACTGCACGCTCGGCTCGCGTCGTGGATCGAGGCTGCCGCGGCCGACGACCTGTCGATGCTCCGCGAGGCCCTCGATCACCACCTGGCCGCCGGGTCACCGAGCATCGCGATCGCGATGCAGCTGGTGACGTCTCCTCGGAGGCGCCTCCTGGGCGGCGACGACCTCCGGCTGCTCGGATCGGTCAGCGACGGTCTCGACCCCGGCGACCCCGCTCGGCTCCGTCTCGACCGAAGCCTTGGCGAACTGGCGGCCGTGCTCGGCGAGCAGGAGCTCGCCCAGCATCGCTGGTCCTCGGTCGCCGGTCTCTCGGCGGATCCACGGGAGCGCCAGGTTGCCGAGCTCGAGGCCGCCCGCGCCTCGTATCGCCTCGGACGGCCGTTGGATGCGCACCTGCACCTGGGTCGAGCTCGCGAAGCTTCGGCGCCGGTCGGCGTGATGGCCGTCGAACTCGACGCGCTCCAGGCTGAAGTGGAACTTTGGCTCGATCACGAAACGGCAGTGGGCGCCCGGACGGCCGCTCGGGCCCTCGCCGGCGCGCGCGCGCTCGTGACGGCTGCCGGCGGTCCGGATCGACTCCCGCGCCCGGGCCGGCGAGCCTATCTGGCGGCGCTCGTTGTCGCCGGTGACGCGGCGCTCCAGGAGGATCGTGCCGATGACGTGATCCTCATGAGCGCGACGATCCTCGAGGTCGCCGAGGGTCTCGACGACGAATCGCATGTCGCGGCCCGTATCCGCGCTGGCTTCGCGCTTCGCCCGCTCGGACGGATCGAGGAATCCGTGGCCCAATACCGCAGCGCCTGGGACATCGCGAAGCAGCGCGTGCTCCCGATCCAGGCGGTCGAAGCCGGCCACGGCCTGGCCCGGGGGCTGCGCGACATGGGCCGCCTCATCGAGGCCCGCGACATCGCGATCGAAACTGCCCGGCTCGAAGCTCGCATCCGAAATGCGCCACGCCGTTGGGGCAGCGCGGCGTCGATCATCCACACGATCGAGCTCTCCCTTGGCGATCCGGCCACGGCCATCCGCGCCCTGGGACGCGACGCCGCCACCGAACCGGACCCTCATTACCGTCTCGCCATCCATCAGGTCATCGCCGGCTGGCAGGCGCGGTTCGTCGGGGAGAAAGTGGCCCGCGACGTCGTGGCCGCCCTGGCGGCCGCACGATCGGATTCCGCCGTTGCCCGATGTCCACGCTGCGCGGCGGAGTTGTCGATCGTCTCCGCCGAGCTGCTCGCTCGGATCGGCCAGGTCGACGAAGCCCGCGAAGCGTTGGACGCATGGCACGGGCAGGTCACGCGGCTCTACCTCCAGCGGGAGCTGTGGCTGCAGCGCGCGATGGCGGCGATCGCCGTTGCCGACAAGGACGATCAACGTGCGATCTCGATCCTCGAGCGGTATGGCACGGATCTCGCGCGGGCGGGTCTGATCGATGAGCTCTTGTGGGCTCGTATCGACCTCGGGCGCACGCTCTCCCGGTCGGACCACGCCAGGGCCGTCTCGGTCCTTACGGGTGCGGCTGAACTCGCGAAGGAGGTCGGCGCGGTGAGTCAGGCGCGGCTCGTGGCCCGGGAGCTGCGTCGATTGGGCGTTCGCGCGTGGCGGCGGCGCGGGGCGTCGACCGGAGATGGGCTCGCAAGCCTGAGCGACCGGGAACGCGAGGTCGCCGACCTCGTTGCGAAGGGCGCCAGCAACCGCGAGATCGCCGAGACCCTCGTGCTCTCGCCAAAGACGGTCGAGCGCCATCTGACCAACGTGCTCGCCAAGCTGGGGCTCCGCAATCGGACCGAGGTCGCGGCCCTCGTTCGCTCCCCCGTGGTACGGGATTCGCCCGATGAATGAGGGCGCCGACCGGCTCTAGCCTCGCGCAGCGACTCAGGAAGGTCACGAGTACGGCGAGGAGAGGTGCCATGGCCATCGCGATGCTCGTCGCGAGTCGGGCGGCCACCGAACCGATCGTGGGGCCCGAGGCGGCGGAGCGGCTGGCGCAACTGGGGGTCAGCCGGATCTCGCTTTTCGCGGACCGCTCGGGGGTCGGGGTCGTTCTCGAGGGCTGGGCGTTCGACCCGACCCGCATCAACGAAGCCGTTCGGGCGATGTTTCCGGACGGAGGTGCCGACGTGCGGATCTTCCACGAAGTTGAACTCGTGGCGGTGGCTGCCGCGTCGGGCGAAGGGAGAATGGCGTGAACACAGGGAAGATTCGATCGCTCGGACGCACGCTCACGGGCCTCATGGCCGCGGGCGCGCTGCTCCTCACCACCGTTGCGCCGGTGTCGGCCCACGCGCATTACGCGTCGAGCGGCCAGGGCGGCGACGGCCAGATCCTGGCCAACGGGCAGCTTCACGCCCCGTTCGCGAACGGTGTGAGCTGCGGCGGTGACCCGGCCGCGTTTGGCCTCGAAACCGCGCATCACGGTCCGGACGCCGGGACACCGGGCAAGGCGGATGGCTGCTACATGACCACTGGTGGCGTGCCGCCGAGCCAGGACATTGCGAGCCCTGAAATCAGGTAACTCCTGCAGGAACACGGGCCTGCGCCATGGTCAACAACGGAGAGGCCGCTCGGACCATCGAGCGGCCTCTCCGCTCCGTGTCTGTCGTGCCCCGACGTGACCCCGTGGGTCGGCCGAACTCCTTGATCGCTCGCGGAGATCGCTGTCGCCCGTCGTCGAGGCCCGGCTACGAACCCGAGCCGCCCTCCGATTCCACGTCTGCATCGAGCAGCGGATCCGGCTCCCGCGGCACGCGGACCGTCCGGCCCTCGCGACGCTCGAGTCGCTGCGCCGCTCGGGCGGCGACCGGTCCGTTGTCCACGGTCCGACCGAGCCAGTGGAAGAAGAACGCCGACACGACCGCGGCGACGGGGATCCCGAAGATCGCGCCGCTGATGCCCGCGACCTTGCTGCCGACGAGGACGGACCCGAGGACGACGATCGGGTGGATCTGGAGTGCCTGCGACATCAGCCGCGGCTGGAGGACGTTCATGACGAGGAGCCAGCCGGCCGCCATGGCGATGACCGTCGGGAGCGTCACGCCCGGGGCAACCACCAGGGCGGCGAGCACGGGCGGCGCCCAGGCAACAAAGGGTCCGAAGAACGGGATCGCCATCAGGAGGCCGGAGGCGGCGGCGAGGCCTGCGGCGTACGGCAGGCCCAGCACCATGGACGTCACGGCCGCCACCGCCGCGTAGGTCAGCCCCATGATCCCCTGGCCGCGCAGGAAGCCGCCGAAGGACCGTGCCACGCTCGTCTCGAGCAGGCGGGCCTCCTCCTTGAGCTGGCGGGGCACGAGCCGGAACCCGAACGCGAGCATGCGATCCCGGTCCGCCACCATGTACAGGGACAGGATGAGGATCAGCAGGAGGCTGGCGATCGCCCCGAAGCTCGCCACGGCGACCTGCTGGAGCGGCCCCGCGAGCTGGGCGGCGTAGCGGCTCAGGTTGTCGAGGAAGGCGCGGGACTGCTCGGTGAGGTTCACGTCGGTCAGCCCGAGCGCGTTCAGGCGGTCCTGCCAGGGGGCGAGGATCGAGGGCAGGTCCGAGCGCAGGGTCGGGACCGAGGCGAGGAAGTCGGCCACCGAGTTCGCGAGGGCCCCGGCCACCGCCACCACGAGGATCACGAGGCCCCCGAACAGCAGCACGTAGACGACCACGACGGCGCCCGTCCGGGACATGAACGGGATCGAGGCGACGCGACTGACCAGCGGTGACAGGATGAACGCAAGCAGCCACGACAGGAAGAACACGAGCATGAGGTCGCCGAAGGCTGCCAGCAGGTTCGCGAGGTAGCCGAGGACCACGAAGGCCAGCGCGACGGCCGCCAGGAACAGGACGATGTCCAGCCAGCGGCGCTCGCGGGGGGTCAGCTCGAAGCTCACCGAAGCACCGGGCGGGGTGCCCGCATCGGGATCGGCCGTGTCGTCATGCCGCCTCCCTCATCTGGTGCGCCTAGCGCAGGCCCATCTTCTCGCGGACCTCGGCCATCGTGGCCGCCGCCGCAGGTGCGAGTCGCTCGGCGCCCGCCCGAAGGATCTCGTCCACGCGATCCGGCCGGGCCATCAGCTCGCCGTAGCGCTCGCGCGCCTCCGCGTAGTGGGCGATGATCCGGTTCGCCAGCAGCCGCTTCATGTCGACGCAGCCGGTGAGCGCCTGGCGCTCGCCCTCCCAGAGCTGGATGAAGTCCGTGCCGTAGAAGCGCTGGAGTTGGCACACGTTGCAGACCTCGGGGCGTCCGGGATCGGTCCGCTTGATCCGCTGCGTGTCGGTGACCATGGACATGACCTGGCGCCGGATCTCGTCCTCGGGCGCGAAGATCTCGATGGTGTTGTTGAGCGACTTGCTCATCTTCCGGACGCCGTCCGTGCCCAGCACGACCGGCGCCTCGGTGAACACGGCCTGCGGCTCCGGGAACGTGTCGCCGTACCGGCGGTTGAACGCACGGACGATCTCCCGCGAGAGCTCGAGGTGGGCCGCCTGGTCCTTGCCGACCGGCACGGTCGTGGCCTTGTAGATGACGATGTCGGCGGCCTGGAGGACCGGGTACGTGAGCAGGCCATGGTTCACGTCGTCGGGCTGGTTGGCGACCTTTTCCTTGTACGTCGGGGTCCGCTCCAGCCAGCTGACCGGGGTCACGGTCATGAGCAGCCAGGCGAGCTCCGTGTGCTCCGGGCGATGGCTCTGGACGAACAGCGTGCAGCGGTCCGGGTCCAGGCCGAGTGCCAGGAGCGCTGCCGCCATCTCGCGGGTCCGGC
>CAZVDO010000007.1:0-6027 GCA_964625345.1 uncultured Anaerolinea sp. | reverse complement strand
CGGTCCGGGTCCAGGCCGAGTGCCAGGAGCGCTGCCGCCATCTCGCGGGTCCGGCGCCGGAGCACGTCCGGGTCGTGGGTCGAGGTGAGCGCGTGGTAATCGACGATGCAGTAGATCGCCTCGTACTCGTCCTGGAGGCGGACGTAGTTCCGGATGGCCCCGAGGTCGTTGCCGATGTGCGGGGCGCCGGAGGGCTGGATGCCGCTGAACGTGCGGGGCGCTGCGCCCGCGGCCACGGGCCGGCCGGGATCCGTGGTGGGCGTCGTGGCGGCCGTCGGCGGGATGGGCGCCGGCGCGGCCGGGGAGGGAGTCGTCATCGTCGGCCGAGTGTAGCCGAGCCGATCCGGGGCCTGCGATGGTCGCCGGGCCGCCGGTACCATGCCGTCATGCCGCTTCCCGCCCGAACCGTCGCGACCTGATGGCGCCGCTGCGCGTCGCGCTGCTCGGCGCGGGAACCGTGGGCCGAGAGGTCGCCCTCGCCCTCCTCCACCCGTCACCCGCACTCGCGGGCGAGGCAGGCGCCCGTTTCGAGCTGGCCGGCGTCGCGGTGCGCGACGTGCCGCGCGCCGTCGCGTCGGGGATCCCGGAGCATCTCGTGACCGACGCGCCTGCCCATCTCGTGGCCTCGCCCGAGACCGACGTCGTCGTCGAGCTGATGGGTGGCGACGAGCCGGCGCACACGCTCATCGCGGCTGCCCTCGCGGCGGGCAAGCCCGTGGTCACGGCCAACAAGCACGTCATCGCGCACCACGGCCCGGAGCTCGAGGCCGTCGCCCGGCGAGCCCGATCCACGCTCCGCTTCGAGGCCGCGGTCGGCGGCGGGATGCCGATCCTGGGCACGCTCGCGGCCGAGCTGGCGGCCAACCGGATCGCGACCGTGCGAGGCATCGTCAACGGCACGACCAACTACATCCTCAGCGCCATGGCCGCCGAGGGTCGCGCCTACGACGCGGTCCTGGCCGATGCCCAGGCTGCCGGCTATGCGGAGGCGGATCCTCGTGGGGACGTGGAGGGCCACGATGCGGCGAACAAGCTCGTGATCCTCGCGCGCCTCGCCTTTGGGCGCTGGCTGGATCCCGGGAGCATCGCGCTGGCGGTGCACCGGTCGGGCGGCCCGGCCCGCCCGGGCATCACGGGCGTGACCGCGAGTGACGTCGCGGCCGCCACGGCGGCGGGATTCGCGCTCAAGCTCGTCGCATCGGCGTCCGCCACGGAGGAAGGGATACGAGCCGGCGTCCTGCCCACCGCTATCGCGTCGCACCTGCCCCTCGCCCAGACCGCCGGCGTCCTCAACCGGGTGGAGGTCCAGGGCGACCGCGTGGGTGCCATCGCCGTCAGTGGACCGGGTGCGGGTGGGGCGGCGACGTCCTCAGCGGTGCTGGCCGACCTGCTCGCGGTGGCCCGCGACGGCGGCTCGACGTGGGCCGGCCGACCCGAGGCGCCCGGGCCGGAACCGGCGCTCGCGCCCGCGGCGGGTGAGACGTTCGCCGCCCCGTCGGGCGCGCAGTACCCGGTGCTGATGTGACCGTGCCGGACACCGCCTCCGCCCGTCCCCGCCTGCTCGAGCGGTATCGCCCGTGGCTGCCGATCGACGACGCCACTCCGGCCCTGACGCTCGGCGAGGGCGGCACGCCGCTCGTCCACCTCGAGCGGCTGGGCGCGGCGCTGGGCCTCCGCAACCTCCACGCGAAGATCGAGGGCATGAACCCGACCGGTTCCTTCAAGGACCGGGGCATGGTCGTCGCGGTGGCCAGGGCCCTCCAGGATGGCGCGCACTCGATCATCTGCGCCTCGACGGGCAACACCTCTGCCTCCGCCGCCGCCTACGGTGCCGCGGCCGGGCTCGAGGTCGTGGTGGTGCTGCCGAAGGGCGCGATTGCAATCGGGAAGCTCCTCCAGGCGATGGTGGCCGGGGCGCGGATCGTGGCCATCGACGGGAACTTCGATGACGCGCTCGCGATCGTCCGCGAGCTCGCCGCCCGGGACGACCACCCGATCACGCTCGTCAACTCGGTGAATCCGCACCGGCTCGCGGGCCAGCAGACCGCGGCATTCGAGATCTGCGACGACCTCGGACGGGCTCCGGACATCCTCGCGATCCCGGTCGGGAACGCGGGCAACATCAGTGCCTACTGGGCCGGGTTCACGGCGTATGCCCAGGCCGGCATCGTCGAGCGGCGACCGCGCATGCACGGCTTCCAGGCGGCCGGCGCCGCTCCGCTCGTGCGTGGCGCACCCGTGGCCCATCCCGAGACGATCGCCACCGCGATCCGGATCGGCCGGCCGGCCTCTTGGGACCTCGCCGTGGCGGCGCGCGACGAATCCGGTGGGGCGATCCGGGCCGTGACCGATGCCGAGATCCTCGCCGCGTACCGCGACCTCGCTCGCCTCGAAGGCGTCTTCTGCGAGCCCTCCTCGGCCGCGAGCGTGGCCGGCGTGGCCGCAATGGCCCGCGCCGGCGAACTCGATCCCGATGCGCTCGTGGTGGCCGTCCTCACCGGCATGGGCCTCAAGGACCCGCACACCGCCGAGGCCGAGCTCGGGGTCGAGATCCTCGACGCGGCCCCGACCGTCGAGGCCGTGCGCGCGGTGCTCGCATGGTGACCGGGTGACGACGGGTCCGCAGCTGCCGAGCTGGCTGGCCGAGCTGGACGGCCGACGGGTGACCGTGGAGGTGCCCGCGACGACCGCCAACCTGGGCGCCGGGTACGACTGCCTGGGCATGGCGCTCGAGCTCGTCAACCGCGTGACGCTCGAGGTGCGCGGCTGGTCCCGAACGGGCCACGAGCTCATCGTCGATGGCGAGGGCGCAGGCGAGCTCTCCGCCGATGGCGACAACCGGTTCCTGCGCGGCGTGTCGGCGGCGATCGAGACGGCCCGTGGCGCGGTGCCCGAGAGCGTGGCGTGGCGGATCGAGATGACCAACAGGATCCCGCTCGCCCGGGGCCTCGGGTCGAGCGCGGCGGCCACGGTCGGCGGCCTCCTCGCGGCGAACGCCCTGCTCGGGGAGCCCCTGGCACCGGGCGACCTCATCGGCCTGGCCACCGGGATCGAGGGCCATCCGGACAACGCGGCGCCGGCCCTGCTCGGCGGGTTCGTCGCGGCGGGCCGTGTCAATGGGGAGATCGAGGCGATCCGGTTCGACGTCCCGCGCGGCCTCCGGGCCGTCCTGTTCGTCCCGGACCTGCGCCTCCCGACGGCAGCCATGCGGAGCGTTCTGCCCGACACCGTGCCCAGGGCCGACGCCGTGGCCAACCTGGGAAAGGTCGCCCTCGGGGTGGCGGCCATTGCGAGCGGCCGGCGCGACTTCGTGCGAGCGCTCATCGGCGATCGCCTCCACGAGCCCTATCGCGCCTCGGCCTACCCGCAGCTCCCACGCCTGGTCGAGGATGCCCTGGCGGCGGGCGCGATTGGCGCCGCCCTCAGCGGGGCCGGTTCGACCGTGATCGCGTTCACCGATTCCGTCTCGGGCGTGGGCCGCATCGAGGCCGCCTTCCGGGCGGCCGCGGCAGACACGGACCTCCCGGGTCGCGTCGAGGTCGTGGCGCCACGGAATGCCGGTGCGCGCGTGGTGCCGCCGAAGTCCTGACCGCCGCGGAACGCCTGGCCCCGGTACCTGGCCCTCTGCCCGTCCGCGCGTGCGGTTGACGCACCGCCGAGACTCATGGCATGGACGGCATCGGGGCCCTGCTGCAGTCGCTCGCCCGTGGCATCGGGGGCATGGTCGAGGGCGCGGTCCACGCCTTCGGGGCCGCCGTCCAGGGCGTCGTGGCGGCTCTGCACTCGGTCCTGCCAGGCCCGTGGCTCCCGATCGTGGCCTTCGTCGTGCTCGTGATCGCGGGATTCAGCCTGGCGAAGCGCTGAGCCGCAGGCTCACCGGCGTCGTGGCGGTGTGGCCGCGGCACACGGCCGCGGCTCAGTCCGGCAGGAGCCCGGTCCGGATGAAGCCGAGCGTCGCCTCCCACGCGGCCGCCGATTCCGCGGCGAACTCGGCCTCCTTGCGATCGAAGAAGCTGTGCGGGGCGCCCGGGTAGACGATCGTCCGGTGCGGGACCCCGGCCGCGGTCAGCGCGACGTCGTACGCCTCCCGCACCTCCGGGCCGATGCCCTGGTCCGCGCCGCCGTAGATCGCCAGGACGGGCGACGCGATCATGCCCGCGACGTCGGCCGGCGCGGGGGCCCCGTTGCCCGATCCGCCCACCGGCCAGCCGTAGAAGGGGATGAGGCCCGCCAGGCCGAGGCCCAGCGTCCCAGCCAGCGACGTGAGGCGACCGCCCATGCAGAAGCCCGTCGCGAAGACGCGATCCGGGGCACGACCGTCGTCCCACTCGGGTGCGCGCAGCGTGGCGATCGCGGTCCGGATGTCGGCCGCGAGGGTCGACCAGCGGGTCCGGGCCACGTGGGGCTGGTACTCGAACTCCGGACCCCGGCCCGTCAGGCCCGCGGTCCGTGCGAAGTAGTCGATCGCGATCGCATCGACGCCGTGCTCGGCGAACCGGAGCGCGAGCTCCTCGAAGAAGTGATGAAGCCCGCGGACATCGGGGAGGATCACGATGCCCGCTCCCGTGGGTTGCGCGGCGACCGCGCGGAACGCCCCGAACGCGGTCCCGTCCTCCGACGTGAGGGTCAGCGCGCCCGCGTCGAGCGCCCCGCCGGCGATCGGCGTGATGGGCGGGACGCTGTCATGGTCGAAGCACATCGGCTGGTTCCCCCTCCGGTCACGGCGCGGCGGCCGGCTGTCGGATGTACGGCACGATCTCGCTGGCCACGGCCAGGCCGAGGCGTGCATAGAGTGCCATCGCGGCGGGATTGAGAGCCTCGGCCTGGACCGCGCCGCGCGTCGCGCCGAGGTCGGCAGCAGCGCGCAGGACGGCGCGGCAGATCTCGCCCCCGAGGCCCCGGTGCTGCCAGTCCGGGTGGACCCCGACCGGCTCGAGCAGCACGATGCCGCTCGGCACGTCCAGCCAGCCGAGGGCGAACGCGACCACGGACCCATCGCTGCGCACCGCGACGAGGTCGAGGTCGGGGCGATACGTGGCGGCATCGAGGACGCCCCGGTACCGCTCCGGCGTCATCGTGGAGGTCGGGAACGCCGCCCGGCTGCAGGCCACCCGCGCCGCGATGTCGGCGTCGCCCGCGATGGCCCGGATCTCGACGCCCGCGGGCAGCTGCGGCGCGGGCCAGGCAGAGCGGATCGCGAGGTCGCCGCTGAAGCTGCGAAAGCCCGGCTGGTCCTCGGCCCGGAAGCCGAGCCGCTCGAACGCGCGCACCTCCGCGCCTGCGTCGCGCTCCACCCAGGCGCGCAGCGGCTCGGTGCCGGCGGCGCCGAACGCCGCCCGCCGCGACTCGGCCCAATCGACGAGCGCGCGCACGACGGCCTCGAGGTCCCGGACGGCCTCGGGATCGATGAGCAGGTCGAGCTCGCCCGGAGGCCCGAACCACGCGAACGCGTCGATGCGGTCGCCGTCCTCCGCGGGCCAGACCGCCACGCGGTTCGGCATCGACGGCTCGCGGTCGCGCGCGAGCGTCACCCACCAGTCCAGGTCGCCCGGGTGGAACCGCCGGCGCGGCCAGGAGCGCACCATGATCCGGCGGGCCAGTTCCTGCATCCGCCGCGTGTCGGCCGAATCTGACCAGCTCCGCGCCGGTGGGAGAGGGTCGTCCATGCGGCCATTCTGCCGACCGAGGCGCCGTCGCGACGCGGCGCCGCGTCACGCCGAGATGGTCCCTCGATCGGGGCGCGCGGAGTCGTCGGGTAGAATCCGCGCCCATGCCACACCTCGTCGTCCAGAAGTTCGGCGGCTCCTCCGTGGCCGACGCGGACCGCATCCGGCGCGTCGCGCGCCGGATCGCGCGCGAGCGGGCCGCGGGCTCGGACCTCGTGGTCGTGGTCTCGGCGATGGGGGATACCACCGACGAGCTCCTCGGCCTCGCCCACGCGATCACCGAGGAACCCGACGCCCGGGAGCTGGACATGCTCCTCGCCACCGGCGAGCACCAGAGCGCAACCCTCGTCTCGATGGCCCT
>CAZVDO010000006.1:65952-67845 GCA_964625345.1 uncultured Anaerolinea sp. | reverse complement strand
GGTAGCCGATCGCGCTGAACGCCGGGAGTGCCGGGTCCCACTGCTCCCGGAGGGTGCGGGCCTCCTCGACCAGGCCCGCCGCGAACTGGGCACGGGCGCGCGCCGCGATCCGGTTCGCGTGCTCGGCGGGATCCAATTGGAGCCCCACCCAGGCCACCGGGCCGGCATAGCCCCGAGGGGCGGGCAGGGGTCCCGCTCCCCCATCGATCGTCGCGATCTCCAGGGCCCGCACGACGCGCCGCGGGTTCCGCGTGTCGAGGGCAGCTGCACGTGCCGGGGCAACGGCTCGCAGCCGTTCCACGAGCGGCTCGAGCCCGACCGCGAGGAACTCCGCCTCGAGTCGGGCACGGACGGCGGGATCGGACGGCAGTGCGTCCGTGTCCAGGCCGCGGGCCATCGCCCGGAGGTAGAGCCCGGTGCCGCCCACGAGGATGGCGATGCCGCCGGCCGCGCCGATCCGGCCCAGTTCCGCACGGGCGTGGGCCGCGAAGTCCGCGACCGTGAACGGTTCGTCGGGATCCACGAGATCCAGGCCGTGGTGCGGAATGCCCCGGCGCTCCGCGGGGCTCGCCTTCGCCGTCCCGATGTCGAGCCCGCGATACACCTGCCGGGAATCGGCGGAGATGATCTCCGCGGGCACGCCGTCGCGAACCAGCGCCTCGGCAACCTCGATCGCGAGGCCGGTCTTGCCGGTCGCCGTGGCGCCCGCGATGACGAGGAGCGGCGGAGTCAATCCCTCGGGAGCGGAGGCACCCGGCGCGAGCGCCCCGGTCGCCGGCCTCACCCGACCCTGCTGCCTCGCAGCGCGTACGGGCCGGCGTGGTCGACGCGCACGGTCACCAGTGCGCCGACGAGGTCCGCGGGACCGGCCAGGTGGACGAGCTTGTTGCCGCGGGTCCGCCCGGCCAGGGCCACCTCGCCCGGACCCGGCTGGACGCCGCGCGGGGTGGCGTCCTCCCCTCCCCCGTCGTCGTCGTGGTCGTGGCCGCGGGGCCGCGTGATGGTGTCGACAAGGACCTCAACGTCCCGGCCGAGCCAGCTTCGGTTCCGCTCCAGCCCGATCGGCTCCTGGAGGGCAAGGAGCGCATTGAGCCGGCGTCGCTTGTCCGCGGCCGGGACGTCGTCGGCGAGGTGGGTGGCCGGGGTGCCGGGCCGCTCGGAATAGGCGGCGGCGAAGACCTGGTCGTAGCGAACGGTCTCGAGGAACGCGAGCGTCCGTTCGAACTGCGCCTCGGTCTCGCCGCAGAAGCCCACGATCACGTCCGTGCTGATGACGATGTCCGGCACCGCTTCGCGGATCCGAGCGAGGCGCTCGAGGTAATGCTCAGTCGTGTACTGCCGGCCCATGCGCCGGAGCACGCCGTCATCGCCCGATTGGACCGGGAGGTGGAGCGCCTCGCACACGCTCGGGCACGCGGCCATGGCCTCGATCAGCCGGTCCGAGAGGTCCCACGGGTGCGAGGTGATGAACCGCAGGCGCGGGATCGCCGGCGCGCCATCGGCAGCACGGATGCCGTCGATGGCGCGGATGAGCTCGGCCAGGTCCGGCCGCGAGCCGAGGTCCAGCCGCCGACCCGCCCAGCGCTCCGTCTGGACATGTCCGAATCGCGGTTCTGGCGGCAGGTCGTGGCCGTACGAGTTGACGTTCTGGCCAAGGAGGGTCACCTCGCGGTAGCCGGCGTCGGCGAGCATGCGCGCCTCGGCCACGATCTCGTCGAACGGCCGGCTGCGCTCGGGACCGCGGCTGAACGGGACGATGCAGTACGTGCAGGTCTTGTCGCAGCCGTAGATGATCGGCAGCCAGGCGGCGATGTTCGATCCCCGCTGGACCGCACCGGTCGCGACCGCCGAGGCACGGGTCGCGGCGAGGTGGTCCGCGACGCCCACCACCGC
>CAZVDO010000006.1:63496-65852 GCA_964625345.1 uncultured Anaerolinea sp. | reverse complement strand
TCGCGACCGCCGAGGCACGGGTCGCGGCGAGGTGGTCCGCGACGCCCACCACCGCCTGCCCGACCATCGTCGTGGCACCGACGGCGCCCACGGGCGCCTGCGCGGAGGACAGCCCCAGGCGATCGACGAGTTCGGGCTCCTCGTCGGGGCGGAGGAACAGGTCCACGGCCGGGAACCGGTGCTCCAGCCCGGCGCGATCGCGCTCCCGGACGGCACATCCCGTCAGCACGATGCGCAGCGAGGGGTTCTCGGCCTTGAGGCGCTGCAGATGCCCCTGTCGCCCGATGACCTTCTGCTCGGCAAGCTCCCGGATCGCGCAGGTGTTGATGACGATGAGGTCCGCGACGTCGAGGGTCGCCGCCTCCGTGGCACCCGCCGCGAGGAGCCGACCGGCCATCTCCTCCGAGTCGCTCCGGTTCATCTGGCAGCCGAGCGTCCAGATCACGAACGTGGGCAGGGCCCGCGGTTCCGGCCGGAACTCGCCCAGGCGGCGGTCCTCGGGCTCCGCGGGACCGCGCGGCGCGGCCGGGGCCGGCGGCACGATCTCCAGGATCGGCAGCTCGGGTCGGCGGGTCGGCGGTCGTTCGATCATCGGCTGGCCGCCGATTCTGCCATGGCGGCCCGGAGGGGACCCTCGACCTCGGGTGGCACCCAGAGCGTGGCGTGGGCCGGGCCGTACGGGCCGAGGTCGCCGTGGTAGTCGCTTCCGCCGGTTGCCACGAGCCCGCGGGCCGCCGCGACGGACTCCATGGCCGCCACGGTGGGGGCGTCGAACGTGCGGTAGTAGACCTCGAGGCCGCCGAGCCCGGCAGCCCGCAGCTCGTCGATGACGTCGAGGCGGCGCGGCGCCTCCGAGAAGTGGGCAAGGGACGGCAGGCCGCCGGCCGCGCGGATGGCACGGATGGCCTCGATCGGCCCGAGCCCGTCGCGCGGCACGTAGCCCGGCCGGCCCTTGGAGAGGTAGCGCTGGAACGCCTCCTCGACGCTCGCCACGTAGCCCTTGGCGATCATCGCCCGCGCGACGCGCGGCCGGCCGAGTGCATCGTCCTCGTCGGTGGGGGTGAGCGCCTCGAGCGCATCGTCGATCGGGCGGGCGATGTCCCGGAGGCGGCGCACCATGCGCTCGAACCGGATCCGGCGCGCGGTGCGCTGGGCCGCGAGCGTGGCCTCGAGGCCGTCGTCGTCGGGGTCGACGCCCAGCCCGAGGACATGGACCTCGCTCTCCTGGAGGTCCGGCCGGTCGCGCACCACGGCGTTGAGCTCGATCCCCGGCAGCAGCTTGAGCCCCTCGGGCAGCGCGCCGGACGCGCGCAGCGAGCGGACCCCGGCGAGCGTGTCGTGGTCGGTGATCGCGAGCAGGCGAACGCCCGCGGCCGCGGCCTGGCGGGCCAGCTCGGCCGGCTCGAGGAGCCCGTCTGAGCGGTTCGTGTGGCTGTGGAGGTCGATCGTCGAGGGTGCCGGCGGCACGACGGGGGTCGCCGGCGGGTCGTGCCGGCGCGGGGCTGGCACCTCAGCCCTCGTGGAGGCGCTGCACCCGCTCGATCGCCAGGGCGCGCCCGGTGGCGGGATCGATATCCACCTGGACGGCGTTCATGATCACCGGCCCCTCGCCCACCTCGAACCGTGTCGGCAGGGCGTTGATGAACCGCGGGAGCACGGTCGAGGGCTTGAAGCCGATGACGCTCCAGATCGGGCCGGTCATCCCGAGGTCGCTCTGGTAGGCGGTCCCGCCCGGCAGGATCCGCTCGTCGCCCGTGACCACGTGGGTGTGCGTACCCACGACCGCGGACACGCGCCCGTCCAGGTAGAGCCCCAGGGCGTTCTTCTCCGAGGTGATCTCGCAGTGGAAGTCGACCAGGCGGACCGGCGGCAGCGCCTCGGAACTCTCGTCGAGCAGGCGATCCGCCTCCGTGAACGGGTTGTCGATCGGCTGCATGAACGTCCGGCCCTGGAGGTTGATCACCGCCAGGTCCGTCCCATCGAGGGCCTGGTAGACACCCCAGCCGCGCCCGGGCACGTCGTGCGTGCCGTAGTTGAGCGGTCGCAGGATGCGATCGTTGGCGTCGAGGGCCGGGTAGATCTCGCGTTTGTCCCAGATGTGGTTCCCGGAGGTGACCACGTCAACGCCGTGGTCGAACAGGGCCTGCGCCGTGGACGACGTCAGGCCCATCCCCCCGGCGAGGTTCTCGCCGTTGGCCGTGACGAAGTCGATCCCGCGCTCCTCGCGGATCCCCGGCAGGAGGGCCTCGATCGCGTGCCGGCCCGGCGACCCGATGACGTCGCCGATGAGGAGGACGCGACACGCGCCCGGTGGACGCGGGGTATTGCTGTTGGGCGGGTTGCCGAGCCGGACGCG
>CAZVDO010000006.1:56129-63396 GCA_964625345.1 uncultured Anaerolinea sp. | reverse complement strand
TTCGCGTACTCGACGGCGCGGGTCTCGCGGATCACCGTCACCTTGATCTGGCCCGGGTAGGTCAGCTGCTCCTCGATCTTCTTGACGATGTCGCGGGCGAGTCGGGTGGCCGTGAGGTCGTCGATCTCCTCGGGCCGCACGAGGATCCGCACCTCGCGACCGGCCTGGACCGCGAACGAGCGCTCCACGCCGGTGAACGATTCGGCGATTGCCTGGAGGTCCTCGAGGCGCTTGACGTACGTCTCCATCGTCTCGCCTCGGGCACCAGGGCGCGAGGCGGACACCGCGTCGGCGACCTGCACGATCGGGGCTTCGAGGCAGGCGTACTCGACCTCCTGGTGGTGGGCCGCGATGCCGTTGACGACCTTCGGCGGAAGGCCGGCGCGCTGTGCCTCAGCGGCCCCGATCGCGGCGTGCGGGCCCTCGACCTCGTGGTCGATCGCCTTGCCGATGTCGTGGAGGAGCCCGCCCATCTTCGCGGTCATCACGTCCGCTCCGACTTCGGCCGCGATGGCCGCGGCGATGGCGGCTGTCTCGATCGAGTGCTGGAGCACGTTCTGGCCGTAGCTGGTCCGGAACTTGAGGCGCCCCAGCAGCTTGACGATGTCGCTCGGGAGCCCGGGCACGCCGGAATCGTAGGCCGCCTGCTCGCCGGCCTGACGAATCACGAGGTCCACTTCGGCCCGGGCCTTGGCGACGACTTCCTCGATCCGGCCGGGATGGATCCGGCCGTCGCCCATGAGCTTCGTCAACGCGATCCGCGCGACCTCGCGCCGGACGGGATCGAAGCCCGACAACACCACCGTCTCGGGGGTGTCGTCGATGATCAGGTCGATGCCGGTGGCCTGCTCGAGGGCCCGGATGTTGCGGCCCTCGCGGCCGATGATCCGGCCCTTCATCTCGTCGCTGGGCAGGTGGACGACCGTGACCGTGTGCTCGGCGGTGTGGTCGGCGGCCACCCGCTGCATGGCGGTCACGATGATGTCGCGGGCCTTCTCGTTGGCCTCCTCGCGAGCCCGGCGCTCGATGGCCCGGGCGATCTTCACGGCATCGTGCTCGGCTTCCTCGCGAACCGCCTCGATGAGGACCTCGCGGGCATCGGCGGCCGCCATGCCGCTCACCTGCTCGAGGGCTGCCACGCGCTGGGCATTGAGCTTGGCGAGTTCCTCGCGGGCGCGGTCCAGCTCGACTTCGCGCTCCAGGAGCTTGCGGTCCCGCTGCTCGAGGAGGTCGGTCCGCTGGTCGAGCTGCTCGTCCCGGGATTGCAGCCGGCGTTCGATCGCGGCCAGCTCATTGCGGCGCGTGCGTGCCTCGTCCTCCGCCTCGCGGGCGAGCCGGATCTTCTCCTCCTTCGCCTCGAGGATGAGTTCCTTCTGCTGGGCCCGGGCATCGGAAACGATGCGTGCAGCCTTTTCCTGGGCAACCCTGACCGCCTGGTTGGCCCAGAGGCTTCGGGCGACGAAGCCAACGGCCGCACCACCGGCCAGCGCCACGAGGGCGACGGCAAGGTAGTCCATCAGTTCCTCCCATCCGGCCGGGGGGCCGGACGCGCAACGTTCATGCAGGGTCCGACCGGCACAGGAGGGCGACCTCCGAGGGCCCGGACGGCGCTGTGGCCCGTAGCCTACTACGGACCGCTCGGCGGAGGTTGCGGTCCGTTAACGAGGACGACGCGGTCGGGTTGGCATGTCCGGTCCGCGCGCTTCGTGCGACCATCCGGACCATGGAACGAACGATCGACACGGCCATCGTCGGTGCCGGGCAGGCCGGCCTGGTCATGAGCGCATTGCTCCGCGAGGCGGGACGCGAGCACGTCCTCCTGGAGCGACGTTCCAGCCTCGGGGGCGCCTGGCAGGACCGTTGGGACGCGTTCCGCCTCGTCTCGCCGAACTGGACGGTGTCCGTGCCCGGCGGTTCGTACGAGGGCGATGACCCGGACGGCTTCATGCCCCGTGACGAGCTCATCGAGCACTGGCGGCGGTACGCACGACGCATCGACGCGCCCGTGGAACTTGGCGTCTCCGTCACTCGGCTCGCGACGCACGCAGGCCCGGGTTCGGCCCGGTTCGCCGTGACGACGAGCGCGGGCACCATCCAGGCCCGGTCGGTGGTGGTCGCGGCAGGCCCGTTCCAGCGGCCGCACGTACCGTCGATCGCGACGGGCCTCGCCCCCTCGATCGCGAGCATCCACGTCGATTCCTACCGCAACCCGGCGCAGCTGCCCCCGGGTGGCGTCCTGCTGGTCGGGTCGGGCCAGTCGGGTGTGCAGCTGGCCGAGGAGCTGACCGCGGCCGGGCGCGAAGTGACGCTCGCGGTCGGGCACTGCGGACGTGCGCCGCGCCGCTACCGCGGACGCGACATCTTCTGGTGGCTGCGCGAGCTCGCGACGACCGGGCGGGAGTACGGGATCTCGCTCCCGACCGTGGACCGCCTCCCCTCCCCTGCCGCCCGATTTGCCTGCAACCCGCACCTGTCCGGGCACGGCGGTGGGCACGACACGAACCTCCGGCGCATGGCGGCCGAGGGAATCCGGCTCGTCGGGCGGCTTGAGGCGCTGGACGGCACGAAGGCCCGGTTCCGCCCCGATCTCAACGAGAACCTGGCATTCGCCGACCGGTTCTTCGATGAGCGCCTGCGCGGCGCGTGCGATGCCCTTGCGGCTCGGCTCTCCGGCGACTTCCCCGAGGACGAGCCGGGCCAGTTTGCCCACGACGTTCCTGAAGTCGACTCGCTCGACCTCTCCGCGGCCGGGATCGGCACCGTCCTCTGGACGAGCGGATACCGTCCCGCCCTCGAGTGGATCGACCTCCCGGTCCTCGACGCGTTCGGATTGCCGATCCAGAAGGGCGGTGCGTCGGACATCCCCGGGCTCGGCTTCCTCGGGACGCCCTGGCTCGTGGACATGGGCTCGGCGAACCTCGTCGGCCTCGTCCGGGATGCCCAGGGGTTGCTCCCCGCGATCTAGTCCTCGTCGGCCTCGGACGCCGGCCCCTCGGCCGACTCGACGAAGCGGGCCACCGCGGAGCGACACACGTCCGGGGCGAACCCGTGTCGCGCGAGCAGGGCATACGCGCGCTGGCGGCGCGCCCGCGGATCCGCCACGCGAGCGAGTGCCCGCGCGTTCCGTTCGAGCAGCTTCGCCGCGGCCAGGTCGTCGGGAGCCTCGGACCCGTCCGCCTCCCCGGTGGCTCGGTCTCGCAGCGCGGCAGACGCCGTCTCCCGGTCGATGCCCTTCAGCGCCAGCTCGCGCCGCAGCGCGTGCTCCCCGCGCGGATGGGCTCGATCGCGGGACTCGACCCACGTCCGAGCAAATGCCTCGTCGTCGAGCATCTCGAGCTCGACGAGGCGCGCGACCGCTCCGTCGACCAGCTCCGGGCGATAGCCCGCGGTCGAGAGCCGTCGCCGGACCTCGGCCGTGGACCGCTGGCGTGCCTCCAGGAACCGGAAGGCGGCCTCGAGCACGACGGCCGGGTCATCGACCTCGGCGCGCCGGGCGCGCCGTTCACCGAACGATTCGCGGCGCCGCCGTTCCCGGGGCTGGTCGCCGGCGATCTACTCGGCCTCCGCGATGCCCTCGACCGGCACCGCGACCTCGGCCACCTTGCCGCGGATCCGTCCCTCGATCGTCGCCGCGATGGCCGGGTTCGCCCGCAGGAAGTCCTTCGAGGCCTCGCGACCCTGGCCGAGGCGCGTGTCCTCGAACGTGAACCACGAGCCGGTCTTGTCCACGACCTCCATCGCGACCCCGACGTCGAGGAGCCCGCCTTCCTTGGAGACGCCCTCGCCGTACATGACGTCGAACTCGGCGACGCGGAACGGCGGCGCCACCTTGTTCTTCACGACCTTGACACGGACCCGGTTGCCCACCGATTCGGTCCCGGTCTTGATGGTCTCGACGCGGCGGATGTCGAGCCGGACGCTGGCGTAGAACTTGAGTGCGCGGCCGCCGGGCGTGGTCTCGGGGTTGCCGAACATCACGCCGATCTTCTCGCGGAGCTGGTTCGTGAAGACGAGAGCGGTGTTCGACCGGCTGACGGCCCCGGTCAGCTTCCGGAGCGCCTGGCTCATGAGGCGGGCCTGGATCCCCACGAAGGAATCGCCCATCTCGCCCTCGATCTCGGCGCGCGGCACGAGCGCTGCGACCGAGTCGACGACGACCACGTCCACGCCCCCCGACCGGATGAGCGTCTCGGTGATCTCGAGGGCCTGCTCGCCCGTGTCGGGCTGGCTGACCAGCAGTTCGTCCACGTTGACGCCGCACGCCCGCGCGTACCCGGGATCGAGCGCGTGCTCGACGTCGATGAAGGCGGCCACGCCGCCGAGGCGCTGGGCCTCCGCGATGACGTGCTGGCAGATGGTGGTCTTGCCCGACGATTCCGGGCCGAAGATCTCGGTGATCCGACCCTTCGGGATGCCACCGACGCCGAGGGCCAGGTCGAGGGCGATCGACCCGGTCGGGATCGCGTCGACCTGCTGCCGCTCGGCCGAGCCGAGCTTCATGATCGCCCCGCGCCCGAACTGCTTCTCGATCGCGAGGATTGCCGCATCCACGGCCTTGCCGCGCTCGGCGGTGCCTCGCGCCGCGCTGCGCTCGTCGGTCATTGCCATCCCGTCACGCTCCTGTTCGTGGGTCGATCAGCGAAGGAGCGGACGCCGTCTGCGACGGGGTCAGCCCTCGTCCTTGGAATCCTCGTCCCAGCGCGCCTTGCGCGGCTTCCGGTAGAGCTCGACGTTCGAGGGCGGCTCCGAAAGCGGCTGGATCTTGGACTGGCCGGACTTGTCCTTCGGCTTCTTCTTGGCCTCGCGGCTGGGTCGATCTCGAGAGCCCATCGAGCGTTCCTCCGCGCTGGTGCGAGGCTAGCCAAGGGCGCTTCACGCCGGCTCCCCCGCGACTTCACTGCCGCTCATCGGGCCCGCGTGGGCCCGCAATGCCGCGATCGATTCGGGGATGGCGCCGGCCCGCAGTGCGGACCGGATCCTGCCCATGAAGTCTAGGGTGAAGGTGAGGTTGTGACAAGTTGCCAGCCGGTACGCGAGCAGCTCGCGGGCGCGGAACAGGTGGGCCAGGTAGGCCCGCGAGAAGGTCCGGCAGAGGCGGCACGGGCAGCCGTCCTGGACCGGCCGGGGATCGTCGAGGAAGGACCGGTTCCGGAGGTTGAGCCGGCCGCCGGGGACCCAGAGCTGCCCGTTCCGCGCGACCCGGGCCGGCAGCACGGAATCGAACAGGTCCACGCCCTGCAATGCCGCCTCCAGGAGGTCGGCCGGCGATCCGAGGCCCATGAGGTACCGGGGCCGGGGGTCGTCGTCGAGGAGCGGGATGACCACGTCAAGGGCCGTCGCCCGCTGGACCGGCGTCTCATCACCGGCGAGGCCCCCGATGCAGATGCCATCCACCGGCAGGTCGGCGATGAACCGGGTCGAACGGTCCCGGAGCTCCGGGTCCACGCCGCCCTGGATGATCCCGAAGAGCGCCTGGTCCGGCCGGGTGTGCGCGTTGACGCTCCGTTCGGCCCACCGATGCGTCCGCTCCATCGCGGCCTCGACCTCGGCCCGCGGCCGGGACGGATAGACGGGGTGGTCGAACGCCACGGCGATGTCCGGGCCGAGGGCCTCCTGGATGCCGATCGCAAGCTCCGGCGTGAGGCGCTGGATGGACCCGTCGATGTGGCTCCGGAAGGTCGCCCCGTCCTCGTCCACGACGCGGGCGTCCGCGAGCGAGACCACCTGGTAGCCGCCCGAATCGGTGAGGATCGGCCGGTCCCAGGCCATGAACCGGTGCAGGCCGCCGAGCCGCTCGATCCGCTCGTGGCCGGGACGCAGGAACAGGTGGTACGTGTTGGCGAGGACGATCGTGGCACCGACCTCGCGCAGGTCGTCGGGGTCCAGGGCCTTGATCGTGGCGTTGGTGCCGACGGGCATGAACTGCGGCGTCTCGACGACCCCGTGCGGGAGGGTCAGCTTCCCCAGCCGGGCTCGGAGCCGCGGCTCCGCGGTGGTCGAGTGCGTGCGTGCGACGACCTCGAACGCGACGGGGCGCGGCTGCGACCGGGGTCCGATGGCGGCGGTCAGCGGCGTTCCCGTCCCGGCCCGCAGCGGATCCCCGCTGCGCGGCGACGAGCCCGCGACCGCAGGCTCAGCGATCCCCCGCTCCTGCCGGCGGCTCGGACCACAGGCTCGGCATGTCCGGTTCCGCCCGGCGCGGCGGCGGGATCTCGTAGCCCAGGCCCGAGAGGTGCGTGCGCGCGAGCTCGGTGGCGATGCGGCCCTGGGGCGTCCGATCCAGGAACCCGAGGCGCAGGAGGAACGGCTCATAGACGTCCTCGATGGTCTCGACCTCTTCGCTGAGCACGGCGGCGAGCGCCGCCACGCCGACCGGCCCGGATCCGAACTTCTGGACGATGGCGGCGAGCAGCTTGCGGTCCGTGGAATCGAGTCCCTCGTCGTCGATCTCGAGGAGGCGCATGGCCTCCCGGGCCGCCGATTCGCTGACCCGGCCGTCCCCGTGGACCTCGGCGTGGTCGCGGACGCGCTTGAGAAGGCGGTTCACGATGCGCGGGGTTCCTCGGCCGCGCCGCGCGATCGCCGCGGCGGCCGCCGCATCGACGTCGACGTCGAGGATCCGCGCGGAGCGCTCGACGATCTCGGTCAGCTCCGCCTCGCTGTAGAAGTCGAGGCGGTACGTGGCCCCGAAGCGGTCGCGGAGCGGCGACGAGATGCGCCCGGCCCGCGTGGTGGCCCCGACGACCGTGAAGGGCTTGAGGGTCAGCCGCAGTGACCGGGCGGAGGGACCCTTCCCGATCATCACGTCGAGGGCGAAGTCCTCCATCGCCGGGTAGAGGATCTCCTCGACCGCGTGATTGAGGCGGTGGATCTCGTCGATGAACAGGACGTCCCGCTCGTCGAGGCTGGTCAGGACCGCGGCCAGGTCCCCGGGCCGCTCGATGGCCGGACCGGACGTGTACCGGACGTTGACCCCGAGCTCGCGGGCGATGATCGTGGCGAGCGTGGTCTTCCCGAGGCCCGGCGGTCCGTACAGCAGCACGTGGTCGGCGGCCTCTTCCCTCGCTCGGGCCGCCTGGAGCAGCACGCCGAGGTTGGCCTTGACCTCCCGCTGGCCGATGTACTCGTCCAGCGAACGCGGCCGGAGCGAGCCCTCGACGGCGAGTTCCGCGGGATCCTCGGCATCCGCCGCGAGCAGGCGCATGGCGTCGTCGGTCACGTCGGGCATTCTAGCATCGCCATCGGCATATCGTACAGATGTTCGAAC
>CAZVDO010000006.1:53251-56029 GCA_964625345.1 uncultured Anaerolinea sp. | reverse complement strand
ATGGCCACGAGCACCGCCTGGTCCTGCTGCATGATCGCGAGCTGGAGCTCAGCGACCGGTCGCGACCCGACGATGGCCAGCGCGACCTTGGGTCCCACCCCGGTCACGGTGAGCAGCAGGTTGAAGAACCCGAGCTCCTCCACGGTCCGGAAGCCGTAGAGCGCCTGCTGGTCCTCCCGCACGAGGTGGTACGTGTGGACCTTGAGCCGCCCGCCCGGCGTTGCGGTGGCGAGCAGCCCCGGCGCGGCGAAGACGCGGTAGCCGACGCCCCCGACCTCGACCACGAGCGAATCGAAGGCCACGGCACCCACGACGCCGTCGAGGGACGCGATCACGAGCGGGTCCCGGCCTTTCGTCCGGGCGCGGCGGCCCCGCGCTCGCGGGCGAGCGCCTCACGGACCGCGCGTTCGTAGCTCGATTCGCCACGGGCGATCGGCTCCACGGCCGCCCGATCCATGACCGGCGCACCGGGCTGTGCCGCGCCGTCGCCGCGCTCGCTGTTGGCAGCCCAGATCGCGACGGCCAGGGCGTCGGCCGCGTCGTCGGGCCGCGGCACGGCCGCGAGCCCGAGGCAGACCGCGACCATCCGCCCGACCTGGGTCTTGTCGGCGGTGCCGGATCCGGTGACCGCGGTCTTGACCTCGCTCGGCGTGGCCTCGCGCACGAGGCACGCGGCCTCCGCGGCCGCGAGCAGCACCACGCCGCGGGCCTGGCCCACGGCAAACGCCGTCTGGGCGTTCTTCGAGAAGAAGAGCCGCTCGACGCCCACGATCTCCGGCCGGTGCCGCGCGATGAGCTCGCCCAGGAACCGGTGGATCGTCAGCAGGCGATCGGGCAGGCCGAGGTCGGGCGAGGTCTCGAGGCAGCCGACGTCGAGGAGCCGGAGCGTCCCGCCGGTCCGCTCGACGACGCCCCAGCCGAGGGCCGCCGTTCCCGGGTCGATCCCCAGGACGATCATCGGATGCCCGGCTCGCAACGACCGTGGGCGCGAGCGCCCGGCACTCCACTGCGTCCACCGGCGAGGCGCTCATCCACCGTCCCGGCTCGGCCCTCGAAAGCGCTCGGCCGAGCCGCCCGTGTCATCCGGCGACCTCGGCGAAGACGTCCTCGGGGATGTCGAAGTTGGCGGTCACGCGCTGCACGTCGTCGAGGTCCTCGAGCATCTCCACGAGCCGGAGGTTCTGCCGGGCGCGCTGGGCATCCACCTCGACCGTGGACTTCGCGATCATCGTGGACTCGGCGGATTCGACCGGGATGCTGGCGGCATCGAGGGCGCGGCGAACGCGCTCGAGGTCGGCGGGATCGGTGTACACCTCGACGCGTTCCGGATCCGAGGTGTCGACGTCAGCGGCGCCGGCATCGATGGCGGCGAGCGCCAGGTCGTCGGGGTCCTGCCCGGTCACGGGAACGGTGATCAGCCCTCGCGGCTCGAACTGCCAGGCCACGGCGCCGCTGCCGGCGAGCGAGCCACCGGCCTTCGTGAACATCGACCGGATATCCGATGCAGTGCGATTCCGGTTGTCCGTGGCCGCTTCCACGAGGACCGCCACGCCGCCCGGGCCGTAGCCCTCGTAGACGATCTCCTCGAACTGCTCGCCGTCGCCGGAGCCCGTGGCCCGCTCGATGGCGCGCTTGATGTTGTCCATGGGCATGTTGACGGCCCGCGCCTTGTCGACCGCCAGTCGCAGGCGGTAGTTCGCGTCGGGATCACCGCCGCCGGCGCGGGCGGCCACCATGATCTCGCGGGCGACCTTCGTGAAGAGGGCGCCGCGCTTCGCATCGTTCGCGCCCTTCTGGCGCTTGATCGTCGACCATTTGGAGTGTCCGGACATCGGGCGGGAGTATACCGGACTATGATGGCCGGACCGCCGCGCGGGGCCCCTCCGCGGCCGGGTTCGCCCCTCCCGCACACGAGAGGACCGACCGCCCCATGACGATGAAGACCGTCGACCTGCCCCACCTCCGGAGCGTCGTCCTGGCCGGCCACGCCGGCGCCGGCAAGACGACGCTCGGCGAACAGCTCCTCTTTCGCGCCGGTGCGATCCCCCGGCTGGGACGGGTGGAGGACGGCACCGCCCACCTCGACTTCGAGCCGGAGGAGCACAAGCGACGCGAATCGCTGAGCCTCGCGGTGGCGACCTTCGAGACCGACGGGACGCGGATCACGATCGTCGACACGCCCGGCTACCTGGACTTCGGTGCCGAGGTGACGTCCGGATTCGCGGCCGCCGATGGCGCGCTGCTCCTCATGGACGCGTCGGCCGGCGTGGAGGCCGGGCTCGAGCAGGCGGTCGCGATCGCCCGGGCCACCAACACCGCGGCCTGCTTCTTCATCAACAAGTGCGACCGCGAGAACGCCGACCCCACGGCCGCCCTCGATGCGCTGCGGGCGACGTTCGGGAACAAGATCGCCCCCCTCCAGATCGCGATCGGGGCCGCCGAGTCCTTCAGCGGGTACGTGGACCTCGTGCACCGGAAGGCCTACCGCTGGGACGGCACGAAGGACGCTGAGATCCCGATCCCGGCCGAACTCGCCGACGAGGTTGCCCTCCGTCGTGACCAGCTCCTCGAGGCGGCGGCAGAAGCCGACGACGACGTCCTCACGAAGTACCTCGAGGGCGAGGAGGTCTCGGACCCGGAGCTCGAAGCGTGCCTCCGCAAGGGCGTCAAGGAATCGATCCTCGCCCCGGTGCTCGTGGGCAGTGCCGCCTCCGGCAGCGGCCTCCGGGCCCTGCTCGACGCCTTCATCCGCTACCTCCCCTCCCCGGCCGACGAGCC
>CAZVDO010000006.1:0-53151 GCA_964625345.1 uncultured Anaerolinea sp. | reverse complement strand
TCCGGGCCCTGCTCGACGCCTTCATCCGCTACCTCCCCTCCCCGGCCGACGAGCCACCCACCCGGGCGACCGGCAAGGGCGGCGCGACCGTCGAGGTGGCCCCGGATCCGGACGGGCCGCTCCTCGTGCGCGTGTTCAAGACCGCGGCCGACCCGTTCGTTGGGCGCCTCACGTACCTGCGGGTCCTGTCCGGGACGCTCCACTCCCAGGCCCATGTCTGGAACACGAACCGCAACGAGGACGAGCGGATCGGGCAGCTGCTCCTGCTCCACGGCAAGGAGCAGGAGGCGATCGGCGAGCTCAAGGCGGGCGAGATCGGCGCCGTGGCCAAGCTCAACGTCACGGCCACCGGCGACACGCTCGCGTCGAAGGAACAGCCCCTCGTGTTGCCGCCCCTGGAGTTCCCGAAGCCGACCCTCATGATGGCCATCGAGCCCCAGACGAAGTCGGACCTCGACAAGATGGGCCCCGCCCTCCAGCGAATGCTCGAAGAAGAACCGAGCGCACGCCTGGAGCGGAGCGACGTCGGCGAGCAGATCCTCGTCACCACCGGCGAGGCGCACAGCGCGGTGATCCTGGAGCGGCTCAAGCGCAAGTTCGGGGCCGCCGTGGTCACCCACACGCCGAAGGTCCCGTACAAGGAGACGATCCGGGGCAAGACCCAGGTCCACGGGCGCTACAAGAAGCAGACCGGTGGACACGGCATGTTCGGGGACGTCTGGCTGGAGCTGGAGCCCAACCCGGGCGGAGGCGTGGAGTTCGCCGAGCGCGTGGTCGGTGGATCGGTCCCCAAGCAGTTCTTCCCGGGCGTCGAGAAGGGCATCCGGGAGACCGCCGCCGAAGGCGTGGTCGCCGGGTACCCGCTCTCCGACTTCAAGGCGACCCTGTACGACGGTTCCTTCCACAACGTCGACTCGAACGAGCTCTCGTTCAAGATCGCGGCCTCGATGGCGCTCAAGGACGGGGTTCACCAGGCGAAGCCGGTGCTCCTCGAGCCGATCATGACCGTCGCCATCCGGGTTCCGGAAGCCTTCATGGGCGAGGTCAACCGCGACCTCAACGGGCGCCGTGGGCGCGTCCTCGGCATGGACACCGACGGCGGGATGCAGGTCATCAACGCGAACGTCCCGCAGGCGGAGCTGTTCGCCTACGCGACCGAGCTCCGGTCGATCACCGGAGGCCGGGGCACCTTCACGGCGGAACTCGACCACTACGAGGAGGTGCCGGCGCACCTCGCCGAGAAGGTGATCGAGGCGCATCGCAAGGAGGCCGGGCCCGAATCCGGCCACTGACGGGGCGGTCAGGCGCCTCGCAGGCCGGCGCCGTCCGTCACGTCGCCCTGGTCGTCCGCCTCCTCGTCTGCCTCGACGGCGAGCGCCTCGCCGATCGGCAGCGACCCGTCGTAGAGGGCCCGGCCGACGATCGCCCCCGCGCACCCGAGTTCGCGGACGGCGCGCAGGTCCGCCACCGAGCGGATGCCGCCCGACGCGATCACGTCGACCCGGTCGTTGTGGACCTCGGACAGGAGCGCCCGGTAGAGGCCCAGGTCGGGCCCCCCCATCGTCCCGTCCCGGTCGATCGCCGTGACCTCGAAGACCCGCGCGCCGGCCGCCGCGAGCTCGGCGAGTGCCGCTGCGGCGGGGATTCCCGGCGCCTCGGCCGACCAGCCCTGGCCGACGGCCAGTCCGTCCCGGATGTCGAGCGCGACGGCGAGTCGCGCCGGGCCGTGACGGGCGACCAGGGCAGCGACCAGCGTCGGGTCCTCGACGGCGGCCGTCCCGAGCACGACTCGCGCAGCACCGGCGCCCAGGGCGGCGTCCACGGCCGCGCCGCTCCGAAGGCCACCCGCGACTTCCACCGCGCAGCCCATGTCCGACACTGCCTCCACGAGGGCAGCCACCGCTTCCAACTGTCGGGGCTCCCCCGCCCGCGCTCCGTCGAGGTCCACCACGTGGAGCCAGCGCGCTCCTGCCGTGGCGAACATGCGGGCCATCGCCGCTGGATCGTCGCCGAACGCGGTCTCGCGCGCGAAGTCGCCCTGCACGAGGCGGACGACGCGGCCGCCACGGAGGTCGATCGCGGGCAGGATCCGGAAGCTTGTCACGGCGGCGGCACTCTGCTAGCGTATTAGCACGCTACAACGATAGCATGGCCGTGGGCTTCGTCGCCCACGTCCCGCACCGAGGACTTCATCCCATGACCGTCGACACCACCTGGCGCACCGACGACACCGCCGCCCTCTTCGATGCCATCCTCGCCCTCGACGATCGGGCGGAGGCCGAACGCTTCTTCCGCGACCTGTGCACACTCGGCGAGCTGCGCGACCTCGCGATGCGTTGGGCGGTCGTTCGCCTGCTCGACCAGGGGCTCCACTACGCCGAGATCTCGACCCGCACCGGCGCGAGCACGGCGACCATCACCCGGATCGCCTCGTGGCTGCACCACGGCGAGGGCGGCTACCGGGCGGCCCTGGACCGGCTCGCCGGCCGGGGCGCGAGCGCCTGATGCGCGATCGCCTCCGCCTCGCGGTCCCGAACAAGGGTCGCCTGGTCGATCCGACGCTCGAGCTCCTGCGCGATGCCGGCCTCGAGTTCGAGGCCCACGACCGGAGCCTCATGGCCCGCGTCCGGAACCTCGACATCGACATCCTCTTCGTGCGGGCAACCGACGTCGTGGAATTCGTGGGCGATGACGTGGCGGATCTCGGCATCACCGGCCTCGACCTCCTCGCCGAGGGCGGGTCGCGCCTGCCCGTCCGCCGGCCGCTCGGCTACGGGCGGTGCCGGCTTGCCGTGGCGGTGCCCAACGATGCCTCGGTCGTCTCGCCGGCGGACCTTGCCGGACAGCGCGTCGCCACGGCCCACCCGAAGCTGGCCCGGGACTACTTCGCCGGCCAGGACCTCGACGTCGAGGTGATCGCCCTGTCCGGCGCGGTCGAGGTCGCGCCGCGGCTGGGCCTCGCAGAGGGCATCGTCGACCTCGTGTCGACCGGCTCCACGCTGGCGATGAACGGGCTCCGGACGATCGCCGATGTGCTGCCCTCGGAGGCGGTCCTCGTCGCGAACCCGGCGGCCGAGGCGGCCCACCCCGAGCTCGTGAACGGCATCGACGCGATGATCGGCGCCGTCCTGGCGGCGCGCGACCGCAAGTACCTGATGATGAATGCCCCGGCCGTCCGCCTGGCCGAGCTCGAGGCGCTCCTGCCGGGCCTCGAGTCCCCGTCGGTGATCCCGCTCGCCCATGAGGGCATGATCGCCATCCATGCGGTCGTAGGGACCGATGACGTCTGGGAGCTCCTGCCGGCCCTGAAGGCCCGAGGCGCCTCGGGCATCCTCGTGCTGCCGATCGAGAAGCTCATCCCATGACCGCCGTTACGGACCTCCGCTTGGAGCGCCTCGACCTGCGTGCGCTGGGGAAGGATGCGGTCGCCGACCCCGCGTTCGTGCGCCTGGCGCGCCGTGGCGCCGTGCCGGACCCGGCGGTGCGCGCCGGCGCCCGCGCCGTCCTGGCCGATGTCGAGGCCCGTGGCGCGATCGCGGTCCGCGAGGCCAACGCCCGGTTCGGCGGCGGCTCCGTTGACGGCGGCCTCATTCTCGGCCCCGCCGCCCTCGAGGCAGCAGCGGGCGCGTTGCCGGAGCCCATCCGCCTCGCCCTCGAGTCCGCCATCGCGAACGTGCACCGGTTCGCGAGCACCCAGCGTCCCGAATCGCGGCGCACCACGATCGCGCCGGGAGTGGAGATCGAACGACGCTGGGTGCCGGTGCGCCGGGCTGGGGCCTACGTGCCGGGTGGCGCCGCGGCGTATCCATCCTCGCTCGTCATGACGGTCGTGCCGGCACAGGTCGCCGGCGTCGACGAGATCCTCGTGGCCACGCCCGCGCGGGCGGACGGATCGCTCGACCCCGTGCTGCTGGGCGCGGCCGGACTCCTGGGGCTGCGCCGGCTGATCGTCGCCGGCGGCGCGCAGGCGATCGGCGCCCTTGCCTTTGGCCTCGCCGACGAGGGCGTGGAGCCGGTCGACCTGGTCGTCGGGCCGGGCAACGCGTGGGTCACCGCGGCCAAGGTCGAGCTTGCCGGTCAGACCGCGATCGACCTGCCCGCGGGGCCGTCCGAGGGGATGGTCCTCGCCCAGCCGCCGGCATCGCCGGACCGAGTGGCGGCCGATCTCCTCACCCAGGCGGAGCACGGGCCCGATTCCCCGGCACTCCTCGTGACGACCGACGCGGACTTCGCAGACGCCGTGGAATCCGCCGTCGTCGACCGGCTCGGGCGTGCCGGGCGCGCGGAGGTCCTGCACCGGGCGCTTGCCGGGCACGGCCGGATCATCCTCGTCGAGGACCTCGACGCCGCGATTTCCGTGGTCAACGCCTATGCGCCCGAGCATCTCTCCATCGACACGCCGGACCCCGAGGCGACGGCCGAGCGCATCCGCAGCGCCGGGTCCGTGTTCGTGGGGCCGTGGGCGCCCGAATCTGCCGGGGACTACGCCACTGGCGCGAACCACGTCCTCCCGACCGGAGGCCTCGCCCGCGGCTGCGGGCCGCTCGCCGTCGAGACGTTCGGGCGCTTCCTCCAGGTCCAGCGCATCACCCGTGAGGGTCTGGCCGGTCTCCGCTCGACGATCGGGGTCCTTGCCACCGCGGAGGGCCTGCCCGCCCATCGCGAGGCCGTCGAGGCACGCTTCACCGGGACGACCCCATGAGCCCGACGCCCGAGACGTTCCAGCCGCCGAGTGCGCCCGCGTCGTACGCCTGGGAAGCCACGAACGAGGCCGTCGCCGAGCGCTACGGCATCCCCCTCGAGCGAATCGCCCGGTTCGACCTGAACACCTCGCCCGCGCCGCCCGAGCTCGCGCTCCGGCTCCTGGCGGCGGCCGAGTTTGACAGACCGATCTCCGAGTACCCGCCCTCGGACTACCGCCGGCTCGTGCAGGCGGCCGCGGCCCGGTACGGCGTCGCGCTGG
This sequence comes from uncultured Anaerolinea sp., assembly GCA_964625345.1. GTDB lineage: Bacteria > Chloroflexota > Limnocylindria > Limnocylindrales > CSP1-4 > UBA5189. The sequence goes on along the minus strand of CAZVDO010000006.1, from coordinate 48,188 downwards.
ACGAGGTCATGGTCGGGGCAGGCGCCGACGAGATCCTCGACCTCATCGCAAAGGCGTTCCTGCCGCCAGGCGGTGCCGCGGTCATCCCGACCCCGTCGTATGCCATGTACACGGTCGACACCGACCAGCGACGGGCGGCGATCCGCGCCGTGCCTCGCCGCCCGGCGGCCGAGGGTCATGCGATGGACGTCCCGGCCGTTCGCGAGGCGGCGCGCGGGTCCGACATCGTGTGGCTGTGCAGCCCGAACAACCCGACCGCACTTCCGGAGCCGCCCGGCGCCATCGCCGAGCTGCTGGCCGGGCTGCGAGCGGACGCTGCCGCCGATGGCTCCGAGGGTCCCGTCGTGGTCCTCGACGAGGCGTACGCCGAGTTCACGGGCAGCTCGCTGGTCGGCCTGCGTGCCGACTACGACCGCCTCATCGTGATCCGGACCGCAAGCAAGGCCTACGCCCTTGCCGGGTTGCGGGTCGGCTTTGCCCTCGCGCGGCCCGCGATCATCGATCGCCTCGCACCATTCCGGCCGCCCGGATCCGTCGCCGTGCCCTCGGTCGCGATCGTCACCGAGGCCCTCCTGGACGACACCGTCCTCGAGGCGAACCTCGCACGCGTGGCCGCGGAGCGCGAGCGCCTCACGGCCGGCCTGATGGCCGCGGGCTGGCAGGTGGGGCCGTCGGTCACGAACTTCGTCCTCGCGGACTTCGGGTCCCCGGCAGAGGCGGCGCGGATCACCGAGGGCCTGCTCGTCCGGGGCCTGGTGCCGCGGACCTTCGGGGCGGGGCATCCGCTCGCGCACTGCCTCCGGATCACGATCCGGAGCACCGAAGAGAACGACCGCCTGCTTGTCGCGGCCCAGGAACTCCGGGAGGACCCACGATGACCACGCCCCTCGGCACGCTCGAGGTTCTCGAGGCCGCGGCTCGGCGCGTGACGGTTCGCCGGGTGACGCGCGAGACCGACATCACGATCGCGCTCGATCTCGACGGGACCGGCGCTGCCGAGATCGCGACCGGCATCGGGATGCTGGACCACCTCCTGGCCTCCCTGGCGACGCACGCCCTGTTCGACCTGCGGGTGGACGCGTCCGGGGACCTCCAGGTCGACGAGCACCACACGACCGAGGACGTGGCCCTCGTGCTCGGCGCGGCGCTGGACAAGGCCCTGGGGGACCGGGTGGGCATCCAGCGCTTCGGCGATGCGACGGTGCCCATGGACGAGGCCCTGGCGAGCACGGCCATCGACGTCGGGGGCCGCCCGTACGCCGTCATCGACCTGCCGTTCCGGGGCGAACGGATCGGCGCCCTGCCGACCCAGATGGTCGAGCACGCCCTCGAGGCGTTCGCGCGCAGCTCGGGCAGCACCCTCCATGTCCGCGGGACTGGGCGGAACGACCACCACCTGGCCGAGGCCGCGGTCAAGAGCCTTGCCCGCGCCCTGCGTGCCGCGTGTGCCCCGGACCCCCGACGGACGGGCGTGGCCTCCTCGAAGGGAGCGGCCGGGTGATCGCGGCCGTGCGCGGCCCGCTTCGCGTCGCCGTCATCGACTACGGGGCCGGCAACATGGTCAGCATCGACCAGGCGCTCCGGTTCGTCGGTGCCGATGCCAGGATCGCCACGGCCCCGGCGGACCTGGCGGCGGCGGACGCGGTGGTCGTGCCCGGCGTGGGCGCGGCGCGTCCCGCCATGCGACGCCTGGCCCGCGCCGGACTCGTCGATCCGCTGCTCCGCTGGATTGCCCTCGGGCGGCCGTACCTCGGGATCTGCCTTGGACTCCAGCTCCTCTTCGAGGCGAGCGACGAGGACGGCTCCCCCACCCTTGGAGTCCTGCCCGGCCGCACGGAGCGCCTCACGAATGCGCCCACGCTCCCCCACATCGGCTGGAACCAGGTCGGCCTGCGCCGCACGCACACGCTCTTCGACGGGATCCGCGACGGCGCGGAGCTCTACTTCGTCCACTCGTACGCGGGCGCTCCCGCCGGCGGCCCCGACGATCCCGCCGTACTCGCGGTCACGACCCACGGGGATCCGTTCGTCTCGGCGATCGACCGCGGGAACGTCCTCGGCGTGCAGTTTCACCCGGAACGAAGCGGCAGCGCGGGGATCCGGCTGCTCGGCAACTTCGTGCGCTGGGCCGATGCCCTGGCCGCGGGCACGGGCGCCGAGCGCAGCCCGGTCGGTGCCGGCGGCACGACGGGAGGCGACTGAACCGTGCTCACCCGCCGGGTCATTCCCTGCCTGGACGTCGCGGACGGTCGCGTCGTGAAGGGCACTCGGTTCGTGGACCTCGTCGACGAGGGCGAGCCCGCCGAGCTCGCCGCACGTTACGCGGACGAGGGTGCGGACGAGCTGGTGTTCCTCGACATCACCGCGGCGCCCGAGGGCCGTGGCACCCTTCTCGCGGCCGTCGAGCGAACGGCCCGGCGAGCGTTCATCCCGCTGACGGTCGGCGGCGGCGTGCGCACGGTCCGGGACATGCAGGCCGTCCTCCGCGCCGGCGCCGACAAGGTCTCGCTCAACACGGCCGCGGTCGCAGACCCCGCCCTCATCGCGCGGTGCGCCCGCCGGTTCGGGCGGCAGGCCGTGGTGGTGGCGATCGACGCCCGGCGGGTCCCGGGAGTGGCCGAAGACGAGCGCTGGGAGGTGCTCGTCCGCGGAGGTCGCGACACGACGGAGCTCGACGCCGTCGGTTGGGCCGTGCGGGCCGCCGAGCTTGGCGCCGGCGAGCTCCTGGTCACGTCGATCGACCGCGACGGCACCCAGTCCGGCTATGACACGGCCCTGCTCCAGGCGATCGCTGAGCGCGTCGAGGTCCCGGTGATCGCGTCCGGCGGCGCCGCCGGCCCCGACGACTTCGTGCGGGCGGTGGTTGACGGCCGGGCCGATGCGGTGCTCGCCGCCTCGATCTTCCATCGCCGACAGCACACGATCGCGGACGTGAAACGGGTGATGGCGAGCGCCGGCCTCCCCGTTCGCCTGACGGAGGGGGTTGCCGCATGAACCCCGAGCCTGCCTGGGGCCCGGACGGCCTCGTGCCCGTCGTGGTCCAGGACGCGGATGACGGGCGCGTCCTCATGGTCGCCTACACCGATGCCGAGGCGCTGGCCGCGACGATCGGCACGCGCGAGGTTCACTTCCACTCTCGCTCCCGGGGCCGCCTCTGGCGCAAGGGCGAGACGAGCGGCAACGTCCTGCACCTCGTGGACCTCGCCCTCGATTGCGACGGCGACGCCATCCTGGCCCGGGTCCACCCGGCCGGTCCCACGTGCCACCGAGGCACGCGTTCCTGCTTCGATGCCGCGCCCGCGGCGGACATCGCGCAGGCAGGCGCCGCCTCGCGGGCCACCGGCGGCCCTGACGGAGCCTCGCGCGCACCCGAGGGCTTTGCCTGGCTTGAGCTGCTCTGGGCCACGATCGTCGAGCGACGTGCCACCCGACCACCCGGGTCCTACACCGCGGAGCTCCTGCGTGGCGGCGTCGACGCCGTCGGGCGCAAGGTGACCGAGGAGGCAACCGAAGTCCTGCTCGCGGCGAAGGACGATGCGATGGCTGAACAGTCCGGTGCCGACCGAACGGCTACGACGGCAGCCCTCGCGGGAGAGGCGGCCGACCTCCTCTTCCATGCGCTCGTCCTGCTCGCCGAGCGCGGACAGGCTCCCCGTGTCGTGCTCGACGTGCTCCGCGCGCGTCACGCGCGCTGACCAGACGCCGCACTTGGGTGGGCGTTCCCGGCGCTGGCACAATGGCCGGGTGACCGCCGACCAGGATCCGCATGTCCTCGGACCAGACCTCGCTCCCACGCCCTTCACGGCCGACGAGATCCGCGCCGGCTGCCCCGACGGGCGCCGGATCCGGATGGCGATCGAAGTCGATGGCGAGCTCGTCGGCTACCGGACCAACCGGTTCTACGCCGTCGATCGGGACGGTGCCTCGCTCGAATCGGCGCGCTTCGACGCGAGCGGCGTACAGGACGGACCCAGTGAAGCCGGGCGGGTCACCTGGCTCGAGCTCCAGCGGCATGCCGCGTTCCCGGCCGCGCGGGCGACGATCGAACCCGAGACGATCGAGACCCCGATGGGTCCGCTCGAATGCCTTCGCTACAGCGTGCCGGGTGATGACGGGACCGACGTCTTCTGGTTCGCCCGAGCGATTCCCGGCATGCCGATCCGCTACGAGACCATCGCCGACGGTCGGGTGCGCGTGCGCGTCACCGTGATCGAAAACGAGCTGCCACCGGCCTGACCGGCGCCGGGCATCCACGCCCCGGCCGGGCCCGCTACCTCAGCAGCCGCCCCAGCTCCCGCCGTCGCTTGCCGATGCGCACCTCGTACCAGGCGCCCCCGATCGGCTCCGGCATCGCCGCTGCCGCGTCCCGGATCGGTTCGCCGTTGATCGTGACCCCGCCGTTGGCGATCAGCCGGCGGGCCTCGCCGCGCGAGCTCACGATCCCGGACTCCGCCAGGACGACCGCGGCGCCACCGGCGACCACGTCGGGCGTGACCGTGAAGCCGCCGACGCTCGCGTGCAGGCGCGCCAGGACCGCCGGGTCGCGAATCGGGTCGGGCGCGAACAGCGTGGCCGAATCGGCTTCCACCTGGGCCGCCACCGCATCGCCGTGCGTGCGCGCGGTGACGTCGTGGGCGAGCGCGCGCTGCGCGGCCCGGCGCCCTGGGTTCGCGGCGACCTCGGCATCGAGCGCTTCGATCGCGTCGGGCGCCATCGTGGTGAACCAGCGCAGGTAGACCCCGACATCGCGGTCATCGGTGTTGAGCCAGTACTGGTAGAAGGCGTAGGGCGTGGTCCGTGCCGGATCCAGCCACACCGATTCCCCGCTCTCGCTCTTCCCGAACTTCGAGCCGGACGGCGAGAGCAGCAGCGGGTAGGCCAGGGCGAAGGCCGGTTCGGACGCGGTCTCGGCATCCCCGAGACCCGCCGCGGCCACCGTGCGCCGGATCAGCTCGAGCCCGGCGGTGATGTTGCCCCACTGGTCGGCGCCGCCCATCTGCAGCTCCACGCCCATGGTCCGGTGGAGGTGCGCGTAGTCGGCGGACTGCAGGAGCATGTAGCTGAATTCGGTGAAGGAGAGGCCCCGTTCGAGGCGTGTCTGGACCGAATCCTTGGCGAGCATGTACGGGATCGTGAAGTGCTTCCCCACGTCGCGGAGGAACTCGATCATCGTCATCGACGCGAGCCAGTCGAGGTTGTTGACCATGACCGCGCCGCGCGGCCCCTCGAAGTCGAGGAAGTGCTCGAGCTGCCCACGAATTGCCTCGGCGTTGGCCGCGAGCGTGTCGCGGTCGAGCAGATTCCGCTCCGAGGATCGCCCGGAGGGGTCGCCGATCATCCCCGTGCCGCCGCCCACCAGCGCAATGGGCCGGCCGCCGTGCCGCTGGAAGTGGATCAGCCCGAAGATCGGCACCAGGTTGCCGATGTGGAGCGACGGGCCCGACGGATCGAAGCCGTTGTAGCCGCTGATCGGGCGTCCGGTGGCCAGGCGCGCCTCGAGCCCGTCCGAGGCCGCGTGGAACATGCCCCGCCAGCGCAGCTCCGGCAGCAGGCCCGGGAGGCCCGGATCGAACGTCGTCACAGCGTCACGCGATGGCCGGACAACGCGTCACGCAGCCTGCCGTCAGTCGGGGGAAGGTCCTCCACGGCCCTATGGTATCGTCGCCGCCGACATGCAGACCAGCCTGCACAGGCGTCAGCGCCACCGCCGCAACGGCGCCGCGCGACGCAATCGCGGGGGAGGTGGCTCCGCACGCGCTGCGGCCCTGGCCATTCCCCTCCTCCTCTTCGCCAGCTTCCTCGCCCTGGGCGGAATCGCCTTCGTCGGCGTCGTGAGCGCGTACGCGTACTACTCGCGCGACCTGCCCGATCCGCAGGTCGCGTTCAATGACCTCGGGTTCGACCAGCCCTCGATCATCTACGACCGGACCGGCACGGTGGAGCTGGCCCGCCTCGGCGAGCGCAAGCGCGAACTGGTCACGTTCGACCAGATCCCGCCCGAGTTGATCGACGCCACGACCGCCATCGAGGACAAGGACTTCTGGAGCAATCCCGGCTTCGACATCGGGGGCTTCCTGTCGGCCACCCTGGACACGATCCAGGGCAAGCCCCGGGGCGGCTCGACGATCACGCAGCAGCTCGTCCGGGCGCGGCTCCTGCCGCCGGAGGCGTTCGAGGGCACGGTCTACGACCGCAAGTTCCGGGAGATCATCCAGTCCATCCGGCTCACCCAGGCGTTCTCGGGCGAGGAGGGCAAGCAGGAGATCATCCGGGCCTACCTCAACCAGAACTTCTACGGCAACCAGAGCTACGGCGTCCAGGCGGCGGCCAAGAGCTACTTCGGGAAGAGCATCGACCAGCTGTCGCTCGCCCAGATGGCCATCCTCGCGGCCATCCCCCAGTCACCGACCCAGTTCGACCTGGTCAAGAACGCCACCCAGGAGTGCACGATTCCGATCGCCGCGGATGCGGAATGCCCGGCCGCGAGCATCCGGCTCGTGGTTCCCGCCGACAGCGACATCGTCGTCCGGCGCAACCGCGTCCTCGACCTGATGGAGACCCGGAGCGTCCTGTCCAAGGGCGACCACACGCTGGCCGAATACGAGGCCGCGAAGAAGGAAGAGGTCGTCCTCTCGCCGCAGGGTTCCACGCCCTGGAAGGCCGCCCACTTCGTCTGGCAGGTCCGGGCGCAGCTCGGCGCCATCCTGTGCGGGGCCGAGAACGCTGACACGTGTGAGGCCGTCGACACGGGCGGCTACAAGATCATCACGACCCTCGACTGGAAGATGCAATCCGTCGTCGAGAAATGGCTCTACACGGCCGCGCGCGTCCCGAACCTGGGCAACGCCGAGGAGCGGCTCGTGCAGCTCGGGATCCCCGAGAGCGAGTGGGGCTGGCTCAAGGAGCTCCATGGCCGGGACATCCACAACGCGGCGGGCGCGATCCTCGACTACCGGACCGGCCAGGTCCTGGCCTACGCCGGAAGCGCCGCCTACTACGCCGGGGGCGACGATGCGTTCCAGCCCCAGTACGACGTCCTCTCGGACGGCTTCCGGCAACCCGGGTCCTCGATCAAGCCGCTCAACTACATCACGGGCATCGACGACGGCACCATGACGGCCGCCACGATGTTCATGGACGTGACCACCGACTTCGGAGGTCGCGAGCCGTACACGCCGACCCAGGCCGACGGCCTCGAGCGAGGCCCGGTGCGCCTGCGCTCGGCCCTCCAGTTCTCCCTGAACGTGCCCTCGATCAAGGCCGGCCTCATCAACGGCCTGGATCACTTCTTCCAGCGCATGAAGGACTTCGGGCTGCGGTTCCAGCCCGGCACGGTCCCGGTCACGTCGATGTCGATCGGGACCCTCGACGTCCACCCGATCGACATGATCTCGGCGTACGGGGCGATCGCGAACGGCGGGGTGCTCATGCCGCGCCAGTTCATCCTTTCGATCACCGATTCGAGCGACAAGCAGGTGTACCCGGCCGAGGACACGGCCGCCCCGATTGGCACGCGCGTGGCCAGCGCCCAGGCGAGTTACATCATCACCGACATCCTGGCCGGCAACACCATCAAGTCGGTGAACCCGTACTGGGCGAAGTGGCAGATCCTCGAGGGGAAGGAACGGCGTCCGGCGGCCTACAAGACGGGCACGACCCAGGACAACAAGGACGTCCTCGCCGACGGGTTCCTCGCGCCTCCGGACGACCCCAACGCGCCAGCCCTCGTGGCCGGCGTCTGGATGGGCAACTCCGATGCAACGCCGAACAGCGGCAGCCTGTCGCTCGATTCGTCGGCCCCGCTCTGGTCCCGGATCCTCACGGAGGTCAGCCAGGGCACGCCGATCACCGACTTCAAGCGTCCCGACGGGATCGTCGAGGCGACGGTGGACGCGTTCAGCGGCCTGCTTCCCGGTCCGTACACCGTGGCGACGGTGAAGGAGCTGTTCATCGACGGCACCGTCCCGAAGCGGACCGACGACCTGCACGTCGAGCTCGACATCGACGAGGCGACCGGCCTTCTCTGGCAGGACGGCTGTGACGGCCCGAAGATCACGGCGCCGTTCCTCGACTTCAGCCGCGTGGAGCCGGGCTTTCCCGCCTGGCAGCCCTTCACCCAGGAGTGGGCCGCCCGGGCCGCCCAGGGACCGGGCGTTCGTGGCGGCCCCGAGAACACGCGAACGAGCTACTTCTACGCAAACAGTTTCGCGCCCTTCGGGAAGACCTGGGGCGGCGCCTTCGCGCCGACCGAGGTCTGCGCGCCGACGAACCCGCCCATCTGCGATCCGGGGACGTCGTTCGACCCCTTCGCGACCCCGGATCCCTCGGGCCTCCCGCTCCCCACGCCGTGCATCGAGCCGACGCCTGAGCCGACCCACGGCAACGGCGGCGGGGGCGGCAAGCCCTCCCCTGCCCCGTCGGGGATCCCACCGGGTCCGACACCGAGTCCAACGCCCAAGGGCAAGCCGCGCCGTCGACCGCACCCGCGGAGCTGACGGCGGGTAGGGCCGATCTCCGCACGCAGACCGCCCGTGGTATGCCGACGCCCCGATCCGCGGCGCCCGCGGTGGGCCCAGGGCGCTGGGAGGTCAGCCGAGGCTGACGATCGTGGCTCCGTCGCCGCCCTCGCCGCGGCCCCCCGGTCGCACGGTCCCCGCGAGCGGATGCGCGGCCGCCGCCTGCCGCACCGCGTCCCGCAGTGCGCCCGTCCCGAGGCCATGGATGACCGTCACGGTCGGGAGCCCCGCGAGCGAGGCGTCCTCGAGGTAGCGATCGAGTGACTCGAGCGCTTCCTCCACGCGAGCCCCGCGCAGGTCCAGGGATGACGCGACGGTGCGGGCCCGAGCCGCGCGCAGCGACGCCGTGTTGGTCTCGGGTGACCGCAGTTCACCACGACCGGAGGACCAGCCGCGACGGCCCGCCTGGCCCGCGAGATCGTCCCCGGGCACGAGGTCCTCGATCGGCAGCCGGATCCGCATCCCGCCCGCCTCGACCGTGACGGTTCGTCCGTCCCGGTCCATCGCCGCGATCCGCCCCTCCCAGGTCGAGGTGCGGCTGCGCACCCGGTCGCCGATCGCCCAGGTGCGTGCCTCGTCCGCTCCCGATGGGGCTGCCGGCTCCGCCTCCGGGGCGGGCAGTCGCGCGGCAAGGCCGTCGATCCGGTCGAGGGAGGCATCGAGCACGGGCGCGGCGACGTGCTCCCGTTCCAGCCGTCGTCGCAATGCCGCGACCTCGGTGCGGACTTCCTCGACGATCCGATCGGCCTCGGCTCGGGCGACGTGGAGCGCCTCGTCGCGATCGCGGCGGGCCCGGCGGCGGTCCTCGTCCGCTGCCCGGAGTGCGGCCGCCGCCCTCGCTTCGGCTTCGCGCGCCCGGGCCAGGGCATCGGTGGTCTCGCCTTCGGTTTCGCGGATCTGGGCCAGCGTCTCCTCGAAGCGGCGCTGGGCATCGCTCAAACGGGAGCGGGCATCGGCAACGATCGCGGCGGGCAGGCCAAGTCGCTCGGCGATGGCGAACGCCTGGGAGCCGCCGGGCAGCCCGATCGTGAGCCGGTAGGTCGGACTGAGCGTCTCGAGATCGAACTCGACGGCGGCGTTCGTGGCGCCGGGGGTGGTGTGCGCGTAGGCCTTGAGTTCCGCGTAGTGGGTCGTGGCGGCCACGAGCGCGCCGGCCGCGATGAAGTGGTCGAGCAGGGCCTGGGCAAGGGCCGACCCTTCGGTCGGGTCCGTGCCCGCACCGAGCTCGTCGAGCAGGACGAGCGTGCCGGGCCCGGCCCCCTCCACGATCCGGATGATCGAGCGGAGATGCCCGGAGAACGTGGAGAGCGACTGGGCCACGGACTGTTCGTCGCCGATGTCGGCGTACACGTCGCGAAGGATCGGCAGGCGGCTGCCCGCCGCGGCGGGCACGTGCAGGCCCGCCTGGTGCATGAGCGCGAGCAGCCCGATCGTCCGGAGCGTGACCGTCTTGCCGCCCGTGTTCGGTCCGGTCACCACGAGCGCCGTGAACCCGTCGCCCAGGTGCACGTCGATCGGGATCACCCGGCCCATCAGCCCGGGATGGCGGGCCGAGTAGAGGCGGATCTCGGGGCCATCCGCCGTCTCGGCGCGGATCCCGTCCATGTCCGCCGCCAGCTGGGCCTTCGCGGCCCACAGGTCGAACCGGGCGAGGGCCGCGAGCGTCTCGCGGAGGAGCGGGGCGTGCGCGGCGACGAGAGCCGAGAGCTCGTCGAGGATCCGGGCGATCTCCTCGGCCTCGGCCACCTGCGCCTCGCGCCAGGCGTTGCCGAGCTCGACGACCACGAGCGGTTCGATGAACAGGGTCTGGCCCGACCCGGACGCATCGTGGACGATGCCCTTGACCCGTGCCTTCGCGTCGGCACGGACCGGCACCACGTACCGGCCGTTCCGTAGCGTGACGATCGGCTCCTGGAGCGCCGAACCGATCTCCGAGCCGACGATCGTGTCAAGGCGACGTCGGAGCCGGTCGTAGGCCACGCGGACCGCGGCGCGCAGTGGGCCGAGGCGGGGCGACGCCGTGTCCAGGAGCTCGCCCGCCGGATCGAACGACCGGGCGAGCGTCGAGCGCACCGCCGGAACCGCGTGGAGCTCGCGGGCGAGGGCCCGCAGGAGGGGCCGCCGATCCTCGGCGAGCGCTGCCTGCAGCCGGACGGCCGCCTCGATGGTGTCGGCGATCTCCAGGAAATGGGCAGGGTCGAGGCGGCCGCCCCGCGCGGCACGTTCGATCCACGGCGCGATGTCGTGGGCCGCCCCGACGCCCACCCCCGGCCGCTCCTCGAGGAGCGCGCGGGCCTGGTCGGTCTCGTCGAGGGCGCGCGTGACGAGTACGCGGTCCGCCGTGGGCTCCACCGCCTCGGCCAGGCGCCGGCCCGGCGGGAACGAGGTGTGGGCGGCGAGGCGCTCGCGGACGAGCGGGAATTCGAGGAGGGCGATCGAGCGCGGGTCCATGGTCAGCTTCGATGGACGGCCGGACGCCGTTCGCCCCGACGGCCGGCCCGGCCCGAGATCGAGGGGCTCGTCAGGTCGACGAGCCGCCACGGCACCGTGTCCCAGGGCGGCGCCGCGAATCCGATCCCGATGCGCGGGCCCCAGGCTGCCTCCGGGGGCCGCGCGGCGGCTTCCGGGGATTCGATCCAGCAGTCTGTGCCGGCGTCGAGGAGGTCACGCCCATCGAGCCAGCGGCCGATCCCGAAGGCCTGGCAGACCAGGGCGGGCCCGCTCGCGAGCCGTTCGGGCCGGACCCGCTCGACCGCGCGCCCGCGCGCAACCGCACGCCTGGCTCGCTGCATGGCCGGAATCCCCGCGATCGGCTCGACGGCGCGGATCAGCACCGCGCTCGCCTCGCCATCGGGGCCGGTGACGACGTTCAGGCAGTCATGCATGCCGTAGACACGGTACACGTAGGCGCGACCCGGGGGCCCGAACATGACCCCGGTTCGGGCGGTGCGACCCGCTCGCGCGTGCGACGCACCGTCCTCCGGCCCCCCGTATGCCTCGACTTCGACGATCCGCCCGCGGCTGAGCGTCCCATCGGGCCACCGGCGCACCAGGCTGGACGCGAGCAGCGCACGCGCCGCGTCGGTGGCCGGGCCCGCGAGCAGCGACCGCGGGAGGGGCGCCCGAGCGCCCGATCCTTCGCTCAGGAGACGAAGAACTGCTTGACGTCGTTGCTGAAGAAGGCGCCGAAGAGCGTGAGCACGAACGGCACGATGCTGCCCCGCGTGACGTCGGCGGTGATCGTGTGCTCGAGGAAGTCGTGGATGCCGCGGATGAACGGGAACTCGTTCGCCTGGGCGGTGGTCCCGAGGCCGAAGAACGGATCCGTGATGAGATAGAACGCGGCGAGGATGAGCGCGCCCTGGATGAGACCGAGCAGGCCGCCCACGATCTCGTCGATCACCGGGTAGCGCGCGAACAGCGGCACCGGCTTGAAGAACAACTGGAGCGCGATCGTCGCACCCACGGTGCCGGCCAGGAACACCATCCCGAACGCGACCATGTGGTTGTACTCCGAGGAGTACTGCGTCCAGTTCTCGGCGAGGAAGCCGCCGATCGGGCCACGGAGCTGCGCCCCGATGAGGAGCGAGATCAGGATGGAGGCGATGCCGAGCAGGCGGCGGATGACGCCCTGCATGAACCCGAGGATGAACATCGCGAACAGGCCGAAGAACACGGCCAGGTCCGCCCCGTTGATGCTCGAGATCGCGCCGATGATGTCCATCCGTTCTCCGCTCCCCCGCTGTGGCGCGCCATCGTCCGGTGGTCCGGGACGGTCACGAGCGGGCTACAGGGTAGCAGCGGCCCGGAGCCACCGGCAATCGGGCAGTGGCCGCATCCGGTGCCCCCGCGAACCGGACCGAGGTCACGCCCGGATGTGGTGCCCCGCTGCAGTGAGGGCTCCGACGATGCTCGACATGGCGCCGTCCACCTCGGACTCGGTGAGGGTGCGCTCCTCGGCCTCGAACGTCATCCGGAAGGCGAGGCTGCGCTCGTCGGCCCCGAGCGGGGCACCCCGATACACGTCGAAGAGCCGGACATCCTGCAGCAGCGTGCCGCCGCTGGTTGCGATCACCTCGCGCACGGCACCCGCGGGCACCGTGACCGGCACCACGATCGCGAGGTCCCGTTCCACCGCGGGATGCCGGGACGGCGTGCGGCCGCGGGGCACGGGCAGGAACCCGCCCGACAGGCCACGGATGGAGAGCTCGGCGAGGATGGCGCCGCCGACCGGGGCGTCAAGCGCCGCCACGAGGGCCGGATGGATCTCGCCGATCCGTCCGGTGAGCGCGACCGCGCCGGACGCGTCGTGTGCCACCACCGTCGCGGCGCGACCAGGATGCAGCACCGGCTCCCCGGTGAGCGGCACGTAGGCCGGCACCGTGAGGCCCAGCCACGTCGCCATCGCCTCGACGATCCCCTTCATGTCGTCGAGGTCGGCCGGCCGCGCCGCGCGATTCCAGGCCGCCGGCTCGAAGTTCCCGGCCAGGCCGATACCGAGCCGCCACCACTCGCGCGCCCCGCCGTCGTCGCGGGCGTAGCCCTTGCCCACCTCGAAGACGCGGACATCGTCCGCGCCCCGACGGCGATTCGTGGCGATCACGCCCACGAGGCCGGGGACGAGCGACTGGCGCAGCTGCGCGTGATCCGCGGAGAGCGGATTGGTGACCGTGATCGGCGGTCCGCCCTCGACGTCCTCACCCGCCGCCGCGGGAATCGACGCCTGCCACGCGAACCGCTCCACGTCGGAGGGCGCCACGAGCGCGTGGGTCACCACTTCGCGCAGGCCGGCCCCGGCGAGCCTTGTTCGGAGGCTGTCCCGCAACTCGAGCGGCGAGCGGCGGTAGGTCGGCATCGGCGTGCTGGGCAGCGTGGTCGGGATCGCGTCGTACCCGTGGACGCGTGCGATCTCCTCGATGACGTCGGCCTCGATCGCGATGTCCCGCCGCCAGGTGGGCACCCCGGCCGTCAGGGTCTCGGACGCGGGCACTTCCAGGGCCAGCGGCATCGACCCGGCCGAGACGACCACGCTCGTGGTGCCGGCGGCAGCCGGAGCCTCGGTTTCGATGCCCACCCGAGCCAGGAGGCCGAGCTGGGCCTCGATGGTGAGCTCCGTCCCGAGCAGGCGATTGACGCGGGCGGGTCGGAAGGCCACGCGGGCCGGGGCCGGTTCGGACGGCTGGGAGTCGATGACCCCGGCCGCGACCGTGCCGCCCGCCCACTGGGCGATCAACTGTGCTGTGCGATCGGCGCCGACCCGCGCGAGCCGGAACTCCTGGCCCTTCTCGAACCGGAGGCTGGCCTCCGATCGCAGCGCATAGCGGAAGGCGGTCCGCCTGATGCTGACCGGGTCGAAGATCGCGGACTCGACGAGTACGGCCGTCGTGGCGTTCGAAACCTCGGAGGCTGCGCCACCCATCACACCCGCGATGGCGAGCGGACCCTCGCCGTCCGCGATGAGCAGCGTCTCGGGGTGAAGGTCGCGCTCCACATGGTCGAGCGTCTCGAGGCGCTCACCGGCCCGGGCCGTCCGGACGACGAGCGTGCCGCCCCGGATCGTCGCGGCATCGAACGTGTGGATGGGCTTGCCGAGCTCGAGCAGCACGTAGTTGGAGGCGTCGACGACATTGCTGATCGGCCGCATCCCGGCCGCGAGCAGGCGCATCTGGACACGATCCGGTGACGGCGCGACGGTGACGCCGTCGATCCAGCGCCCCACGAAGCGCGGGCAGAGCACGTCGTCCTCGACCCGCACCGAGATGCGCTCAGCGATGGCGGCGCCGCCCTCCTCGACCGTGATCTCGGGCCAGCGGAGCGGGGCCCCGGTGATGGCGGCCACCTCGCGGGCGAGCCCGATGATCGACAGCGCGTCGCCGCGGTTGGGCTTCACGTCGATATCGAGGACCACGTCCCCGTAGAGGTCCGCGAGACGGGCGCCGATCGGCGTCGACGATTCGAGGATGAGGATGCCGTCCGCGTCGCTGGTCAGGCCGAGCTCGTCACCCGAGCAGAGCATGCCGTTCGAGACAACGCCCATCTTCTCGGTCCGCTCGATCCGCCGGTCGCCGGGCAGGATCGCGCCCGGCAGGGCCACGGGCACGCGCTGGCCCGGCGCGATGTTCGTCGCCCCGCACACGATCTCGAGGGCCGCGCCATCGCCGACATCGACGGTCGTGAGCGACAGGCGATCCGCGCGCGGGTGGCGGGTCACGCTCAGGAGCTCGCCGACGACGACGTTCCGCCACTCGGTGCCGCGCCGCTCGATCCCGCGGACCTCCATGCCCAGGAGCGTCAGCCGCGCGGCAAGCGCCTCGGGCTCGAGGTCGATGTCGACGAACTCGGCCAGCCAGGACATCGGCGCCTTCATCCGAAGGGCTCCAGGAACCGCAGGTCGTTGTCCATGAACAGGCGCAGGTCCGTGATCCCGTGCTTGAGCATCGAGATCCGCTCCGGGCCCATGCCGAAGGCGAAGCCCTGGTAGCGCTCCGGGTCGAGGCCGCCGTACTGGAGCACCACCGGGTGGACCATGCCGGCCCCGAGGATCGTCATCCATCCGCTCCGTCCGCACGCCGGGCAGCCCGGACCGCCGCACACGAGGCACTCGACGTCGAAGGCCACGGACGGCTCGGTGAACGGGTAGTAGCCGGGGCGGAACCGGGTCTTCTTGCCCGCACCGAACATGGCCTGGGCGAACTGGTCGAGGAGGCCCTTGAGGTCGGCCAGGGTGGTGCCCTCGTCGACCATGAGGCCCTCCACCTGGAAGAACTCGAACCCGTGGCTCGCGTCCACCGCCTCGTACCGGTAGCACCGGCCCGGCAGGAGGGCCCGGATCGGAGGCCGCATCGTCTGCATCACCCGGATCTGCCCGGGTGACGTGTGGGTCCGCAGGAGGTGGCCGGGCAGGTCCACGTACAGCGTGTCCCAGAGGTCCCGCGCCGGGTGATCGGGCGGGATGTTGAGCATCTGGAAGTTCGTGAGGTCGTCCTCGACCTCCTGGCTCTCGTGGACCACGAACCCGAACTGCTCGAAGATGCGGGCGATGTCGCCCATCGCCTCGATGCTCGGATGGAGCGAACCGAGGCGAAGCGGGCGGCCGGGGGTCGTGACGTCCACCTGCTCCCGCACGAGCCGTGCGGCAAGTTCGGCGCCCCCGACGGCGACGCGTCGCTCGGCTGCGGCCGCCTCGATCGCGGTGCGCACGGTGTTGGCGACAGCCCCGACCTTGGGGCGATCCTCGGGCGGCAGGGCCCCGATCCCCCGGAGCACGCCGGTCAGGCTGCCCTTCTTCCCCAGGACCTCGACTTCGATGGCGTCGAGTCCGGCCGTGTCCGGGGCGGCGGCGACCGCGGCGAGCGCTCCGTCGCGGAGCGCCTCGAGATCGCGGGTCAGCTGGGCCAGGTCCACGGACGACGCTCCTGCGTGGCGAATCGCCGGCGCGATCCGCCGGCGCGGGCGGGGCTCAGGAGCCCTTCGCGACCTCGACGATGCGGCCGAACGTGCCGGCATCCCGCACGGCCAGGTCGGCCAGGATCTTGCGGTCGAGCTCGACGTTGGCGGCCTTCAGGCCCGCGATGAAGCGACCGTAGGCCATGCCGTGGGCGCGAACCCCGGCATTGATCCGGATGATCCACAGCTCGCGGAAGTCGCGCTTGCGCTGCTTGCGATCGCGAGTGGCGTAGGCCATCGCGTGCAGGAGCGCCTCGCGGGCGGGCTTGACCAGGCGCGAGCGCGTGCCCTTGCGACCTTCGGCCGCATCGAGGAGGCGCTTGTGCCGCTTGTGGGCGGTGACGCCCCGCTTGACTCGTGCCATGAGGTCCAGGTGCTCCTAGAGGTACGGAAGCAGGCGACGGACCTGCTTCGCATGCTCGCTGCCGATCACCGACTTGCCCGCGTAGCGACGCGTGCGCCGGGACGACTTGATCTCGAGGTGGTGGCCGCGCCACGCATTGACGCGGATGACCTTGCCGCTGCCGGTCGTGCCGATGCGCTTCTGGGCGGCCTTGTGGCTCTTCATCTTCGGCACGGTGCCGTCACTCTCCCGTCGTGGCCGGCGCGGCGGCCGGTGCTGGCGTTGGTGCTGTTCCGTTGGCTGCGGGGCGTTGCGCCGGTGCGGCAGCCGCCGCCGGCTTCGCGGCCGGTGCCGGTGCCGACTCCGTCGGTGCCGGGGCGGGCGTCGGGGTCACGTCCCCGCCGTCCTCGGCGTCGCGAGCCGGCCGTGCCGGCGCGTCCTGCCCCTTGGGCTTGTGGGTCGACGCCATCGTGATGAACATCGACTTGCCCTCGAGGACCGGAACCCGCTCCACGACCCCATGATCCTTGACCTGGTCGGCGAACTTCGCCAGCAGGTTTCGCCCCAGTTCCGGATGCGTGAGCTCCCGCCCACGGAACCGGACCGTGACCTTGATGCGGTCGCCGTCCTCGAGGAACTCGACCGCGCGATGGACCTTCGTCTCGAAGTCGCCGATGCCGATCTTCGGCGAGAGGCGAACTTCCTTGAATGTCACCGAGCGCTGCCGGCGCTTGTTCTCCTTCTCGCGCTTGGTCAGTTCGTACTTGTACTGACCGAAGTCGAGGAAGCGCGTCACCGGCGGGGCGGCCATCGGGGCAACCTCGACGAGGTCGAGGCCACGCTCCTGCGCCATCTCGAGGGCCTTTGGCGTGGGCATGATGCCCAACTGGTTGCCCTCTTCATCGATCACCCG
Source organism: uncultured Anaerolinea sp. (assembly GCA_964625345.1). GTDB lineage: Bacteria > Chloroflexota > Limnocylindria > Limnocylindrales > CSP1-4 > UBA5189. The sequence continues at coordinate 30,970 of CAZVDO010000006.1, read as the reverse complement.
AACCTGCGGGATCCGGATCATCTGGTTGACGCGGAGGTCTCGGCTGATGGTGTACCCCTTCGTAGCTCGTACATCCTGGACGCGGACACGGCGGGGCCGAGGGCCCCATCGAACCGCCGCGGGACTATATCACGAGGCCTCCGACGCGGGCAACGACCGTGGCCCGTCCGGGGCGGGCCGCCGGGCCTCCGCGACCCTGCCCCCAGAGGGGCGTCTAGCCCAGGGCCCGCGAGGCGGATTCGGCGGCCAGGCGATTGGCCAGGTCCTCCCAGGGTTCGGGCCGCTGCTGCTCGCCCGCCCGCGTCCGCGGGGCCGCGGTCCGTGCCTCCACTTCGCGGTCTCCGAGCACGAGCATGTACGGGACCTTCTGCTCCTGCGCGAGGCGGATCTTGTTCTGCATCCGGCTGTCAGAGGCGTCCACCTCCACCCGCAGGTCGCGGGACCGCAGCACGGCCGCCAGTTCCCGGGCCGGTTCGAGGTGGCGGTCGGCGATCGGGATGATCACCGCCTGGACCGGCGCCAGCCACAGCGGGAACGCACCGGCGAAGTGCTCGACCAGGATCCCGATGAACCGCTCGAGCGAGCCGTAGATGGCCCGGTGGATCGCGATCGGGCGCTGCTCCTGGCCGTGCTCGTCGATGTAGGTCAGGTCGAAGCGCTCAGGCAGCATCGTGAGATCGGCCTGGATCGTCGCCATCTGCCACTCGCGGCCGAGGGCATCGTCGATGTAGATGTCGATCTTGGGGGCGTAGAACGTGCCGTCCTTTGGCTTGACGACGTACGGGACCCCGGACCGGTCGAGGGCACCCTTGATCAGCGCCTCGGCGCGCTCCCACAGGGCGGGGTCGCCCACCGCCTTGTCCGGCTTGGTGGCGAACGCGAAGCGCGGCTCCAGGCCGACCCAGGAGTACGCCTCCCGGACCTCGCCCATGAGGGCCTCGATCTCGCCGGCGAGCTGGTCAGGCCGCACGTAGATGTGGGCATCGTCCTGGATGAACTGGCGGACCCGGGTCAGCCCCGAGAGCGTGCCGGACCGCTCGTTGCGGTGCAGCCGCCCGTACTCGTTGAAGCGCAGCGGCAGGTCGCGGTACGAACGGAGGTGGGAGCGGTAGATGAACGTCGATTCGGGGCAGTTCATCGGCTTGAGGCTGAACTTCTGGCCCTCGGCCTCCACGATGAACATGTTGTCGGCGTAGTGGTCCCAGTGCCCGGACTGGCGCCACAGGCGCTCGGACACGACGATCGGCGTCGAGACCTCCTGGTAGCCGCGCCGCAGCTGCAGGTCGCGCATGGCGCCCTCCAGGGTGCGCCAGATCGTCTGGCCCTTCGGGTGCCAGAACGCGGAGCCCGGCGACACGTCGTGGAAGGAAAAGAGGTCCAGCTGGACGCCGAGGCGGCGATGATCCCGCTTCTTCGCCTCCTCGCGCCGCCACAGGTACTGGTCCAGGTCTTCCTGGCTGGACCAGACCGTGCCGTAGATGCGCTGGAGCATCGGCCGCTTTTCGTCCCCGCGCCAGTAGGCGCCGGCCACCGACAGCAGCTTGAACGGCCCGATGCGGCCGGTGCTCGCCACGTGCGGTCCCTTGCACAGGTCGCTGAACGGCCCGTGCTCGTAGAACGAGGTCACCGGCGGGGCCTCCCCCGCCCCGGCTGCCCGTGCGGCGAGGTCGTCGAGGATCTCGACCTTGTAGGTCTGCTGCTGGCCCGCCGCGACGGCCCGCGCGTCCTCCAGGGGAACCTCGCGTCGAACGAACGGGTGGTCGGCGGCGACGCTCGCGCGCATCCGGGCCTCGATGGCCTCGAGGTCTTCCGGCGTGAGCGGGCGCGGCAGGTCGAAGTCGTAATAGAACCCGTCCGCGATCGCCGGCCCGATCCCGAGCTTCGTGCCCGGGAACAGGTCGAGCACGGCCTCGGCCATGACGTGGGCGGTCGAGTGACGCATCGCGTCGAGCTCGGAGTGCGCCCCGGCGTCGAGGAGTTCGTCCGCGGAGCCGCGGACCGGTGCGTCGAGGACGTCCTCCTCGGGGAGCTGCTCGTCTGGCATGTCATCGGCCTCCTGGAATCACGAAACCTCCCGTCCGACAGGACGAGAGGTTGTGCCTCCCGCGGTTCCACCCGCCTTCACGACCCGCGGCAGATGCCGGGGCCGTGCGCTCGAACCGCGCTAACGGGCGGACCCGGGCCGGTTCACCGGCCGCTCACGGGTGGTACCCGGCGGGTCGAACGCCGGGCTTCCAGCCGTGGCCCGGCTCTCTCGGGATCGAGGTCCGCCGAGCGTGTCCCGCTCGACGCATTCGTTCTGTGGTCGGCGCCGGGTACATGTCCGGCCCCGATGATGGTGGGCGGTACTGGACTCGAACCAGTGGCCTCTTGCATGTCAAGCAAGTGCTCTAACCAACTGAGCTAACCGCCCTCGGCGCGCCGCATTCTAGCGCACGCCGCGCCGGCGTCCGTCGCTCGCCCCTGCGTATGCTCCACGAGACCGGTGCCATCGCCGCGCCGGGTCGACCCAGCGGAGGCTGCCCTGCACGCGATCGAACCACGCTCGACGGCCCTCGGCGCCTATCGGCTGCTGGACTGCGGCGACGAACGCCGCCTCGAGCGCTTCGGGGACTGGCTCGCCGATCGCCCGGCCCCATCGGCGCTCGGGCCGCGCCGGGAGCCGGCGGCCTGGCACGGCGCAACGTCCTTCAAGGACGGCACCTGGCACGCGACCGACGAGCGGCCGCTCCCGTCGGGACCGGTCGCCGTGGGCCTCGGCGACGGCCTTGTCGTGGAGGTCGGCCCCGGGCCGAGCGGCGGCGTCGGAGTCTTCCCCGAGCACCTGGCCGCCCGCGACTGGATTCGCGCCGCCGTCCGACGTCGCGTCGTGCGGGCCCCGTCGCCATCGGACGACCCAGCGGGATCGACCGGTCCACGCGTCCTCAACCTGTTCGCCCACACGGGCCTGGTCACGCTCGTCGTGGCGCATGCCGGCGCCGCAGTCACGCACGTGGACGCGTCGCGGCCGGCCGTCAGCGGCGCGCGCCGGAACGCCGGCCTGTCGGGCCTCGCAGACCACCCCATCCGTTGGATCGTCGATGACGCCGCCGCGTTCGTAGCGCGTGAGGCCCGCCGGGGACGTCGCTACGACGGCCTGATTCTCGATCCGCCGTCGTACGGGCACGGGGCCGCTGGTGGTCGAAGCCGGCGCGGTCGAAGCGACGACGGCCGCGGCCGTGGCCATCGGAGCGGTGCCTCCCCCACCTGGCGGCTTCAGCGGGATCTCGAGCCCCTTCTCCTCGCCTGCCTCGACATCGCCGCCCCCGATGCGTTCTGGCTCCTGAGCGCCCACACGCCCGGCTGGGACGAAGATGCTCTCGCGGCGCTGCTCGACGACGTGGTCGGTGTGCCAGGATCCGACGCCGGGGGCGCCCCGCTCGTCCTGCGTGCGGAATCCGGGGCCGTCCTGCCGCTCGGCGCCAGCGCCCGCCTCGACCCGCTCACGGGTGCGGACGGACAGCGTCCGTCGCACCGGCGATGATGCCCCGATGCAGGTGATCGACAGCCCCGCGAACGCGCGACTGCGCGCCGCAACGGGGCTCCGCGAGCGCCGCCACCGCACGCGCACCGGGCGCACCCTGGTGGACGGCGCCCGTGAATCGCGTCGCGCCCTCGATGCGGGCGTCGAGCTGGACACCGCCTTCGTCTGCCGGGCGCGGATCCGCGGCGGTGATGCGGAAGCCGTGCTCGCCGCACTCGAGGGCGATCCACGCCTCGTCGAGCTGTCCGAACGGGCCTTCGCCGCGCTCGCCTACGGAGACCGCCGCGAGGGCGTGGTCCTGGTGGTCCGGGCGCCATCGACGACGCTCGACGAGCTCGAGCCGATCTCCGAGGCCCCGCTCGTGCTCGTGACCGAGGACGTTGAGAAACCCGGCAACCTCGGCGCGATCCTGCGCACCGCGGATGCGGCCGGATGCGATGCCGTGATCGCGATCGACGGCGCGGACCTCTACGGGCCGAACGTGATCCGTGCCAGCACCGGTGCCGCCTTCACGGTCCCCATGGCGAGCGCGACGCCCGCCGAGTGCCTCGCCTGGCTGCACCGCCACGGAATTCGGCCGCTGGCCGCCCGGGTCGACGCAACCACGTCGTATGCCGACGTCGACCTGCGGGGGCCAACCGCATTCGTCCTCGGCAGCGAGGCCGACGGCCTGTCCGCAGCGTGGGCCGACCCGTCGATCCTCGGGGTGCGCCTGCCCATGGCCGGTGTCGCTGATAGCCTGAACGTCTCGGTGACCGCTGCCGTCCTGGCCTTCGAGGCCCGCCGCCAGCGCGATCTCGAGGCACGTGGGACCGTGCGTCCCTGATCCATCGCCTGCCGCCGCGGCCGCCGTCGAACCGGCGCCGGGCGGTCGATCGCCAGCCCACGCGGAGGACCTCGCGCCCGTGCCCGATCCCACGTTCGACTTCGTCATCATCGGCGCCGGCCCGGCCGGTGAAGCCGCCGCCTTCGCCGCCCGCCGGCGCGAGGCGACCGTGGCCGTCATCGACCGCCTGTGGTTCGGCGGCAGCTGTCCACATATCGGGTGTGTGCCCTCGAAGTCGCTCCTGCACGGGGCGCAGGAGCACGCGGCCAACCCCGCCGCGTACTCGTGGGCGCGCGCCGCGGCCCGACGCGACTACATGGTCAACCGCGCGGCGGACGCGCTCGAGCCCGACGACAGCTCGCATGTCCAGCGGCTGCGCGACGCCGGCGCCGTGGTGTACCGCGGCACGGGTCGGATCGCGGCTGCGGGTGTCGTCGAGGTCGGCCATGACGATTCGACCCACCGCATCGGGGCGCGCAATGTCGTGGTCGCGACCGGATCGACCTCTCGGCGCCCGCCGATCCCCGGCGTCGAGACGATCGACGTCTGGACCAACCGCGACGCCACGCTCGCCCGCACCCTGCCCGAATCGTTGCTCGTGCTCGGCGGCGGCCCGACCGGCTGCGAGCTGGCCCAGGTCTTCGCCCGCTTCGGCGTGCCGACGACGATCGTCCAGTCCGGCCCGAGGCTCGCGCCGACCGACCATCCGCGCAACAGCGACGTGATCGCCGCCGCACTGCGGCGCGACGGGGTCGACGTCCGGCTCGGGGTCCGGGCTTCCCGGATCGTCGCCGGATCCGGCTCGGCACCCCACGTGGTCGAGCTCTCGGACGGGACGAGCGCCAGCGGCCATGCCGTGCTCCTGGCCGTCGGCCGTGACGTGCACCTCGACGAAGTCGGGCTCGAGGCCTACGGCGTCGATACGAGCGGGCGGACGCCCTTCCCCCGCGACGGGCGCCTCCGCCTGGCCGAGGGCCTGTGGGTGATCGGCGACCCGGCGGGCCCCGAGCTCCACACGCACCAGGCCCACTACCAGGGCGAGCTGGCCGTCCGCATGGCGCTCGGCGACGACGTCCGGCCCGACTACCGGGCGCTGCCGCGCGCCACGTACATGGATCCCGAGGCCGCCTCGGTCGGCCTGACCCTCGATGAGGCACGCGCCGCCGGCCACGACGCCGTGGAGTTCACCGCCGACTTCGCCGCCTCCTCCAAGGGCTACTCGGTCGAGGCCGAACTCGGCCATGTGACGATCGTCTTCGATCGGGCCACGCGGACCCTGCTCGGGGCCGCGATGGCCTGCCCCGACGCATCCGCGGCGATCCACGAGTGTGTCCTGGCCATCCGGGCCCGGGTCCCGGTCGAGATCCTGGCCGACACCATCCACGCGTTTCCGTCGACGTCGCGGATCCTCAACGGCCTCTTTGCCGAGGCGCTGGAGGCGCTCGGACCCGCCTGACGTCAGCTCCACGGGGATGGGCCCGGCGCGGGACGGGAACCCGCCGGGTCCACCCGGGATCGCCTCCTCGCGTCGCGCCTGCGCGCCCGCCTGCGCCTAGCGCTCGACGACCACCTCGCCGCCGATCATGACGAGCCGCGGCCGGACCGCGGCGAACCCGGCCGCCTGCGCCTCCGGTTCCCGCGGCGCGGCGGGCAGGACCGCCAGGTCCGCGTGGCATCCCGGCACGAGGCGCCCTCGATCTGGCGTTCGGGCCACGGTCGCCGGACCCACGGTCGCGGCGCGCAGGGCGGTCTCGAGGTCCAGGGCCTCGTGCGGGCCGTACGCGTCCGTTCCCTCCGGCCAGCTCGGATCGCGCCGGAGGACCGCCATCGCGATACCCGGCCAGGGGTCGATGGGTTCCACCGGCGCATCCGTCCCGAACGCCACCACGGCGCCCGCGTCGAGCAGCGACCGCCACGCGTAGCCGTCCGCTTCCGCGCGCTGTCCCCAATCGCGGCGCGCCGATTCGGCGTCGTCCCGGAGATGGACGGGCTGCACCGACGCCGCGATGCCCATCGGCCCGAAGCGGGCCCGGTCGGTCGCGCTGACGAGCTGGACGTGCTCGAGGCGCGGCATCACGGAGACGCGCGCCACGGTGGGCTCGAGGGCATCGAGCGCCGCGCGCGCCGCGGCATCCCCGATCGCGTGGATCTGCGTCGCGATCCCGGCGTCCGCGGCGCGCGCGGCATGGGCGGCCAGGCTCGCCGGATCGTCGCGGAAGACGCCGAGGTCGTCGGCTCCCGTCCGCGGCTCCAGCAGCGCTGCCGTTCCGGCGCCCAGCGTCCCGTCGGCGAAGAGCTTCAGCCAGCCCATCTCGGCCCAGTGCGCCGTCCCGGGCCCGAGCGGGGCGCCGCTCCGCCGTCTGGCCGCGATGGCGAGGTCGAGCGATTCGGTGCGGACGCTCGCGTGCACGCGGATCGGGAGCTCCCCGTCCGCCGCCAGCCGTGCGTAGGCGCCATGGGCGAGGAGGCTCACGTCCGGGGAGACGTTGCCCGGGTCGTGCACGCCGACCACGCCCAGCTCCAGCAGGCGCCGGCCCATGGCGCCGAGCACCCGGGTGACCGTGGCGTCGTCGGGGGCCGGCACGCGGCCGAGGACCAGCGGGCAGGCGTTCTCGAGGACCACGCCCTCGGCGGCCCCAGAGGGCAATCGGCGGATGATCCCGCCGGGTGGATCCGCGTCGATGGTGGTGAGGGCGGCCAGGCCCGCGGCCGCGAGTCCGGTCGTGCTGGTCCAGACCGCGTGGTGATCGAACGACCACAGCGCAACGGGACGTCCCGGCGCGACGGCTTCGAGGTCGGCTGCCGTGGGCCATCGTCCCCATCGACGGTGGTCCCATCCCCCACCCTGCAACCAGGCCCCTTCCGGCAGGGCGAGGTGCGCGGCGCGGACGGCCCCGAGACCGGCCTCGAGCGTCGCACTTCCGCCGAGGTCGACCTGTTCCGCCTCCATGGCCGCGTCGAGGAGGTGGAGGTGGGCGTCGATGAGGCCTGGAATCGCGATCTCACCGGGCGCGAGCTCGACCCGGAGGGTGTGCGGGTCCGCGCGCGTCTCCAGGTCGACGGCACTGCCCGCGAAGGCGACCCGGCCGTCCCGTATCCCGATGGCTTCGACCCAGCCATAGCCCGAGGCGCCGGCAAACGTGGCGATGCGCCCCGTGACGAGGGCGTCCAGCGGCATCTCAGCCCCCGCTGGCGGAGGCGGCCGGCATGGTCGGGGCACCGCGGCCGTCGACGACCAGGGACGGGAAGTCGGCGGGATCCGCGAGCAGCGCCGCGAGCGCGTCGTGGTCCAGCACCGCCCCGATCCCGAGGCTCAGCGCGATCCGCGCCTTGGGGCCGCTGAGGTGGCCGGCGAGGAGTGCTCCAGCCCGAACCCACGTCGCGCCGCCGCCGGGAAACGCATACCCGGTCCCGGCGGCGCCCGCCGCACAGCGTGTCGCGAGGACCACTGGGTGCCCGGCGGCCATGATCCGCGTGGCCGCTTCGAGCACGCGCGCATCCGTGTTGCCCGCCCCCGTCGCCTCCACGACCAGGCCGTCGAGCCCAGCCGCCGCAGCGGCGTCGAGCAGGGCCCCGTCCATCGAGACGTGGGCGGTCACGAGCATCACGCGCGGCGCCGCCGTCTCCGTTCGCACGGATCTGCGGGCACCGCGACGGCGGAGGATCTCAACGCGCCCATCGACCACCCGAGCGAGCGGTCCGGCATTGAGGCTCTGGAACGTGTCGAGCGCCGAGGCGTGCGTCTTGGTCACGTCGTCGGCGGCGTGGACCGTGTGGTCGAGGCACACGACGACGCCCTGGCCGCGGAACCTTGGATCGCAGGCCACGGTGACGGCGTCGCGGAGGTTCGCCGGCCCGTCGTCGTCCGCCTCCGATGCCGATCGCATTGCGCCGACGACCACGACCGGGCGCTCGTCCTCGTGGAGGAGGTCCCAGAAGAATGCCGTCTCCTCGAGGACATCGGTTCCCTGGACGAGCACGAGGCCGTCGATCGTGGGGTCCGCGAGGGCCTCCCGGATCGCCTGCTCCACCGCGAAGAGGGCGGCGAACGAGAAGTGGCTGGCAGGCGTGCGGCCCAGGTCGACCGGCACGACGTCGGCGATCGCCTCGAGGCCGGGGGCGCGGGCGAGGATCCCCGCGCCGTCGAGGCTCGGCACGTTCCCGCCGGCGACCGGATCGACCTGCATGCTGATGGTGCCGCCCGTAAAGAGCATCGCGACGCGGTTGCGGCTCATGGCCGGCCCTCACTCGTGGATGGCTCGGCGGCCGCAGCGGTCGACGGGCCGTGCGCCATCTTGTCGTATCGGACGGCGCCCCGTCTGGTCGCCAGTCGCCAGAGGGCCCCAGGGACGGCGCCGAGCCAGATGGCGCTGAACACCGCGGCCCGAGCTGATCGGCCCAGGCGCTCCCCCGCTGACGGGGCGTGGCCCGCGGCGTCCACCTCCCAGCGCAGGGCATCGAAGGCCAGCACGCCGCCCGCCGCGAGGTACGTGACGACAAGCGCGGCCGCCGCAACCGGGCGGCCCGTGAGCAGGGCGCCGGCGACCGCGCCGATGATCAGCGGCGGCGCGAGGAGCTGGAGTCCGTACGCGAGGAAGTCGGCACGCTGGTGCCGGTCGAGGCGCGGGCTTCGCAGGATTCGCGGCCCGTGCTCGAACAGGCGGCGCACGGCTCCTTCGGCCCAGCGCAGGCGCTGCCGCCACAGCCCGGACCACGTGCGAACCGGCTCCTCCCAGACCTCGACGTCGATGGCCCAGGCCACCGTGATCCCTCGCGCGGCAGCGAGACGCGACGAGAGGTCGAGGTCCTCGGTGAGGGCCTCGGCCCGCCAGCCCCCGAGGTCGGCGAGCAGGTCCCGGCGGATCGTGATCCCGTTGCCCCGGAACTCCGAGCAGCCGCCGGATGCCCAGCGGCCGCGCTGGAGCTCGCCGTCCTGGACCTGCTCATCGGCCTGCGCACCGGCCAGCCACGAGGCTCCCGCATCGAGGATTCGTCGCCGGGCCGTGAGGGCCTGGACGCCGCTGGCCGCGTACCGGGCGATCGTGGACAGGGTCCGCGGGCCGATCCGCGCATCCGCATCGAGGACCAGGATCATCTCGCCCCGGCATGCCTCGGGTTGCGCCGCGGTGAGCGCGGCGCCCTTGCCGTCGGGCAGGTCGGCGCCCTCGCGCCGGATGATCCGCACCACGTCGGCCAGTCCGGCGGTGCGTGCCGCCGCCATGACCGCGTCGGCCGTCCCGTCGGTGGACCGATCGTCGATGACCACGAGCTCGAAGCGAGGCCGGCCGTCCGCGTCGCGGTGGTCCTGGGCAGCGAGGTCGGCCACGAGGTTCGGCAGGACGGCGGCCTCGTCCCGCCCGGCCACCACGACGCTGATGGCGGGGAGTTCGGCGCCGGGCCGGGGCTGCGGGTCCGGCCCGACGGGCGGGCGGCGGCTGGCCACGAGGATCGGCGTCAGGCCGGCGATCACGACCACGATCGACCCGCCGGCAAGCCAGCTCGCCCCGCCGCCCGCTGCGGCGGACACCCCGACGGCAATACCGCCGACGAGGGTCACGAGGGCCGCCGCCCGCCAGGCAACCGGCGTCGCGGCAACCGGTACGTCCACCGCGCGGCCGGCGGCGTCGCGACCACTCCCGGTCGATGTCGAATCGGGCCCCTCGGGGCCGCGCCCTGCGGTCACGTCAGAGCACGCCGCCCGAATCGACGTCGGAGGCCGTCCGCTCCTCGCCGGCATCGGCGTCGCCGCGCGCCTGGCGTTCGGCCTCGACCGCGGCGTCACCTTCGTGCTCGTCGTCGGTCCGCATGGCGATCCCGATCGGGTCGACGGCCCGGCCGGGCACCATCATGCCCGCGGTCGCGAGTGCCTCGGCCGGCAGGAGCGGCCCGCGCCGGATGATCGAGATGACGCCCGACAGGAGGACACCGCCGGCCACGACGAGGATCACGGCCGTGGTGCCGATGAGGTCCGAGATCGGCCCCACGATGATGATCGGCAGGAAGCTGCCCACCGAAACGAGCATGTTCAGGACCCCGAAGACCCGGCCGCGGACCTCCTCGGGCAGGTCCTCCTGGAGCTGCGTCTGGCTCGAGATGGCCACGATGCCGTACGCGATGCCCGCCAGGAACGCCATGGCGATCACGATGGCGATCAGGGACGTGATGGCGCCGAGGTCCGGGAGCGGCGTCGACGCGCGCTGGAGGAACCGGCTGACGGGGCCGGCGACGGTCAGCAGGGCCAGCAGCACGCCCAGCGCGATCAAGCCCAGCTCGATGGCCCGCCGACGGGCCACGTACCGCCCGTACGAGTTGAGCAGGAGCACGCCCATGACGATCCCGCCGCCGAGTGGCAGCACCACCACGAACAGGTCGCGGGCACCGAGCCCGATCGTGTCCTGGGCGAACTTCGGCCCCAGCACGCCGATGACCCCGACGAGCGACGCAGCGATCCCCAGGTAGCCGAGCGACCATCCGATCGCCCGGTGCTCGCGGATGTAGCCGATCCCTTCGCTGAGCTGCTTGAGGGTGCCCTGGACCGCCTCGCCGGCGTCGGCCACCGGTCCCCCGTCCCCCGTCACCCCGCGCGCCTGCGGTGGGTCTGCCGGCAGCGTCGCGCAGAACACCCCGGCGAGCCCGTACAGCACGGCCACCACGAGCAGGACGCCCGAAGGGCCGCCGAAGATCGAGACCACGAGGGGTCCGAGGAGCGCGTAGCCGACCGCGAAGGCGGCGTTGAGCGTCAGGGTGAAGAGGCCGTTCGCGCTCACGAGCTGGCCGCGCGGGACCACCCGCGGGATCATCGCCGCCTCGGCCGGTGCGAAGAACACCGTGAGGCCGGAGACGAGCACGTTGAGCAGCAGGATGAGGCTCACGTTCGAGCCGACGAGCCAGATCGCGATCATGACGCCGGCCCGTGCGACGTTCGTCACGACCAGCACGAGCCGGCGGTCCACGCGATCCACGAACACCCCGGCCACCGCGGAGAAGAGCACGGCCGGGACGAGGAAGGTCAGGAAGAGGGCGCTGACCGCCGAGCTCAGGTTGGTCGACTCGAGGACGATGACCGTGAGCCCGTAGAGGGCCATGTTCGACCCGACCTGCGTCGCGAGCTGCGACAGCCAGAGGAGCAGGAAGGGTCGATTACGAAGGACCGCGACCGTGCCGGCGTCGCCGGGCGTTGCCGTCGTGTCCGGGATCACGCCGTGGGCTGGGCGCCGGGACGGGCAGCCGCGGTGAGCGCGCGGTCGCCACGCTCGACGAAGTGGTGGAACCGTGCCTCGAGCTGCCGCCGGTCGAGCAGGACGTGGCGACCGCAGGTCCGGCAGCGCAGCCCGATGTCGGCGCCCGTGCGGTCGACGAGCCAGGTGTCGCCACCGCAGGGATGGCGCCGGCGCAGGGTCACCACGTCGCCGAGGAGCAGTTCGAGCACGGGACGGTCAGGCATCCCGGCGAGGGTATCAGAGGCTCGGCTGCCCGTGGCTTGGGATGAGGTCGCGGTCCGTCGCCGGCAGCTGGACGGCATCGAGCGGCGTGACCGAGATCGTGGCCTCGGGCGACGACACGCTGAGCTGGGAGATGATCCCGCCTGCCCGCGTCAGCGAGCCGGTGAGGATCTGGGAGCTCCCGATCGCCCGGATCTCGAAGGACGCACCCAGCACCGTGTTCTCCACGGAGATGGCGCCGGGCGCCCCGGCCACCACGATGCCCGGCACGACCCGCACGCCCTCGACGGCGATCCCCTCGGCGCCGGCATTCCGGAGCTCGTTGATGAGGTCCTCGACCGCCTCGCCCGCGATCGGCCCCGTGACGCGGACCGAGACCCCCTGCCCGACGACGGGGAGCAGGCCGGCCCAGGCCTGGATGCGGTCGAGGTCGCCGCGAAGCTGGCCGGCAGCCCCTTCACCACGGGCCCGGCTCGTGGCGAGGGCGTCGGCCTGCTGCTCGAGGTCCGCGACCTCCGCGCGGAGCTGCTCGTTCTGGGTGTTGAGGTTGGCGATGAGGAGGGTCAGGTCCTGCGCGGATTGCTGGTTCAGGTTCGAGCCCAGCGCCTGGGTCCGGAGCTGGGCGACGACGAGCACGCCGAGGATGGCCGCGACGATCGTGATCGGGACGCGCCCGCGCCACGCCACGGTCAGCTCCCCACGCTTCGGTCGACCCGGAGGTAGCGACTGCTCACGGTTCCGGCGTAGGCCGGGACGATGACGTCCTCCAGCTCGGCCACCGACAGGCGCACCCCGGAGGGATCGATCCGGCCGCGGACGAAGTCCGCGAACGAGACGGACGCGGTGACGCGGTCGTACAGGTCGGATGGGCCGATGGCGCGTACCTCGTAGGCCGGGGCGAGGTATGCACTGTTGACCAGGATCGAGTTGCCGATGTCGAGGATCGCCGTGCCCGTCACGACCCGCTCCCCGTTGATCGAGACGGCCTCCGCGCCGGCCAGCCAGAGCTCCTCGACGAGCGTGCGCACGTCGCGGGCCGTGACGAGGCCGTCGCCCGAGGCGCTCCCGCTGCCCTCCGAGTCCTCGAGGCGGAACACGACGCCTGGGCCGGTGAGCTGCACGAGCCCGGCCGCCAGCCGGGCCCGGCCGAGCTCGTCGTTGAGCTCGTGCTCGAGCGCGGCCGATGCCGGAAGCTGGGCCTCGAGGGTGCCGATCTGCGTGCGCAGCTCGAGGATCCGGGCCTTGAGCGCATCCTGCTGCTCCTGGAGGCCGAGGACGGTCTCGACGAGCGGTGCTCGCTCCTGGCTCGTGTACCGGATGCGCGGGCCCTCCGCGCTGAGCTGCGCCGCGACGAGGAAGCCGAGCACGAGGAGCGCGGCGGCAAGCGTGATCTGCCAGCTCGGGACGGCGCGCAGGCGGAGGAACAGGGAGCTCATCGTGCCCCGTCCGACGATCGATCGACGTCCGGTGCGTCGGCGTCCGCGCCCGGGTCGGAGTCTGAGCTCCCCCCTATCCCGCCCGCCCCGGTGACGGGGGCGTCGACGGGCGCGGATCCGGACGGCCCATCGAGCGATGGAGGTGGGGCCGCCGCCCGGCTCGCCTCGAGGGCGAGACGATTCGCCGCGCGGTTGCGGCGGATCGCCCACCCGAAGGCCACGGCCAGCACGACCAGCACGAACCCGAGCGCCGCCACCAGCGTGCCGGTCTCGCCGCCGCCGATGGGCGGACCCGGTTCGGAGGACGGCGCCGGCGCGCCCGACGGTGCCGCGGTGGCCGGCGGGCCGCCCCAGGCCGCGGGCACCGGCCCGGGCGGTGCCGGTTGCGGGCCATACGGTTCCGGGACGGCGGCGCCGACCGAAGTCAGCCAGGCAGCGTCGAATCCCGCCCCGTCGACGCCGAGGGCGGCCATGAAGGCCTCGTCGTCGCTGACGCCGTCGGCGTAGGAACGCACCAGCTGGACCATGGCGTCACGCCCGTAGGTGTCCACGAGATAGGACACCGCGGCGACGCTCTCCGAGTAGGCGAGGAAGAACCGGTCGCGCGTCGTGGGGAACTGGGCGACGAGCGCCGACAGCGGCATGATCGAGCCGTCCCCGGCGGCGGCGCGCACCGCCGCGCGATCCGACGCCCCGTACCCCTCGGAGAGGTACACGGCGATCCCCTCGTTGAGCCAGCGCGGCGGGTAGTGGTACGGGTTCGCGACCGCGGTGTCGAAGACGAGGTGGGTCAGCTCGTGGGGAATCACCACGGACACCCACGGGTCGTTGATGATGTCGGGACCGATGTTCGCGAAGAGCGCCCTGATGTCGGGGTGCGCCTCGCCGCCGACGTTTTCGCGAGCGCCGGGCCCGATCACGTCGTAGAACGCGTTCCGATCGGCGTACACGTAGAAGTCCACGGGGTCGCCCTCGCTGACGCCCAGCAGTTCGCTGACGTCGCGAATGGCGTCATCGCCGATCTTCGCGGCACGCCGGCCGAAGTCGACGCCGCCCTCGGTGTAGTAGACCCGTACGAAGGCTCCATCGACGGTCGACCAGCGATAGCGGTCGTCGTCGTAATGGACGCTGACGGGTGGCCCCACGATCGTCGCGCCGTCGTTCAGGACGAGCCGGAATCGGGCGGTCACGTCGGTCCCTGGCAGGATGGAGCCCCCGGGCGTCTCGAACGTGTAGCGCAGCGTGGTCGCGCCAGAGGTCGAGGCGGTCGGCACGTCCGCGACGATCGTCCTCGTCGACCCCTCGAGATCCAGGAGCAACTCCACGCGAGCCACGTCCGCGGTCAGCGTGGCCTCGGCGCGGAAGGTGATGGCGTCGAGGAATGCCGCTGTGGCGGTGGGTCGCGCGACGGTCGGCCCGGCGGCGGCAACCGGCGCCACGGCCACTGTCAGGAAGAGCGCGCACAGGACGATCAACCGCGGGACCGTGCTCCGCGCGATGGACCGAATGCCGACGAGCATCAGCGCCATGCCAGGCCCGCCAGCCGGAGGATGCCGAGGCCGTTCTGGTCGGCGCCAAGGAGCCCGTCGCGGGCCAGCGCCCAGCCATCGCCGGACAGGAGCGGGACCACGGGCACTTCGTCCTGCACCACGCCGAGGGCCCGCTCGAAGGCGGCGGCGCTCGCGGTCGCGTCGCGCGTCGCGAGCGCCTCGGCGATCGCCGCATCGAACGCCGACGATGACCATCGGCCGTAGTTGTTGGTGCTGCCGGTGCCGAGCAGGACGCCCAGGAAGTCGTTCGCGCCCGGGTAGTCGGCCACCCAGCCGAGGGACCAGATCTCGGCGGGGTCGTCGTGGAGGTGCCCGAAGTGGTCGTCGTATTCCGCAAGCCGGACGGTGATCCCGAGCTCCCGCTGCAGCTCCGCGGCGATCCCCTCGGCAGGCCCGATACCGCCGGCCGCGAAGGTGACGTCCGGGAATCCCCGGCCGCCCGGGAAGCCCGCGTCGGCAAGCAGCGTCCGCGCACGGTCCGGGTCATAGGCCGGCAACCAGGATCCATCACCGGCTCCCGGAATGCCGGGTGGCACCATGGAATCCGCGGCCACCTCGTCCGGGCCCGCCGCGAGCGAGGCAAGCCGTGCCCAGTCCACGGCGGCGCCGAAGGCCTGGCGGACGCGCACGTCGTCGAAGGGCGGCCGGTCGGTCGTGAGCCCGATGAAGGACAGCGACAGCGAGGGCACGGCACGCAGCTGCGGACCGAGCGTTGCGTCGTAGCGGATCCAGGCCGCGTCGTAGGACGCGATGCCCGCGTAGTCGAGGGCGCCGTCCTCGAACGCGGTGACCGCGCTTCGGCCTCCGATGTCGGCAAGGAGATGAGCCGTCGCGATGGCCGGACGGCCCGCCCAGTAGCGATCATTGGCCTGCAGCGTGATCTCCTGGTCGGAGACGTCCGCGATGGTGTAGGCGCCGCTCGATGCGACCTGCGAGGTATCCGGGGAGTGTCCGTCGCGCCAGACCGCCGGCGGCACGATCCCGAACGTCGGGCTGGACACGATCGCGGGGAAGTCCGCCCCCGGAGCAACCAGGTCGACCGTGACATCGAGCCCGTCGGCGCGCAGGCCGACGGACCCAGGGTCCGCGTCCTGTCCGGTCAGGTACTCGCGCGCGCCGCGGACGTCGAGCAGGAGCGACGCCAGCTGCGACGGGTTGTGCGGGTCGATGACGCGGAGCCAGCTGCCCACGACGTCCGCTCCGGTCAGCGCCGACCCGTCCGAGAACGTCAGCCCGCTGCGCAGGTGGAACACGATCTGCCGTCCGTCGTCGTTGACGTCCCAGCCCGCAGCGAGGGCCGGGCGCAGGACGAGCCCGAGGTCGAACGTCGTCAGGGACTCGAATGTCTGGGCGGAGAAGAAGGCCGACCCGATGTCGCTCTGGAGCGCCGGATCGAGCGTCGACGGGCTGCCGGCGAGGAGCGTCACCTCGCTGCGACTGGCGGCCGCGGCCGGCGTCGCGACGGTCGCAGGCCCAACGAGGATGGCAGCGCCGAGCAGGACGATCAGGCTGGCACGCCGGCGCATGGCGCGAGTATAGGGGCGCCTGCGCTCGCGCCCGGCCCGTGACCCGGGCAGCAAAAGAGGCCTCGTGCTACACCGCCGGGGGAACGATGCTGTGCCTCGAGGCCTCTGCCCGTAGAACGATGGTTTGGCCGTTCCGTTAGGGGCCACCCGGCTACCTGGTGTGGGGCGCCCCTACGGCGCGTCCGCGAGCAGGTCGGTGCGGCCTCCGAACGCGTCGAGCAGTCGGTAGAAGTTCCGCCGAGTCGCGCGATCGCCGCGGTTCGGAACCCTGCTCGGCCCGAGGCCCTCGGCATCGGATTCGACCGCCGACACGGGCAGGCCAGGGAGCACGAGTGCGCTGCGAATCCCGCCGGACGCAGCGCCTTCGGCGGTTGCCTCGCGCGCGGCGACCCCGGGGTCGTTCGGCTCTGGATCGTCGACGTCGGGGGCGTCGCGAAGGACCAGGCTCCACCACGCGTCGAGGTAGGCGGGCGTCCGGAAGCCTTCGTCGAGCGGGCCCCGGGCGATACCATCGGCCCGCCGGAAGGCCAGGAGGCGGCCGTCGACGGCAACGGCCGGGCCGGCTTCGACCGCCTCGAAGCGCCGGAGGTCCGCTGATCGCAGCCCCCAGCGACCCACGACGGCCGCGGTCGGATCCTCGAAGGCCTCGGCGAGAGGCCGCACGATGTCCCCGGTGACGACCAGCCCTGGATCGAGGAACACCACGAGCTCCCCGCGTGCGCGCCGGAGTCCGGCGTTCCATGCGGCACCGGATCCGAGTCCGCGGACAAGCCGGACGACCTCGAGGGCCGCCGTCTCGGTCGCCGGCGCGTCGTCCTCGACCACCAGCACCACGTGCGTCTCCGCGGCGGCGTGCGCGGTCACGGCTTCGGCGGTGCGAAGGGCAGCCTCGGCATCCGGACCGCCAGCCACGAGCACGACCGTCGCGGGCGCCGAGGCAGGTTCCCCGAATCGACTCGGAATGGCCTCGGAGCGACCGTAGCGCTCGCCTCGCTCGTCCAGGAGCACGGGTGGCGGCAGCGGCTCCAGGCGGAAGTGGGTTCCGGAGTCGACGACCTTCCAGCCGGCGGCCTCGATGCGCGCCCGAAGGTCGTCGGCGGCGGCCCACTCGCGGGCGGCCCGCGCCACGGCACGAGCGTGCGCGAGATCCAGGATCTCCGCTGGGACGAAGGCGCGCGTCACCGCGCCTCGCGTCCGCGGTACGGCGCCTGCGTGTCGATGTCGCCGACGAACTCCGGACGCCGTGGATGGTCGAGCCACTGGCGGATCGCGAGGATCTCGCCGGCATGGAACCAGTAGTGATAGGTGACCCGGAGGATCGCCGAGCCGAGCTGGCGCGGCGGCGAACCCGGGAGCTCGCCGAGCATGTCCGGCTCGCTGAAGCGGTCGAGGTTGCGATCCGCCGCCGCCGTGACGTCGCGCCACGCCGCGCGCATGGCGGTGATCGACGGGGTCGTGGCGGGACCGCCATTGGCCGCGATCTCGTTGAGCTCGGGGTGCGGGATCGAGCCGTCGATCCGGGTGAGCCAGTAGCGCTGCTCGTGCCACGCCATGTGGGCGACGATCCAGCCCGCGCTGTTCATCGGACCGAGGCGCTTCGTGCCATCCGCTTCGGGGAAGCCGCGCAGGGCGCGGCCGAACTCGGCACGGGCGAAGCGGAGCTGCTCGACGAGTGGATGTCGGGACGGCGGCGTTGGCTCGGTGTTGGACATCGGAAGCTCCCCGGGTCAGTGGTCGGGAGCCATCTCGGCAAGCGCCGCGATGACGGCGTCAGCCACGGCGGCCTCGTCGGTGAACGGCAGGTCGAGCCGCATGGTTGCCGACTCGGTGAGCATCGGGTTGTACGGGCCGCTGATGCCCGCGGTTTCCCGCATGTCCGTGCGGACGACGAGCACGGGCTTCTTGCCGTAGGCGTAGCCACACTCCCAGGCGGTCCCGGAATCCGGATCGGGTCCGTCCATGATGGCCACGAGGGCGTCGGCCCAGTCGATGCCGTCCACGTCGGTTCGGAAGATCGCTGGCGATGCCTTCCCCGGCTCCTGAGCCTGGGGCAGGAAGACCTCGTGGCCGGCGGCCTCGAGGCGCCGCACCAGGCGCACGTTCCATTCCCGTTCGGCACTCGTGAACAGGGGTCCCGCGAAGTACAACTTCATCCGCCCAGTATGTCCGAGGCGCGGGGCCCATGGCGTGAGCCCGTGGCACGGGCTCGCGGCCCCGCTTGACGTGCACATGCGCCTCCGCGCATGATGAACGCGTGTTCATGAACATCCATTCACGAAGTCCGCACGGTTCTGCCGAGCCGGCCGGGGCGCGGGCAAGACCTCGATCCGCCGCGGTCGCCGATCGCCTCCTTGCGGCCGCGGAGGAACTCGTGAGCGAGCGCCAGTCCGCCGCCATCACGGCGCGGGATCTCGCCCGGGCGGCCGGCGTCGCGGACGGGGCGCTGTACAACCACTTCGGCGACAAGCACGACCTCATCCTCGCCGCGCTGGTCCGGCGATTCGAGCGACTCGTGGAGACGTTCCGGGCGGACGTGGGCGTGGTCGATCCGGGTACCACGCCCGCGTCCCTGCGGGACGAAGCGGAACGCGTAGCAACGGCCCTCCTCGCGTTCCAGCGAGGTGCGCTCCCGATGTTGGCGAACGTCCTTGCGGAGCCGAGCCTCTTCGCGCGGTTCATGACCGAGATCCATCGCCCGCCGCTGGGGGGCAACGTCTTCGCGGAGCCGGTGCGTGACCTCGCGCGTGTGGCGGACGACCGAGGCCAGGCGAGCGACGTCTCCCCGGCGGCCGTTGCCGATCTGCTCGTCGGGACCGTGCTCCTGCTCGCCCTCGTGGAGTTGCTCGGCGGCCGCGACCCGGCCGACACCGACACGCGCCTCCGAGCCTGCGTCCACGCACTCATCCGCGGGCTGGCGCGCCACTCGCCGGCCTGACCCCGAACACCGCTAGCACTCGTAGAGGAGCACATCGTGCCTGACGTCGCGCCCGCCCATCGTGCCGAGACCGACGGCGTCGTGATCACCACGCCGCGCCGCTACGACCTCCGGATGCTCCTCCATACCCGCGGCCGCGAGGGCCGCTTCCGCGAGCTCCAGGTCCACCTTGCCCGTCTCGCGCCCGGCGAGCGCGTCCTGGACATCGGGTCGGGGACGGGCGGCTTTGCCATCGCCGCGGCCAAGTCCGTCGGCTCGGCCGGCAGCGTCATCGGCATCGATCCGTCGCCGGAGATGGTCGGACACGCGCGGGCGAAGGCCCGGCGCGCCCGTTCGGCGGCGTCATTCGAGGTCGCCGCGATCGAATCCCTCCCCTACCCCGACGCCTCGTTCGACGTCGTCACGATTTCGCTCGTGCTCCACCAGCTGTCATCCGACGGGTTCCATCGGGGCATGGTCGAGGCGCGGCGCGTGCTGCGGCCTGGCGGGCGACTCCTCGCGATCGACATGGGCGGGCCGCAGCGACCGGGTCGACGAACATCGCACAACCCGTCCGGACACGGGCACGCCGGCGGATTCGACCTCGAACGGGTGGCGATGTTCTTCGACCACCTGGGCTTCGAGCGCCTCGACGACGGCCCCGTCGACTTCCGTTTCGCCTACCTCGAGGACCTCCGGTACGTCCTCGCGCGCCGCGGGAGCTGATGCCGAAAGCCCGCGGCGCTCCCTCGCCCGGAGCTGTTGCACGACCCACGACGATCAGCCGCTGGACGGTGGTCGTAGGGTTGAAGTGGTATCGGCGGCGTGGATCGACTCACGACCCCTCGATCGTCGACGCGGCGGAACGGCCGCGCTCAAGTCGGAAGGGGCACCACGATGCCGCTCTTCATGGATCGTCACGACCTGCCGGGCGCCACCGCGGAGCAGGTCGCCCAGGCCCACGCGTTGGACCTTGCGCCGGCGGAACGGCACGCGGTCCAGATCATGTCCTACTGGTTCGACCCTGATGCGGGATCGGTGTTCTGTGTCGCCAAGGCGACGGCCAAGGATGACCTCATCGCCGTGCATCGCGAGGCGCACGACTCATCCCGAACGAGATCATCGATGTCTCCGAGGACAGCGTGCTCAGGTTCCTCGGCGCCATTCGCGAACCGGCCGACCACACGGAGATCCAGAGTCCGTTCCGGACGGTGATGTTCACCGACCTCGAGGGATCGACGTCGTTGCTCGAGCGGGTCGGCGAGGCTGCCTTCATGCTCCTCCTGACCGAACACGACTTGATCATCCGGCGCGCGCTCGTCGCAGAGCGTGGACGCGAGGTAAAGCACACGGGCGACGGCATCATGGCCTCGTTTGATGAGGTCGCGGATGCCTTGCGCGCGGGCGTCGCCATTCAAGACGGCTTCGATGCACGGGCCGACGCCGATTCGTCACGGGAGCTGCGCGTCCGAATTGGCATGGCCGCAGGCCAGCCTGTCCAGCGCAACGACGACCTGTTCGGATCAACCGTCAACCTTGCGTCGCGGATCTGCGACGCCGCCGAGGCGGGCCACATCCTCGTTTCCGACGTCGTCCACGAACTAGGCACCCAGCAGGGGTTCGCGCTCCGGCCCGTCGTCGGTCGTGTCCTGAAGGGCTTCTCGACGCAGATGTCGCTGTTCGAGCTGACGCGGACCGGTGTCTCAGCCGCGTGATGCCGGGAGGATCGCTCCCCCGGCCGCCGCGGCTCCCAGATGCGCCAAGCAGCCTGAGACGCTGCGGAGCCGCATGGCGCCCCCGGACGGACTCGAGCCGCCCATAGGCAAAGCGCCGGATCCGCTCGAATGGTACGCGGCCCTTCCGGCGGCTAGACGAGATTCGCTGCCAGTTTCTCAGTGATGTCGGCAAGGCGGCGAACGTCGGCAGCGGTTACGACAAGACGCTGACCGACCGCGTATCGAGCGTCGCCGGAGTTGGAGACATAGTCCGCGTCGACGATCCCATCCTTGTGCGACAGCACATGGCGACCCTGAACGAGTCGCACGAGATCGGCGTGTTCATCGGCCGACAGCATGTCGGCGTAGGTCCTCCCGATCGCTCCCTTCCAGAGCCGATCGGATTCGCCAAGGTTCTGGAACGCGTTCCGACGAGCAGGCTTGGTGCTGCTGGCCGCGTTTGCCGCGTACGCCGCCTCGGCCAGCCGCTGAAACGAGGCCCACACGCGGACCAAGGAGTTCTCGCCCAAGTGACGAGCGGTGTCCGCTGCCACGTCTCGATCATCGACGATCGCCCCCATCCGGTCGGCGAGGTCCATGGTGCCGCGAACGGTGGTCAGTGCACCGGCGAACATCGACTTGGCGCTGTTGTGGCCGCACGCTGGGCAGAAGAACGCGGCGCCGATTGACGCGTACCGGCACCCACACGCCTCGCAGGTCGACCGCTGCGTCATGACAGGCTCGGCCTCGGCTGGCACGACAAGCGGTCGCGTACCCGGCTTGTAGCTCCACGTCATCGACAGGAAGCCGGAGCGAACGGTGGGCTTCCGGGCCGATCGCATCGCGGTATCGAGCTGCCCCGTGATGTGCGCCAACGCTTGGGCCTTGATGTACTCGGCCTGTTCGGGCGTATTGAAGTCCTGGGGGTCTGATCGCTCCCCGCAGATCGCGCACCAAGCAAATTCGTCGGGGACCTTTGACTTCCAATCCTCGAACAGAACCTTGAAGGCTGCGCCACACTCGGCGGCCGGACACCGCCGATCGAAGAACCCGTCGTCGTCCAGTTGCAGGCTGATGCTGATCACCTGCTCGGACGGGATCTTGGCGATCTGGCGCAGAAGGTCGTCGAACATCGTTCCACTCTGAGTTTCGTTGCGATCGCGCGCAAGCAGGCGGCGAGCCGTCGTCCGAGCGCCAAACGCGCTACTTGACAGTAGCAAGGCAGCATCTCATACTTGCTACACCACAGTAGCACGTTGAGGGGACCGAATGGCGGATAGGCGACGGCGCGTCGCAATCACCGGCGCAACGGGCTTCGTCGGGCGTCACCTCGCACGAAGGCTCGAAGCCGCCGGTCTCGAGGTCGTTCCCCTCTCCCGACGAACCGGCTTAGACTTGGCGAGTCCCGATCCGGACACCCTTGAGGATGCGCTCAAGGGCTGCCAGGCCGTCGTCCACTGTGCCGGGATCAACCGGGAGATCGGCAGCCAGACCTACGACGCCGTCCACGTTCGTGGCACCCAGGCCCTCGTGGTGGCCGCTCGTGGCGCGGGCGTCGAGCACATCAGCGTCCTGAGCTTCCTACGCGCTCGACCCGATGGGCCGACCGCCTACCACCGAACAAAGTGGGCGGCAGAGGCCATCGTCCGCGACAGCGGCATCCCGCACACGGTGCTCAAGGCGGGCGTCATCCACGGGCGTGGCGACCACATGCTTGACCATCTGAGTCATGCCTTGTACTCGTTCCCGGTTTTCGGACTTGTCGGCATGCGCGACCAACGCGTCCGACCCGTGGCTGTCGATGACGTCGCGATGATCCTCGCGGCGGCTGCGACGGGCGACCAGCGCCTTCGGAACCAGACCGTCGCCGTGCTCGGACCGGAAGAGATGACCCTCGCCGAGGCGGTCCGCCGAGTCGCCCGGGCCGTCGGTCGGCGACCGATCTATGTTCGCCTGCCGGTCGTTGTGCACTTGCTACTCGCCCGCGTCTGCGAGCTGGTGATGCGCATCCCACTCATCTCGATCGCCCAGGTGCAGATCCTGGCCGAGGGTGTTATCGAAGCAGCGCCACCGGCGACGGCGCTTCCGATGGATCTCCTGCCGAAGACGCCGTTCTCCGACGCGGTGATCCAAGCTGGCTTGCCCGAGGCTGGGCCGTTCACATGCCGCGATCTCCGCTGGTGGCCGGCATGACGGCCATCGACCTGGTCACCGACATCGACGCGCCGATCGATCGCGTCTTCGATCTCGCGCGAGATCTCGATCTACATGCTCGTTCGATGGTTCACACAGGCGAGTGCGCGGTCGCGGGCAAGACCACGGGGCTGGCTGAAGCCGGTGACACCGTCACGTGGCGGGCTCGTCACTTCGGTGTGTGGTGGTCCCTGACCAGCCGGATCACCGCCGTCGAGGCGCCAGCGCGCTTCGAGGATGTGCAAGAACGCGGTCCCTTCGCCTGGTTCCGGCATGAGCACCGCTTCGATCGCGTCGGCGATGCCACTCGCATGAGCGACCACTGGGAACACCGATCGCCATTCGGACCGCTCGGGCGCCTGGTCGACTTCCTGATTCTCGGTCGGTACATGCGGTCCCAGCTCGTGACCCGGAACAAGGCGCTCAAGATCGAGGCCGAGTGCCGTGCGCATGTCGCCTGACGACCAACGAGTCCTCGTCTTGTACGACGCGGACTGCGGCATCTGCATGCGAACGGCGACGCTCCTCAGGCGACTTGACCGGCGGCACTCGTTGCACCTGATCGCGGCACAGGCAGCGGACGACGTCCTCGCCGCTCCGCCGCTCGACGTCCGGCTGACGGCGCTACACGTACGTGACCGAGCGGGTCAGTGGAGTACAGCCGGTGCCGCGGGAGTTCGGATCGCCGAAGTGGTCCCGGCACTCCGCCCGCTTGCGCTCCTGTCTCGGATCCCCGGAGCGCTCACCGTCATCGACGTCATCTACGCCTTGGTGGCGGCGAACCGCAACCGAATCAGCCGGGTGCTTGGCTACAACGCGTGCCCCCTTGGTCCTGCGCGATGACCCCGCTGTCCCCACGCGGTCCCTCGAGCACCAGGTTGTGGGTGGTCGGGTTGGCCGTCTGGTTCCTAGCGCTTGCCTTGCTGCCGGCACCGCTGGCTGGGCGGATCTTCCTACTGGCGCCATTGGTCATCGTTCCACGGCTCGTGACATACCTCCCGTCGCGGACCTGGATCCGGGACCTTGGAGGTGCGCCTGTCGTCGTCGCAGCCGCACCGCTGATCGTTGCGTTCGCCCTTCCCGCCGGGCCACTGGCCGGCGCGTTCGCCCTCCCCTGGTTGGCATGCGCGGTCGTCGGGCTCGCTGCTGGCATGTGTCACGGGATCGCCGGGCTTCCATCGATCCTCTCGGCGCGACGGATACCGGACTTGGGTGTCGACGTCGCCCTCGGCTTCTGGGCGGTCGGTGCGACCTTCGCGACTCTCGATCGGCTCGGGGTCGACACGGGCTTCTCGTCCGCCATCGTCCTGCTGACTGCGACGCACTTCCACTTCGCAGGATTCGGGCTCCTCGCGATGGCGAGCCTCATCGCGACGTCGCGTCCATGGGTATCGGTATCGGTCGCGGGTCTTGTCGTCGGGATTCCGTTGACGGCGCTGGGCTTCGTGTTGACCTCGAACCCGATCAACGCAGCAGGTGCGGCGGTCACGGGCGTGTCGGGCATCGGCGTTGGGCTCGCGTTCCTGTCCACACGGGTCATCACGCGGTCGGACTGGTTCCTCCGAATCGCTGGGATCGCTCTGCTGATCGGAATGCCGATGGGCATCGCCTGGTCGGTTTCGATCCTGCTCGGCCTGTCCTTCCTCGATCTTGAGACGATGGTTCGCACGCATGGTGTGCTGAACTCGTTGGCCGTGCTGCTGGCTGTTCTCGCCTATCGCCCTTCCAAGTGAAGATCGTGATCGCGGGCGGCACCGGGCTCATCGGCACCGCCATCAGCCGCGCTCTCGTCGACGGCGGACACGAAGTTCTCGTGCTCACACGAGGCAGCTCGTGGCGCGAAGCATCTCGCGGTCTCCGATGGGTGTCGTGGGACCCATCGGACCTACGCGACTGTGCTGAGGCCCTGGCCGGCGCGGATGCAGTCTTCAACCTCGCCGGCACCTCGATCGGTCGCTGGCCCTGGACGTCGCGGCGCAAGCGACAGCTTCGCGAGAGCCGCCTCTCCTCCACGCGTTGCCTGGTCGATGCGATCGGATCACTCAGGCCGGACGCTCGGCCTCGGGTCCTGCTCAACGCCTCTGGCACGGACATCTACGAGGGTCACGACGCCGAGCCTGCGGACGAGGACGCGACACCCAGCGACTCGTTCCTCGCGCGCCTGTGCCTCGACTGGGAGGCGGAAGCTCTCAAGGCCGAGACCTTGGGTGTGCGCGTGGTCCTGATGCGGACCAGTTCGGTTCTCGCGCCCGGGGCGCCATACGTTCGCGTGATCTCGCTGCCATTCCGCTTCTTCCTGGGCGGACGCCTCGGCTCGGGCCGTCAGTGGGTGAGTTGGATCGACATAGCCGATGTCGTCGGCCTGTACTTGTGGGCGCTCCAGTCCGACGCTATCTGTGGCCCCCTCAACGTGTCGGCCCCTGACCCTAGGCCCCAGGCGCTCTACGCCAACGCTCTCGGCATAGTGCTCCATCGTCCCGCGCGGTTCTGGACGCCCGCATGGGTCATCCGAGTCCTGCTCGGTGATCAGGCGACGCTCCCTCTCGGCAGCCGCCGTGTGTGGCCTGCAAAAGCGATGGCGGCTGGGTACAGGTTTCAGCGCCCACGTCTCGAGGAATCGCTAGGCGTGGCGTTCCAGTCCAACTCGCGGTAGAAGGTCGATCTCCTCGATCTCGCCTTTCTCGCCTATCTCGCCATAGACGCCTCAGATGCCTCCCGAAGAGCTTGCCGGATCGCCCACCAAGCCGTGAACTGCACGACGTGGTGCCCTCCCATAGCAATCCCGGAACTGTTGGAACCGTCGGAACATGGATGTGACCCAGACGAGCGCGGTCGTCCATCGTGCATTGATGGCTTCATCCGTGGTCAGGACGGGCTCCGCCAGTGACGAGCGTGCACTTGGGGATCTGCTACTGCGACTGCGGACATCGCGCGGACTGTCGCTTCGCGGTGTCGCGGTTCGGCTGGGCTGCCACCACACGCTGGTCTTGCGCTGGGAACAGGGCGTCCGAGAGCCTGCAGTGCACGACCTCGTCGCAATCGCTCGACTGTTCGGCGTAGAGGTCGACGAGGTCCTCAGGGGCGCAATCCTCGTCCAAGGGCGGGTCTCGTCGAGTCGCGCTCATGGAAGGCGATCCCGGCAACGCCTGGCTAGCCGCCTCCGCGAAGCTCGCGTCGGGCAAGGCCTCGGCCATTGGGACGTCTATGTCGCGACTGGAATCCCAGGCCGTCGCCTTCGGACGATCGAGGCCGGTGCCGACCCCTCGCTACGAGAGATCCAGCTTCTGGCAAGTGCGCTCGAGGTTCGAGCCACGGACCTGCTCTCACCACTAAGCACGAGTGGCTCCGATGAAGCGCGTCCTCTTGGGGCTCCGGTTCGAGGTGCCGCTCGCGTCAGCGCTTCCGGGGGGTCGCCTCTGCGGCGTACATCGCTGCCGGCTGACCCGCCCAGGTAGCCGTCGTGCGCTTGGGCTTGGGTGCAAGCGCCGCCGCCGCGGCCGGCGACTCGAGGGGCAGGGTGAAGGTCACGCCGAGGACTCGTCCCAGGCGGTCGAGCGTGGTGGCGCTCGGGAGATGCTTGCCGCTCTCGATCACCGAGACCTGGCTGTAGCTCGTCCCGATTGCGTCGGCGAGTTCCTGCTGAGTCATGTTCTTGAGCGTCCGACCGAGGATGACCTTCTCGGCGATCTCCTCGTAGGGCGCGATCGCGTCAAGTGCTGCCTGGTCCTCCGGGGTGAAGGCGGCAACCTCATCGGCGACGCTAGCGCCAACCGGACTGATCGGGCGGGTTTCGGTTCGAGGCATCGGACGTTCCTCAGGGAGCGGGTCAGGGACTTACGATAAATCGTAACTTCGCAGTCGTCAACCTTTGGCCTATGGCGCCAGATCCCCGAGTGGGTCGGGGATAGTCCCAAGGCGCGCCACGAAATCGTCCCAGCGGTTCTTGGCGATCCTCTTGTCGCTCTCGGGGATCTTGCGCTCGTCCTTGGGGAATGCGTGCAGGAGCACGAAGATCTGACCGTACGGTCGATACAGGATCCGATGCTGGACGGCGAGCGGGACCCGAAGCTCGTAGAAGCCATCGCCATTCGGGCCGTCGAGCGCGTCACCATGCGGATAGGCGAGAAACGGCCGCTCCCGGGGCAGGTCGTTGAGCATGTTGATGCGTCGCTTGATCAACTGCGTCGGGCCGCTGCCTTGAGCGTTCACGTAGTCCTGGACGGGCATCAGGCCCCGTGCGTCGGCGTAGTAGCGGGCACTGAAGGGAAACCGCTCACCGCGTGCGACCCGGGCTCGAGTTGCATCCGTGACCGTCGTGACCACCTGCACCCGCGACACGAGCCACAGACCGCGCTCCGAGCCGAGTGCCAAGTCGCTCTGACAGCGGGCGACCCAAGACCAGATGTCCGTGACGTCGAAGAGTGGGTGCGGCACACCGATCTTCTCGCAGTCCCGGCCGAGAGCGACCCAGGCCTCCAAGTATCCGGCCGCCGCGTCGTTGGCCGCCTGGTAGTCGTCACCCACCCTGTCCAGTAGGGCCTGGATGTCAGCAACGAGCTGATCAGCGGACGCACAGGCAGCAACAAGGTCTGCGTTCGCCTGGTCCTGTTCGTCGCCGGCCGCCACAGCCCCTCCTCATCAGTGCTCGCACGCCGGCGCGATTCCAGTGTCGCTACCTCCAGTGCTACCTCAACGAGTCTCGGCGGCGAACGTCGTCGACGCAACCACGGTGGACGTGAAGGTCGTCCTATTCGTGCTGGTCTTCTTGATGATCTTCCTCATCCTCCTGCTCTTCATCTTCTTCATCGTGACTCGCTTGACGACTACCGAATCCCACCAAGCGTCACTGGGTCAACACAACCGACCCGATGATGGTTGGCCAAGGGCCGACAGGCCGGCAGCCGACGTGGTCAGGGACGAGGTGGTGACGAGGACCGGTGGAATACCCGATGTTTTCGGACACTGCCTCGGCACCACTTCTTGAAGCCCTGACCCCTCGGCACTGATCCTGTCACCACTACGCGTTCCACCATCGGGTCCATCCAGGAGACTCAGATGGGACGCATCGTCAAGAGCCGCACTCCGAACGCCAGAGATCTTCACGTCCGCGCCAGCGCGGCCAACCGGCTGCGCCAGACCGTGCTCGGACCGGACCACCCGATCGTCGAGGCTGCCATCCGGTGGCAGAACCTCCGCAAGAGCGCTGACTCCGCAGCGACCTCGGTCTGCGACTTCCGAGCCTTCTTCGAGTTCTGCGATCGGCGGGGAATCGAGCCGCTGCAGGTCACCCGGATGCAGGCGCGCGAGTTCGCAGCCGAACAGGAGACGCTCGACTACGCCCCGTCGACCGTCCTCCGTCGCATCGTCGTTCTGAGGTCGCTCTTCTACGACCTCGAGGAGTCCGGCATCGTCGACTCCAACCCCTTCTACCGGGTCAAGGCCGGCAACAAGGAGCCCGTCACTCCGACCCCGGCGCTAACCGCGGAGCAGTGCGACCGGCTCATCGAGATGGCCGGTGCCACGACCCGCTCGGGCACCGGGACCATCTACCAGCACCGCAACGCGGCGATGGCCTACACCATGGTCCGCGTCGGACCACGATGCATGGAAGTCGCCGGCGGCACCTGGGGCGCGATAGTCCCGAGGGGCGACGGCTTCGAATGGCGGATCCACGGCAAGGGCAACCGCTGGGCCGGTGTCGTCCTTCCGCGTGATGTCATCGAGGTCCTCGCCGACTGGCGGGTCACGCTCGAGGCTGCCCTGGCTCGACCAGTGCGGCCAACGGATGCGCTCTTCCCGGCGATCGATCCGATGCCGGCCAGCGGTGTCATGAAGCCCCGGTCCGCCGAGAACCTCCGGCCGATGGATCGCCGAAACGTCTCGCGGATCTTCTCCGCCCTCCTCCGTGACGTCGACATCGTCGGGCCGCGATACAGCTCGCACGCAGCGCGGGCAACCGCAGCGACCCTCGGGTACGCCGCGACCAAGGATGTGGTGGCCGTCCAGGAGATGCTCCGGCATCGCAACCAAGCGACGACCCTCGGCTACATCAAGGCGGCGACCACTGACTCTGCGGCGTCCAAGTGGCAGCCGTTGGCGAACGCGCCAGTGCGCAGTCGCCAGGACCCGGATCGCGACATCGCATGACAGCGATGGCATGGTTCGCGGCGAGCCGGCCCTTGACGCTAACGGCTGCCCGCCAAGCGTCCAGGAATGGAAACGCCGCGAACCCAAGCCGTCGACCAGCCGTCCCTGGTCGACGAGACTCCAAGCCCGGATCACTCGGATCCGGGCGACCTCATCGAGCGCCTCAGCGACATCCTGGTCGAGATCGCGCTCACCACCGACTGACCCCGTGAAGGAGCCGGGCGACTGGCTCGTCTACGTCCGGCGGAGCTACAAGCGGGTCGACGACGCCGACGTCAGTGACGAGCAGCAGGAGAAGTCGGCGCTCAGACTCGTTCCACGCGGCGCCAGGGTCGAGGTGATCCGCGACTCGGGCGGTCACCAGTCGGGTGCCTCGGCCGAGCGTGACGGCTACCAGCATCTCCTGGGCCGCGTCGCCTCGGGTTCCGTCAAGGGCATCGCCGTCTACGACCTGAGTCGGCTTGCGCGCAACGCGGGACTGATGCTGCCGCTCAAGGCAGAACTCGAGCGGCGCTCGATCCCGATCCGCGTCGCGACGATGCCGGACACCAAGTTCGACGGCGCGATCGGTCGCTACATGTTCGGCCAACTCGCCTTGGCGGCCCAACTCCAACGCGACCTCGACTCGGAGCGCATGGTCGGGCTGACTCGCACCATCTTCGAGAACGGTGGCCACCGCGGCCTCGACCCCTTCGGCTACCGGACCGTTCGCGACGCCGTAGGCAAGGTCCTCAAGCCCCGGACGCTCGAGATCGTCGAGGCCGAGGCCGAGGTGGTGCGCCGAGTCTGGCGGGATGCCCTCGTCCTGCCAGCCGACGAGATCGTCCGCGGGCTGAAGCGCGACGGCGTGAAGCGCCGCACCGACGAGCCGTGGACGCGCGACGCCGTCAAGGACATCCTGCGCCGCGGCCGCGTCTACGCCGGCTTTGTCGTCTACCGCCGCGGCGCCGAGGAGCGTGAGGGCCGGCACCCAGCGATCATCACCGAGGCGCAGTGGGCAGCGGCCCGTCTGGGCATTGACTCCCGCCGTAGTGGGCGGGTCAGACGGTCCTCGAAGAAGCGGATCTACCTGCTGGCGGGCCTCATCCGATGCTCGTGCGGAGCCCGTCTCAACGGACAGGCGCGGTCGTCGCGCGACCAGGAGTGGCGCTACTACCTGTGCCGGCGGTGCGATGCCCCAAGCGTGCCAGCCGAGGCCGCCGAGGCCGAGGTGCTCGAGAGGCTCGCGGCGATGGCTCTTCCTGACGCGGCCGTGGAGCGCACTCGCGCGGAGCTGCGCCGGCGGCTGGCACTCCCAGCTCGCGGCGAGGCCGATGAACGGCGAGCCCGCTCCGAGAAGCGGCTCGAGCGGCTGCGCGAGATGTACGAATGGGGCCACATCGACGCTGCCGAGTACCGGCGCAAGGCTGATGAAGCACGTGCCGACCTGGCGACACTGCCCGAGTCGGACAAGGTCATCTCCTTTGACGACGTTGCCGCCCGAGTTGCCTCTATGCCTGCTGCCCTGGCGTCCGCGAACCTTGAGCAGGCGAAGGCGCTGATCGCGCTCTTGGTGGAGTCGATCGAGACCAGCGACCGGAAGGTCACCGGGATCACGATCGTGCCGGCCGCCCGACCTTTCTTCGCGTGCCCGAGTTTGTCTATGGCGCCCCCGGACGGATTCGAACCGCCGACGCCAGCCTTAGGACGGCTGCGCTC
>CAZVDO010000005.1:60034-69683 GCA_964625345.1 uncultured Anaerolinea sp. | reverse complement strand
GCGGCCGCACCGTCGGCGCCGGCGCCATCACCAGCATCACCGAGTAATCGATGGCTAAGCAGCGAATCCGGATCCGCCTCAAGGCCTACGACCACCGCCTGCTCGACCAGTCGGCGGCGCAGATCGTGGAGACCGCACAGCGCACGGGCGCCGACATCGTCGGCCCGGTGCCGCTGCCCACGCGCATCGAAAAGTTCACCGTCCTGCGGTCCCCGTTCATCGACAAGGACAGCCGGGAGCAGTTCGAGATCCGCACCCACAAGCGGCTCGTCGACATCCTGGACCCCTCGTCGAAGACGGTGGACGCCCTGATGCGGCTCTCGCTCCCGGCGGGCGTCGACATCGAGATCAAGATGTGATGGGAATCGGACTCATCGGCCGCAAGGTCGGCATGACCCAGGTCTTCCAGGCGGACGGCACGATGGTGGCCGTCTCCGTGCTCGAGGTTGCCCCGAACACGGTCACCCGCCTGCGGACCGCCGAGCGAGACGGCTACACCGCCGTGCAGCTCGGGACGGACGAGACCAGGAAGCTCAACAAGCCCCGCGCCGGCCAGCTCAAGGGGCTGCCGAGCCTCGCCACCCTGCGCGAGTTCCGCACGGACGACCCGAATGCGTTCGAGGTCGGCCAGTCCGTCGCGATCGCGGATGTCTTCGCCGAGGGGGACCTCGTCGACGTCACCGGGGTCTCGAAGGGCAAGGGGTTCGCGGGCCACATCAAGCGCCACCACTTCGCCCGCGGTCCCAAGACCCACGGCTCCGATCACCATCGCGAGCCGGGATCGATCGGTCCGGGCACCACGCCGGGTCGCGTCTACAAGGGCGTCCGGATGGCCGGCCACATGGGCGCGGAGCGGACCACGACCAAGAAGGTCCGCGTCGTCGGCTCAGACGCCGAGCGCAACCTCCTCCTGCTCAAGGGCAGCCTCCCCGGCGCCCGGGGCAGCCTCATCCTCGTCCGGAAGGCCTGACCGATGCCGCAGACCACCCTTTACGACCGAACGGGCGCCTCGATCGGCAGCGTCGAGCTCAGCGACGAGCTCTTCGCCGCACCGGTGAACGTGGCCGTGCTCCACCAGGTCGTTACGGCCCAGCTGGCCGGCCGCCGGATCGGCACCCATGCCACCCGCACGCGCGGCGTGGTCCGGGGCGGCGGGCGGAAGCCCTACCGCCAGAAGGGCACCGGGCGTGCGCGCCAGGGTTCCCGCACCGCTCCGCATTACCGCGGCGGCGGCACGGTGTTCGGCCCGCACCCGCGGAGCTACGAGCAGCGGCTGCCGCGCAAGATGCGCCGCCAGGCCCTCCGGGGTGCCCTCACCGCGAAGTTCGGCGATGCCGCAATCCGCGTGATCGACGCGTTCGACCTCGAGCAGATCAAGACCCGCGACATCGCCGGGATCCTCGCCTCGCTCCAGGCGGCCGGCCGCGTGCTCGTGGTCGCGCCGGCGAGCGACGAGCGGCTTCGGCTCTCGGCGCGCAACCTGCCGACCGTCGACGTGATCCTCGCCGATTCGCTCAACGTGGTCGACCTCATGAACGCCGACACGGTGGTCATCGAGCAGCCCGCCCTGGCCCGCATGGAGGAGGTGTACCGATGAGCGCCCTCACCGCGCCCGACATCATCCTCCGGCCCGTCATCAGCGAGAAGTCGATCGACGAGGCGACCCGCGGCAAGTACACCTTCGCCGTCCATCCGGATGCCAACAAGATCCAGATCAAGGCCGCCATCGAGACGCTCTACGCCGGGGACAAGGTCACCGTCGTGAGCGTGAACGTGCTCACCCGGCAGCCTCGGACCAAGTCCACGGGGACGCGGCGCGGCCGCGTGACCGGGCGGATCTCCGGCTGGCGCAAGGCCGTCGTGACCCTGGCCCCCGGCCAGAAGATCCAGTTCTTCGAGGGGGTGTAGCCATGCCGTTGCGAAGCTACAAGCCGACCTCGCCGGGCATGCGCGGCATGACCCGATCGACGTTCGAGGAGATCACCACCGACCAGCCGTACAAGCCCCTGCTCGAGAAGCAGGTGCGCGGGTCCGGCCGGAACAACGCGGGCCGGCTGACGGTGCGCCACCGCGGTGGCGGCGAGAAGACCCATTACCGGCGGATCGACTTCAAGCGGGACAAGTACGGCGTGCCGGCGCGGGTCGCCACCGTCGAGTACGACCCGAACCGGTCGGCCCGCATCGGCCTGCTCCACTACCGCGACGGCGAGAAGCGCTACATGCTCCTGCCCCACGGGGTGAAGGTCGGCGATGTCGTCCTGTCCGGCCCCGAGGCGGAGCCCCGCGTCGGCAATGCCCTGCCGATCGCGAACATCCCGCTTGGCACCACGATCCACAACATCGAGCTCGTGCCGGGCAAGGGCGGCCAGATCGTCCGCTCGGCCGGGACGTCCGCCCAGCTCCTCGCCAAGGAGGGCGACCACGCACAGGTCCGCCTGCCCTCGGGCGAAGTGCGCCGGGTCGACATGCGCTGCATGGCCACCGTCGGCCAGGTGGGCAACCTCGATCACGAGAACCAGAACCTCGGCAAGGCCGGCCGGGCCCGCCACATGGGCCAGCGACCGGAAGTTCGAGGCGTCGTCATGAACCCGCGCGACCATCCGCACGGCGGTGGCGAGGGCAAGTCCCCGACGGGGATGCCGCCCAAGACCCCGTGGGGCAAGCCGGCGATGGGCTACCGGACGCGTCGCGGCAAGGCGACGAGCCGGGTCATCGTCCGCTCGCGGCACCGCAAGTAGCGGGGGAGGCAGGAAACCATGTCCCGTTCCATCAAGAAGGGCCCGTTCGTCGAGGCCCGCCTCCTCGGCCGGATCGAGGAGATGAACCGCCGCTCCGAGAAGAAGGTCGTCAAGACCTGGTCTCGCGCGTCCGTCATCTTCCCGACGTTCATCGGCCACACCGTCGCCGTCTACAACGGACGCAAGCACGTCCCGGTCTACGTGACCGAAAACATGGTCGGACACCGATTTGGTGAGTTCGCCCCCACCCGCACGTATCGCGGGCACGGCAAGCACACCGATCGATCCGTGAGCCCGAAGTAGGAGCAGCGATCGTGCGTGTCTCCGCAACCGCCAAGTACCTCCGCGGCTCCACCCGCAAGGCTCGCCTGGTCGTCCAGGTGATCCGGGGCAAGTCCGTGGAAGACGCCGCCGCCCTGCTCCGCTTCATGCCCCAGCATGCCGCCAAGGACGTGGCCAAGGTCCTGAAGAGCGCTGCTGCCAACGCCGAGAACAACCTCAACCTGGCGGCCGACGAGCTGGTCGTCCTCGACGCGCGTGCGGACGAGGGCCCCACGATCAAGCGCTGGCGGCCGCGTGCCCAGGGTCGGGCGTTCCCGATCCACAAGCCCCAGACGCACATCACCGTGACCGTCGGAAACCGGGAGGCCTGAGCAATGGGACACAAGGTCCACCCGTACGGCTTCCGCCTCGGGGTGACGCGCACCTGGACCGCCAAGTGGTACCAGGACAAGGAATACACGAACCTCCTCAAGGAGGACATCGCGGTGCGCGCGCTCGTCAGCAAGCGCCTCGCCAACGCGAGCGTGAGCGGCCTCGAGATCGAGCGGAACTTCGGCCAGGTGACCGTCACGGTCCACACGGCCAAGCCGGGCATCGTGATCGGCAAGGGCGGCCAGAACGTGGAGATGCTCCGCCAGCAGATCGGGGCGCTCACCAAGCGCAAGGTGAAGCTCGAGATCAAGGAGATCCGGCAGCCGGAGCTCGACGCGTACCTCGTGGCCATGAACATCAGCCAGCAGTTGAGCCGCCGCATCGCCTTCAAGAAGGCGATGAAGCAGGCCATCCAGCGCTCGATGAAGGCCGGCGCCAAGGGCGTGAAGATCATGGTCTCGGGTCGCCTCGGTGGCGCCGAGATGGGTCGCCGTGAGTGGGACAAGGAAGGGCGGATCCCCCTCGGCACCCTGCGCGCCGACATCAGCTACGGACAGGTCCACGCGCACACGACCTACGGCCGGATCGGCGTCAAGGTCTGGATCTACCGGGGCGACTTCGCACCCGAGCGACCCGCCGTTGCAGCACCGGCCGCGGCCGGGCAGGGGATCTGAGCATGCTGCTTCCACGACGAGTCAAGCACCGCAAGGTCATGCGCGGACGCATGTCCGGGCAGGCCAAGGGCGGCCACTTCGTGGCGTTCGGCGAGTACGGCCTGGCCACGCTCGAGCCCGCCTGGATCACCTCGCGCCAGATCGAGGCCGCCCGGCGCGCCATGACCCGCTCGGTCAAGCGCGGCGGCAAGATCTGGATCCGGGTGTTCCCGGACAAGCCGGTCACGAAGAAGCCCGCGGAGACGCGCATGGGCTCGGGCAAGGGCGCCCCCGACCATTGGGTCGCCGTGGTCAAGCCCGGCCGCATCCTCTTCGAGATGGCCGGCGTCGGCCGTGAGGAAGCCACCGAGGCCATGCGCCTGGCAAGCCACAAGCTGCCCGTCGCGACCCGGGTCATCGCCAAGGAGTCCGCAGTGACGGAGGGCTCCGAGTAATGGATATCGCCAAGATCCGCGAGCTCTCCGATACGGAGCTCGAGCAGGCGCTGCGCGACGCGAAGCAGGACCTCTGGAGTGCCCGCTTCGCCCTCTCGACGCGCCAGTTGAATGACACGAGCACGATTCCGCAGACCCGTCGCCGGATTGCCCGGATCATGACGGTCCAGCGCGAGCGGCTCATGACCCGGGCGGCCAAGGCCGAACGGACGACCGCGTGAGGGACCGGACGATGACTGCAGCGAGCAACCCCACCCGGGGTCAGCGCAAGACCAAGACCGGTCGCGTGGTGAGCGACAAGATGGACAAGACGATCGTCGTGTCCGTGGAGCGCCTCGCCCGCCACCGGCTCTACAAGCGCGTGATCCGCCTGACCACCAAGTTCAAGGCGCATGACGAGGAGAACACGGCCCAGATCGGCGACACCGTGCTGATCGAGGAGTCCCGTCCGCTCTCCGCGACCAAGCGCTGGACCCTGGTCCGGGTCATCCAGCGGGCCGGCGAGCACGGTTCGGTTTCGGACCTCGTCGGTGACGAGGAGGCCGTGACCGAGGCCATCCACTCCGCCGCCCACCCTGGCCGCCATCGCCCCGAGGCGGACGCCGCGCCAGCCGAGGCCGCGACTGCAGCCGAGGACGCATCGAGCACCGCCGCCGAGGCGGGTGATGCCGCTGCCCCGGCCGAGGAGGGCGCGTGATCCAGCCGCAGTCGCGCCTCAAGGTGGCCGATAACACCGGGGCGCGCACGATCCAGTGCATCCGCGTCATGGGCCGCTCGCTCAAGACGACCGCGGGTGTCGGTGACGTGATCATCGCCAGCGTGAAGCAGGCCATCCCGAACGCCGCCGTCAAGAAGGGCGATGTCGTACGGGCCGTGGTCGTGCGCACGGCCAAGGAGTACGGCCGTCCCGACGGGAGCTACATCCGGTTCGACGAGAACGCGGCCGTCCTGATCAACAACCAGGGCAACCCGCGCGGGACCCGGATCTTCGGGCCCGTCGCGCGCGAGCTCCGGGATCGCAACTACATGAAGATCGTCTCGCTCGCTCCGGAGGTGCTGTGATGGCACGAGTCCACGAGCACGGCCGGTCGACCCGGGTACCCGAGATCCGCAAGGGCGACACGGTGGTCGTGCTGACCGGCAAGGACGCCGGCAAGCGCGGGGTCGTGGAGCGCGTCATCCGGCGCACCGCGAGCCGCGGCGCCCTTCGCGCGCCGTACCGGCGCGGAACCCCCACCAGCGGCGTCTCCGTGGTGGTCGAGGGCATCAACGTGGCCAAGCGCCACACGAAGCCGCGCCAGTCCGCGGGTCGCACCGATCGCGTGCCCAAGGTCCAGCAGGGCGGCATCCTCGACATCGCCATGCCGCTCGACGTGGGCAAGGTCATGCTGGTCTGCCCGAAGTGCAGCCTGCCGACGAGGATCGGCCACACCACGCTCGAGGACGGCCACCGCATCCGCGTGTGCGGACACTGCGGGCAGGCCCTGGAGGTGAGCGCGTGATCGCCAGCAACCTCCGGGACCGCTACGTGGCCGAGGTCGTCCCGGGCCTCCAGAAGCAGTTCAGCTACGACAACCCGATGATGGTGCCGCGGCTCGACAAGGTCGTGGTCAACATCGGGCTGGGCGAGGCACTGACCAACGCCAAGGCCGTGGATGCGGCGGTGAAGGACCTGACCCAGATCACGGGCCAGAAGCCGATCGTGACCCGGGCCAAGCGTTCGATCGCCCAGTTCCGCGTCCGCACCGGCAACCCGATCGGCGTCAAGGTGACGCTGCGGGGCCAGCGCATGTGGGACTTCCTCGAGCGCTTCATGCTGCTCGCCCTGCCCCGCATCCGGGATTTCCGTGGCGTGCCCGGCCGCTCGTTCGACGGGCGCGGCAACTACACCATCGGCCTCCGGGAGCAGATCGCCTTCCCGGAGATTGACTACGACAAGGTGGACCGTCTCCGCGGGCTGGAGATCAGCATCGTGACGACGGCGAAGACCGACGAGGAATCCAGGCGTCTCCTGGAGCTCCTCGGCATGCCCTTCGCCTCGTAGGCGGGGAGGGGAGACCATGGCCAAGAAGTCGATGATCGCGAAGGCAAAGCGGACGCCGAAGTTCCCCGTCCGGGGCTACCACCGGTGCTTCGTCTGCGGCCGCCCTCGCGCGTACATGCGCCGATTCGCGCTGTGCCGGATCTGCTTCCGGGAGCGCGCGCTCCAGGGCGAGCTGCCGGGCGTCACGAAGTCGAGCTGGTAGGACACCGATGAACATTTCCGATCCCATCGCGGACATGCTCACGCGCGTGCGCAACGCCTCCCGGGCGCGCCACCTGGAGGTGGTCGTCCCGGCGTCGCGGACGAAGCGCGAGATCGCCCGCATCCTCAAGGACGAGGGCTTCATCGCCGACTGGACCGAGGAACAGGCCGGACCCGGCACCTCGATCCGGATGACGCTCCGGTACGTCGACGGCAAGGTGCCGGTCGTGTCGGGCCTCAAGCGGATCAGCAAGCCCGGCCTGCGCGTCTACGCGCGCAAGACCGACATTCCGCGGGTCCTCGGCGGCCTCGGCATCGTCATCGTCAGCACGAGCCAGGGAATCATGACCGGAGCGCAGGCCAAGCGGGCCCAGCTCGGTGGTGAAGTCCTGGCCTTCGTCTGGTAGGCCGGCCATGTCCCGTATCGGACGACAGCCCATCCCGGTGCCCAGCGGGGTCGACGTCGCCATCGACGGCACGACCGTGACCGTCACCGGGCCGAAGGGCGTCCTGAGCCGCTCGCTCCATCCGGACATCACCGTCGTCCGCGAGGACGCGGCGATCGTGGTCACCCGCCCGACGGAGCAGAAGCAGCACAAGCAGCTCCACGGCCTGACCCGGACCCTGGTCAACAACATGGTCGTCGGGGTGACCACGGGGTACCGCAAGGGCCTCGAGATCACCGGCGTCGGCTATCGTGCGGCGCTCGTCGGCCGCAAGCTCCAGCTCAACCTGGGCTACAGCCACCAGATCGAGATCGACCCGCCCGCCGGCATCAGCTTCGAGGTGGAGAGCCCGATCAAGCTGGCCGTCGTGGGCATCGACAAGGAACTTGTCGGGCAGATCGCCGCCAAGGTCCGCGCCACGCGCAAGCCGGAGCCCTACAAGGGCAAGGGCGTGCGCTACGCGGGCGAGGTCATCCGGCGCAAGGCCGGCAAGGCCGGCAAGGTCGGCGGCAAGAAGTAATGCGAACCCGCGCCCGTCGGGGCGCCCGTAGATCGAAGGAACGGACCGAATGACGCAGGTAGCCAGCCGCGGCGCCGCGCGACGCAAGCGCCACGAACGGATCCGCCTCCACCTGGAGGGGGATGCGGCGCGGCCGCGCCTCGCGGTCTTCCGCAGCCTGAACCACATCTACGCCCAGGTCATCGACGATGCGACGGGGAAGACCCTCGCGTCCGCATCGTCGCTCGAGAAGGAGCTCCGCTCCGGATCGGGCACCAAGTCGGAGGAGGCGACCGCGGTGGGACGCCTCGTCGCGGCGCGGGCCAAGTCGGCCGGCGTCGAGCGGGTCGTGTTCGACCGGGCCGGGTATCGATATCACGGGCGCGTCAAGTCGCTCGCCGAGGCGGCTCGCGAAGCCGGCCTCGACTTCTGAGGGAGGACTGACGTGGCACGAATCGACCCGAACAAGCTCGCGCTCGAGGAGCGCGTCGTCCAGATCAACCGGGTGGCCAAGGTCGTCAAGGGCGGCCGCCGCTTCAGCTTCAGCGCGGTCGTGGTCGTCGGCGACGGCGCGGGCCACGTGGGCGTGGGGCTGGGCAAGGCCGGCGAGGTGCCGGAGGCCATCCGCAAGGGCGTCGAGGACGCAAAGAAGCACCTGATCCGGATCCCGTTCGTGGGGACCACCATCCCGCACGAGGTCCACACGCAGTTCTCGGCCAGCCGGGTGATGCTCAAGCCGGCCTCCCAGGGCACCGGCGTCATCGCCGGCGGTGCCGTCCGCGCGGTCGTGGAGTCGGCGGGGATCCGGGACATCCTGTCCAAGGTCCACGGGTCCACCAATCCGGTCAACGTGACCCGGGCCACGCTCGAGGCCCTGCGCAGCCTGCGCTCGGCCGAGGAGCTCGGCGCCCGGCGCGGGATCGTGCTGCACAGCCGAATCGCCGGCCAGCCGGCAGGGGAGGCGAGCGGTGCCCGGTAAGCTGCGCGTCACCCAGGTCAAGAGCACCATCAGCCACATCGCCCGGAACCGGGCCACGATCAAGGCACTCGGGCTGCACGGCATCGGGAGCTCCGTCGAGGTCGTCGACAACCCGGCCACTCGGGGCATGGTTCGCCAGGTCCGCTTCCTCGTGAGCGTCGAGGAGATCCCGGCGG
This sequence comes from uncultured Anaerolinea sp., assembly GCA_964625345.1. Lineage (GTDB taxonomy): Bacteria > Chloroflexota > Limnocylindria > Limnocylindrales > CSP1-4 > UBA5189. The sequence goes on along the minus strand of CAZVDO010000005.1, from coordinate 60,838 downwards.
CGGACGGCAAGGAGCAGGCATGAAGCTGCACGATCTGCGCCCGGCCCCCGGGTCGCACGCACCCAAGCGCCGCGTCGGCCGCGGCATCGCCGCCGGACAGGGCAAGACCGCCGGCCGCGGCACAAAGGGCCAGAAGGCCCGCGCCGGCGGCTCGATCCCCGCGTGGTTCGAGGGCGGCCAGACGCCGCTCCACATGCGGATCCCGAAGCTCCGTGGCTTCCGCAACCCGTTCAAGATCGAGTACGAGATCGTGAACGTGGGCGCGATCGCCCGACTCGTCGAGCTCGGGATCCTCGAGAGCGGCGACATGCCCGGGGCCAAGAAGGGCAAGAGCGCGGCGCCGATCACGGTCAACCAGGAGATCCTCCGGGCGGCCGGGCTCGTTCGCACGCTGACCAAGCCGATGAAGGTCCTCGGGAACGGCGAGCTGAGCACGCCATTGTTCGTGGTCGCGGACGCGGTCAGCGCCTCGGCGCGGGCCAAGATCGAGGCCGCCGGCGGAAGCGTGTCCATCCTCGAGGTTCCGCTCCGGGCCATGCCAGCCCTGGGCGTCGAGGACGGCGACGCGCACGTGGAGGCCCCGGCCGAGTCCGGGTCTCCGGCCATGGACGACAGCACGGCCGACGACGCGACGGCCGACGCCGAGGCGCCCGCCAAGCCCAGCCCCCGGAAGCGCGCGCCGAAGGCGGCGGCGAACACCGACGACCCCGAGGCGTCGCCCACCGACGCGTCAGCTGACGCCGCCGGGGCCGCATCCGACGAGCCGGCCGCGGACGCCTGATCCGTGTTCGAATCCCTGCTCAA
>CAZVDO010000005.1:47278-59934 GCA_964625345.1 uncultured Anaerolinea sp. | reverse complement strand
CCGCATCCGACGAGCCGGCCGCGGACGCCTGATCCGTGTTCGAATCCCTGCTCAACGCGTTCCGGGCGCCGGATATCCGGCGGCGCATCGTCTTCGTCCTGGGGATCCTGGTCGTCTACCGACTGCTCGCCCAGGTCCCGCTGCCGGGGATCGACCGCGAACAGCTGGCCGCGTTCTTCGAGCGAAACAGCGCCTTCGGCATCCTCGACCTGTTCGCAGGTGGCGGGCTGTCGCAGCTGTCGATCGTCGGACTCACCATGAATCCGTACATCAACGCCTCGATCATCATGCAGCTGATGCAGGGCGTGATCCCCTCGCTCCAGGCCCTGAGCCGGGAGGGCGAGTACGGACGCCAGCGCCTGAACCAGTACACCCGCTACCTGACCGTGCCGATGGCCTTCCTCCAGGCCTTCGGGATCCTGACCGCGCTCAACGGCGACGGGATCATCATCGGCGGGTTCGGCCTCGGCAACCCGATGTCATGGGTCCAGATGGTCACGATGGTCGGCGGGGCGGTCGTGCTGATGTGGCTCGGTGAGCTCATCACGGAGAAGGGCATCGGCAACGGCATCAGCTTCATCATCTTCGCCGGCATCGTGAGCCGCGCCCCGGCGGCCCTGAGCTCGCTGCTGTCGGGCGGAACCAACCTCCGGGACCTGATCCTGTTCGGCCTGCTGGCGGTGATCGCGGTGGCCGTGATCATCTACATCCAGGAGGGCCAGCGGCGCATCCCGATCCAGTACGCCAGCCGGGTCCGGGGCCGGCGGATGTACCAGGGCGGGCAGACGTTCCTGCCGCTCCGGGTCAACCTCGCGGGCGTGATCCCGATCATCTTCGCGGTCTCGATCCTCCAGTTCCCGGCGCAGCTCGCGCTCTACTTCTCGTACTCGTCGGTCGAGGCCGTGTCGGGCGTCGCGACCGCGATCGCCAACTTCCTGTCCTCGACGACCCCCCAGTACGCGATCATGTACTTCGCGCTCACCGTCGGGTTCACGTACTTCTACACGGCGTTCACGTTCAAGCCGGACGAGACCGCGGAGCAGCTCCGCAAGAATGGTGGGTTCATCCCGGGCATCCGTCCCGGCCGTCCCACCCAGGACTACCTCGCCCGCGTCGTGAACCGGATCACGGTCGCCGGTGCCCTCTTCCTGGGGACCATCGCCGTGGCACCCGTCATCGCCGGCGTCCTCGATCCGAGCCTGCGCGGCGTCGCCCTGGGCGGCACCGGGATCCTGATCGTGGTGTCCGTGGTCGTCGAGACCATGAAGCAGATCGAGGCGCAGCTGATGATGCGCAACTACGAGGGCTTCATCCGGTGACCGCGCGGCTCCATCGCCGCGAGACCGTTCGAACCGGCCGGGGCCCGGCCGACGCGCGATGACCCTGCTCGTCCTTCTCGGCGCTCCGGGCGCAGGGAAGGGGACGCAGGCAGCCGTGCTCCGCGAGCGGCTCAGGCTGCCCCACGTGGCGACCGGCGACCTCTTCCGGGCCGCGATCCGGGACCAGACCGAGGTCGGCCTGGAGGCGAAGGCCTACATCGACGCCGGGCGCCTCGTTCCGGACGAGGTCACGATCCGGATGCTGGAGGCCCGTCTCGAACAGCCCGATGCCGCCTCGGGCGCGATCCTCGACGGGTTCCCGCGGACGGCGGTCCAGGCCGCCGCGCTCGACGCCTTCCTCGCGGAGCGAGGCTCGAAGGTTGACGCCGCCCTGTTCATCGACGTGCCGTCCGATGAGCTGGTGGAGCGGCTCGCGGGTCGGCGCGTCTGCACCGCGGCGGGCCACCCGTACCACGTCCTCCTGAACCCGCCCGCCTCGCCGGACGTGTGCGACGTCGACGGGTCCCCGCTCATCCAGCGAGCCGACGACCAGCCCGAGACGATCCGCGCCCGCCTGTCCGGAACGCTCGACGACCTCGCCGCCGTGGTGGCCCACTACCGCGCCACGGGCGCGCTTCGCGAGATCGACGGCCGCCAGCCGATCGAGGTCGTCTCGGCCGAGCTCGTGGCTGCGCTGCGGCCCCGCGGAACCGGAGCCGCGTCCTGACCGTGGTCAGCCGCAAGTCCGCCCGCGAGGTCGACCTGATGCGGCGCGCCGGCCGCGTGGTCGCCGAGGTCCTGGCCCTTGTCGAGTCCGAGCTCCGACCCGGCGTGACCACCGGCCACCTCGATCGCCTCGCCGAGGCCCACATCCGCGCCGCCGGCGCCATCCCGTCCTTCAAGGGCTACCTCGGGGGCGGGCGCTACGGGCGCGGCCCGGCGGCCTTTCCGGCCAGCACCTGCATCTCCATCGATCACGAGGTCGTCCACGGGATCCCGGGCGACCGCGAGGTCCACGAGGGCCAGATCGTGTCGATCGACGTCGGCGCGATCGTCGACGGGTGGCACGGCGACGGGGCCCGGACGTTCATCGTCGGGTCGGCTGCGCCGGAAGTCGACGCCCTCGTCCAGTCCACGCGCCTGGCCATGATGGCGGGCATCGCGGCAGCGGTGCCGGGACACCGGGTCGGCGACATCTCGGCGGCCATCGAGGACGTGGGCCGGCAGGCGGGGTACGGGATCGTGCGCCACTTCGTGGGCCACGGCATCGGGACCGAGATGCACCAGGATCCGCAGGTCCCGAACTACCGGACCGGCTACCGGGGCCTCGAGCTGCAGCCGGGGATCTGCCTCGCGATCGAGCCGATGTTCACGCTCGGCGGCGACGAGGTCGAGGTCATGCCCGACCACTGGACCGTGGTGACCGCCGACCGGTCGCTGGCCGCCCACTTCGAGCACACGATCGCCGTGACCGAGCACGGTCCGGAGATCCTGACCAGTGTCTGACCGGGGTTGCCCCGAATTGGGAACTTCTGATACGCTACGCGTTCGTGTGTCGGTCCGCCCGGGCCGGCACTCGGCGTGAGAAAGGGAACCAGCCAGGCCCGTGGCGAAGCGAGACGCGATTGAAGTCGAGGGGACGGTCCTCGAACCGCTCCCGAATACCATGTTCGCAGTCGAGCTCGAGAACGGCCACCGCGTGCTGGCCCACATCTCCGGCAAGCTGCGGATGAACTTCATCCGGATCCTGCCGGGGGACCGCGTTCGGGTCGAGCTTTCCCCGTACGACCTGACGCGGGGCCGGATCACCTACCGGCTCAAGTAGCACAACCGACGTTCGCGGCCGCGGGCCGCGCACCAAGCACCGAGGATCCGTTGAAAGTTCGAGCCTCCATCAAGGCGCGCTGCGACAACTGCAAGGTGATTCGCCGCCACGGCACCGTGATGGTGATCTGCACGAATCCCAAGCACAAGCAGCGGCAGGGGTAGCAGCACGATATGGCACGTATCGCCGGCGTCGACATCCCGCGCGAGAAGCGCGTCGAGGTCGCCCTCACCTACGTCTTCGGCATCGGCCTGCCCACGGCCCAGAAGATCCTCGCGCAGACCAATGTCAACCCGGACACCCGTGTCCGAGACCTCACCGAAGAGCAGGTCAACCGGCTCCGTGAGCTCATCGACCGTCGCTACAAGGTCGAGGGAGACCTCCGCCGCGAGGTTGCGCTCAACGTGAAGCGCCTCATCGAGATCGGCTCGTACCGGGGCCTCCGCCATCGGCGGAACCTCCCGGTCCGCGGCCAGCGAACCAAGACCAATGCCCGCCAGCGACGCGGACCCAAGAAGACGGTCGGCGCGCGGCGCAAGGCCACGAAGTAACGACGAGGGATCGAGACACGCATGGCTGAACGGAAGCGGGCCGTCAAGCAGCGGCGCCGGGAGAAGAAGAACGTGCCGGTGGGCCAGGTCCACATCCAGGCATCGTTCAACAACACGATCATCACGATCACCGACCCGGTCGGCGCGGTCATCAGCTGGGGCTCGGCCGGCATTGCCGGCTTCAAGGGCTCCCGCAAGAGCACGCCCTACGCTGCCGCCATGTCCGCCGAGATCGCCGCCCGCAAGGCGATGGAGCACGGCATGCGCCAGGTCGAGGTCTACGTCAAGGGCCCCGGCGCGGGCCGCGAGCAGGCGATCCGATCCCTCCAGACCGCCGGCCTCGAAGTGAGCGCGATCACCGACGTCACCCCAATCCCGCACAACGGATGCCGCCCGCCGAAGCGGCGCCGCGTCTGAGCCGAGTGTTGATCTGATGGCCCGATACACCGAATCCGTCTGCCGCCTGTGCCGCCGTGAGGGCGCGAAGCTGTACCTCAAGGGCACGCGCTGCTATTCCAAGAAGTGCGCCTTCGAGCGCCGCCCGAGCCCGCCCGGCCAGCACGGCGTTCGCCGTCGCAAGATGGGCGACTTCGGGATCCAGCTGCGCGAGAAGCAGAAGGTCCGCCGCGTCTACTCCGTGCTCGAGCGGCAGTTCCACAACTACTTCGTGGAAGCCGAGCACCAGGACGGCGTCACCGGCGAGAACCTCCTCCGCTTCCTCGAGACGCGACTCGACAACGCGGTTTTCCGCCTCGGGTTCGCGGCGTCGCGGGCGCAGGCGCGCCAGCTCGTGACCCACGGCCACTTCGCCGTGAATGGTGTCCCCACCAACATCCCGTCCTACGTGGTCAAGCCAGGGGACCGGATCGAGGTTCGCGAGGGCCGGCGCGAGCGCGACCCGTTCAAGAACGCCAAGGAGACGCTCCGCTCCCACCAGGCTCCCGAGTGGCTGAGCCTCGAGCCTGCCCGCCTGGCCGGCACCGTCGTCAGCCTTCCCCGCCGTGACCAGATGCCGCTCGACCTCAACGAGCAGCTCGTGGTCGAGTACTACTCGAGGTAACCCCACCCCATGATCGAACTCGAGACCCCGCAGATCGAGCCCGTCGAGGAAGTCGGCACGTACGGCAAGTACGAGGCCGGCCCGCTGCAGGCCGGGTACGGCGTGACGATCGGCAATGCCCTTCGGCGCGTCCTCCTGTCCTCGCTCGAGGGTGCCGCGGTGACGTCGATCCAGATCCGTGACGTCTACCAGGAGTTCTCGACGATCCCCGGCGTCAAGGAGGACGTCACCCAGATCGTCCTCAACGTCAAGAAGCTCCGCCTGAAGAGCTTCGCGACCCATCCGGTCCAGCTCCGCCTCTCGAAGAGTGGCGCCGGGCCCGTCCTCGCCGCCGATCTCGTCGAATCGGCCGACGTCGAGATCATCAACCCGGAGCTCGTGCTCATGACCCTCGACGCGGACGACGTGACGATCGAGATGGATCTCACCGTCGAGCGCGGCGTGGGCTACCTCGGAGCCGAGCGCGCCGAGGCGTTGCCCATCGGCGTCATCGCCGTGGACGCGATCTTCACGCCCGTCCGGAAGGTGAACTACTGGGTCGAGAGCATGCGCGTCGGCCAGGTCACCAACTTCGACAAGCTGACCATCGAGATCGAGACCGACGGCACGGTGGATCCCGAGGAGGCGCTCAGCCGCTCGGCGGGCATCCTCATCGAGCAGTTCCGCCCGTTCGTCACGATCGGACAGGTCATGGCGGCCGGTGACGGCGCCGGTGCGGCCGCGCCGCAGCTGCCCCCGAACATGCTCGACATGCCGATCGAGGAGCTCGACCTCCCGATGCGGGCCTACAACTCGCTCAAGCGCAACAACATCGTCAAGGTCGGCCAGCTGCTCCAGCTCAAGGACGACGACCTGCTCCGGATGCGCAACTTCGGCAAGAAGTCCCTCGACGAGATGAAGGAGCGGCTGCGCATGCGCGGCTTCATCCTCCCCGAGTCCGAGCCGTCGTCCTTCGACGGCGACGAGGACGAGGCGATGGACGACGACGAGGGCGAGGACGCCTGAGATGGCGCATCGCATCGACGGCCGCAAGCTCAGCCGCAAGACCGGCCCGCGCATGGCGCTGTTCAAGAACCTGACCGTGTCCGTGCTTCGGTACGAGCGCGTGAAGACCACCGAGGCGAAGGCCAAGGAGGTCCAGGGTCGCGTCGAGCGCATGATCACGCTCGCCAAGAAGGGCGACCTGGCGGCACGCCGGCGGGTCGTTTCCGAATTCCCCAACGAGCCGCTCGTGATCACGAAGCTGTTCGACGAGATCGCACCGAAGTACGCCGACCGATCGTCCGGGTACACCCGGATCGTCAAGATCGGCCAGCGCTCGGGCGACGCCGCCGAAATCGTGCAGATCGAGCTGGTCTGAACCAACCATGGACGCCCAGGGGGGCGTGAAGCAAGGCGCCCGAGAGGGCGCGCCGAAGCCGGATCGGCCCATCCGATACCGGGCGACGGTCGAATATGACGGCACGGATTTCGCCGGGTTCCAGGTCCAGCCTGGCGCCCGGACAGTCCAGGGGACGTTGGAGGCCGCGCTGGCCCGCCTCGGAGGCGGGATCCGGCATCCGGTCGACGGCGCAGGCCGAACCGACGCGGGAGTCCACGCCATGGGGCAGGTGATCGCCTTCACCTATCGCGGGCGACTCTCGACGACGAGGCTGGCCGAGGGCATCAACGGGTTGCTCCCACCGGATGTCGCGATACGCGACCTGCGGCGAACCACCCGGGCCTTCCACCCTCGCCGCGCGGCACGCTACCGGGAGTACCGGTACGTGATCTGGACCGGGCCTCGCAGCCCGCTCCGGGCCCGCACGGCACTCTGGGTGCGGACCCCGCTGGACACCGACGCGATGGCGCGAGCCGCGACGGCCTTTGTCGGCCGGCACGACTTCAGCGCCTTCGGCGGGGCCGATCCGCAGCCGGTCCGGACCGTGCATCGGATCCGGGTCCGGCGGGTGGGCCACGAGGTGACGATCGACGTCCGAGCCGACGCCTTCCTCCGCGGCATGGTCCGGCGCATGGTCGCCGCCCTGCTGGGGGTCGGAAGGGGAACCATCGAGGAAACCGCTGTCGCGCCGGCCCTGGCCGGACGACAGCCGGCCTTCGGCGGGGCAGCCGCCCCGGCCCACGGCCTATGCCTCCGGCGCGTCGTCCTGGGACGGCGACCGGCGACATCGAGCGGAGAACACGAGGACAGATGAACGCCAAGACCTATTCGGCCCGCGAGCGCGAGATCGAGCGTCGCTGGTTCGTCGTGGACGCGACCGACCAGACCCTCGGCCGCCTCGCGACGACCATCGCGCGTGTCCTCGAAGGCAAGCACAAGCCGACGTACACCCCGCACCTCGACAGCGGCGATCACGTGATCGTCCTCAACGCGGGTCGCGTGGCGGTGAGTTCCGGCAAGCTCGACAGCAAGCGCTACATCCGCCACAGCGGCCACCCCCAGGGATACAAGGAAGAATCCCTGGGCAAGCTCATCGCGCGCCGACCCGAAGAGGTCGTCCGCCGCGCGGTCAAGGGCATGCTGCCCCACAACCGACTCGGGGCCCAGCAGCTCCGCAAGCTCAAGATCTACGCCGGTTCCGATCATCCGCATCAGGCCCAGCGGCCTGAGCCGCTCGCCTGACGGAGGAGACCATGACCACCACTGCCTTCAACTCGGGGACGGGCCGGCGCAAGACCGCCGTGGCTCGGGTGCGCCTCCTGCCCGGCGAGGGTGAGATCGTCGTCAACGGACGGTCCCTGGAGGAGCACTTCGGGAACGCGATCGACGACGCGGACCTGCGCATGCCGTTCCGCGTGACCGGGACCGAGGGTCGCTTCAACGCCATGGTCAAGGTCGAGGGCGGCGGCGTGTCCGGGCAGGCCGGAGCCATTCGCCACGGGATCGCCCGCGCCCTGCTCGAGCTCGACCCCGAGGGCCATCGGCTGCCCCTTCGTCAGGCCGGCCTCCTGACCCGCGACCCGCGGATGAAGGAGCGCAAGAAGTACGGGCTCAAGCGCGCCCGCAAGGCTCCGCAGTACACGAAGCGCTGATCGCGGGCCAGACGCCGTGCCGGAACCCGGCCACCCGTCGTCTGCCCCCGAGCCAGGACTGCGCGGCCGCGACTTCATTGCCGCCGCGGACCTGACACCCGCCGAGGTCGAACGCGTCCTCGGCCGGGCCGCGGATCTCAAGGCCGACTTCCTCCGTTCGCGTCGCCACACTGCGACGCCGCTGGCGCGGCGAACGGTCGCCATGCTCTTCGAGCGGCCCTCGCTGCGGACGCGCGTGACGTTCGAGGCGGGCATGGTCCAGCTCGGTGGCCAGGCCATCCAGCTCACCTCCGGCGGCGTCGGTTGGGGGGTTCGCGAGACCGTCGCGGACGTGGCCCGCAACCTCGAGGCGTTCGTGGACGCCATCGTGATCCGCACGGGATCCCACGCGGTGGCCGAGGAGTTCGCCGCGCGAGCCGCCATTCCGGTGATCAACGCCCTCACCCTCCGTGAGCACCCATGCCAGGCGCTTGCCGACGTGTTCACGATCCAGGAGGCGTTCGGCTCGGTCGACGGCCGGGTGATCGCGTTCGTGGGCGACGGGAACAACGTGTTCCACTCGCTCGCGGTGACCGGTGCCGGCCTGGGCGCGCACGTCCGGCTCGCCCATCCCGTTGGATACGGCCCGGACCCGGCGATCGTGGCCGTCGCCCGCGAGCGTGCGGCGGCATCCGGTGGCTCCGTCGAGATCGGCACCGACGCCCGGGAGGCGGTCGCGGGCGCCGACGTGATCTACACCGATGCCTGGGCATCCATGGGCCAGGAGGACGAAGCCGACGCGCGGCGGCCGGTCTTCGCCCCGTTCCAGGTGAACGCCCGCCTGCTGTCGGTTGCCGGGCCCGATGCCCGCGTGATGCACTGCCTGCCCGCGCATCGCGGCGAGGAGATCACGAGCGACGTGATGGACGGCCCCCAGAGCATCGTCTTTGCCCAGTCGGCCAACCGGCTGCATGTCCAGAAGGGCCTGCTCGTGGAGCTGATCGGCGACGATGCCGGGGCGGCACCGTGAGCCAGGTCCGGTTCGAGCAGTACAAGGACGCCCTGCGGCGGGGGCACGTGGCCGCACTCCAGGGTCGCCTCCTCCAGGCACGCGATGCCTACCTCGAGGCGTCCGAGCTCGCCCCCGACCGGGCGTTGCCGTTCGTGAGCCTGGGGGTGGTCTGGCAGCGCCTGGGACGGCCTCGCGACGCCGAGGCGGCCTTCGGCATGGCCCTCCAGCGTGCCCCGGCCGACGAGGGCGCCCTGCGGGGCCGCGCGGACCTGCGCGAACGGCTCGGACGCCGGCGCGAGGCTGCCGACGACTGGGGGCGCCTCGCGGACGCGCTCCAGGCCGCGGGCCGGACCACGGACGCCCTCGATGCCGCGCGGCGGGCCCTCGAACTCGCGGAGTCGCGCGCGCGGCGAACGGCCGTGGAGCGGCTCGTGGCGGCGGTACGTGCCAACGCGGCGGACGCCGCCGCGGGGGAGGCCCTCGAACGCGCGATGCAGTTGCTGGACCCCGTCGTGGTAGGCCCCACCGGGTCGATGAGCGCAGCCGCCGCGGCCCTGCCTGCGGCCGATGGGGGATCGCACGAAGACGGCGCTGACCGCGGCTCCGCCGAGTCCGAGGTACCGGCGGAGCCGGCGGCCGACCCGGCCGCCCGAACGGCGGCCCTGGTCGATCGGTTCGCCGCAGCCGACGCGGCCCTGCGCGCGGGCACGACCGCGGAGGCGCGGGAGGCGCTCCTGGCCCTCGCCGCGGACGCCCGGGCGGCGGGCCTCCATGACGTCGCGCTGGATGCCTGCCTCCAGCTGCTCGTCATGGATCCGTCCGACGCCGCCGTGCAGATCGAGATCGCCCAGAACCAGTTCGAACGCGGATGGGACGAACTCGCGCGAACGAAGGCCCGGCTGCTGTCACGGCTCGCCCAGCTCGAGGACGATCCCGCCGCCGCCGCGGCCGTCGCGGCCTTCGCCGCCGACCGCAACCTGAAGCTCGAAACGCCGGGACCGCCCGCGTCCGGCTGATCCGCCCGACAGCCCCGCGATCCGGTCCGCACGGTACACTCGCCAGGCGATGTCGCAGCTCCTCGCGTCGATCCTCGATCAGGTGCGGCCCGCGACACTGCTCGACGTCGGGATCACCGCGCTCCTGCTCTACTGGCTGTTCAGCCTGATTCGCGGGACGCGTGCGGTGCGCCTGGTCATCGGCGTGACGGTGTTGTTTGCCGTGTATTTCGCCGCCCAGGTGCTGAATCTCCGGCTGCTGACCCAGATTCTCCAGGCCGGCGCCGTGGTGGGCCTGTTCGCCCTCGTCGTGGTCTTCCAGCCCGAGTTGCGCCGTGCGCTCGAGCGCATCGGTGGCGTGGGCTCGCTGGGCTGGCTGTTCCCGGGCGAGAACAAGGTGGCCGAGGCGGTCGCGACGAGCGTTGCCCGCGCGGCCACCCTCCTGTCGCGGGACGGGCACGGCGCCCTCATCGTGATCGAGCGCGAGACGGGCCTCGAGGAGATCGCGGAGACGGGCGTGATGGTCCACGGCGACCTCAGCGTGGACCTGCTCCGGACGATCTTCTTCCCGCGCACCGCGCTCCATGACGGCGCGGTCGTGATCCGCGGCGACCAGGTGCTGGCGGCGGGGGCGCTGCTGCCGCTCGCCGAGACCACCATGCATGCCGAGCGCTTCGGGACGCGCCATCGCGCCGCGCTGGGCATCACCGAGCAGACCGATGCCGTGGTCGTGGTGGTCTCCGAAGAGAATTCCCAGGTCAGCCTGGTGGAACGGGCTCGCATCGTGCGCAACCTCAACGAGGCGCAGCTGGCCAGGTCGATCCGCGGGCTCCTCGATCCCTCGATGGCCGGTCCCGAGCGCCCGGGAGGCGGTCGACCCGAGGGCCGTGCGGCGCTTGCCGAACTGGGGCGGCGCGTGCGCCGTCAGCGGCGGGCGGGCGGCGGCCCGGCCGGCGGTTCCAAGGCCGGGACATCGGGCGGGCCCGCCGCCACCGCATCCGGGGCTCCCGCGACAGCGGCCGCAGCGGGCGGACCGGCGACCGATCGGGCCGCTGCCGAGTCCACGGAGCCGGGGTCGCGCACGTGATTCGCCTCCTGATCCGGCCGATCGTGCACAACTGGCCGCTCAAGCTCGGCGCGATCCTGATGGCATCGCTGCTGTACGTGGGGCTCGTGCTGTCGTCGTCGGCCAAGTCCTACGACGGGAGCATCCCGATCGAGGCCACCGGCGTCTCCCCGGATGTCACGATCCTGTCCGACCTCGGCGCCGTCAGCCGGATCCGGTACTTCGCGCCGGAGGACCTCGGCCTGCGCCTCGACACCACGAGCTTCCGGGCCGTGGTGAATCTCGCGAGCGTGCCGGCAAATGGGGGGCGCCAGACGGTCACCGTGGCCGTGACGGCGGTCGACCCACGGATCCAGGTCCTCGACTACGAACCCCGCCAGATCACGGTCCAGCTCGATGCCGTCGTCACCAGGTCCGTTCCGGTGCGCGCCGTGCTCGGGCCGATTCCGTCGGGACTCGACGTCGGCGATCCGACCCTGTCGGCCGCGACGGTCGAGGTAACGGGCGCGGCGTCGATCGTCAACAAGGTCGCCGAGGCGCAGGCCCGCCTCACGGTGGATGCGTCCGGGATCGACATCAACCGGTTCGTCGACCTGCTGCCGGTCGATGCTGCGGGCGAACCCCTGACGCCGGTCGACGTCGAACCCAGCAGCATCCAGGTCAAGGTCCCGATCTTCACCGATCGCCAGACCCGCTCGTTGCCCGTGCGTCCCGAAGTGACCGGCACGCCGGCTGCCGGTTTCGAGGTCGCCAGCGTCGAGGTGACCCCGCTGGTTGTGTCGGTGGAGGGCGATGTCGACGACATCGCGAGCCTCGAGTTCGCCGATACCGCCCCGGTGCCCATCGGGGGGAGCTCGAGCACCGTGGCCGTCGACGTGGCCCTCGCGCTGCCCGACGGCGTCCAGGCACCCGGCGTCCAGTCCGTCCACGTCGTCGTGACGCTGCGTCCCGTGACCGCCACCCGTACGTTCGAGGCCGGCATCGTCCTTCGAAGCGCGCGAACGGGATTCGACTACGCGTTCGACGCCGACCGGGCGATCGTCACCATCGGCGGATCCGTGGCCGCCCTGGACCTCCTCTCGGGCGCCGGCCTCGTGGTCACCCTCGACGTCGGCGGACTCGATGCGGGGACCTACGACCTGCCGCTCCAGATCAACCTGCAGACCGGGCTGACGCTGGTCGGGATCACGCCCGCGCGCGTCACGGTCACGGTGTCCTCGCTCGTCACGCCCCCGCCGGCCGCGACGCCCACGCCGGCGCCCTAGCCACCGCGGGTCCGCCGCGGCCCGCCAACTCGAGGTTTGCCATCGTGCCACGCCTGTTCGGGACCGACGGGATTCGCGGGGTCGCCAACGACGACCTCCGACCCACCATTGCCTACGCCCTCGGACGGGCAACCGCCCATCGCCTCGCCGGGGGGCGGGGATCGATCGTGGTGGGCCAGGACACCCGCCGGTCCGGCGACATGTTCGTCGCCGCGATCACGGCCGGTGCCACGAGCCTCGGCTGCGACGTCCACGCGATCGGCGTGGTGCCGACCCCGGCGCTTGCCTTCCTCGCCGGCTCGGGGGCGTACGCCGCAGGGATCATGGTGTCCGCGTCGCACAATCCCGCTGCCGACAACGGCCTCAAGGTGCTCGACGCTGCCGGCCTCAAGCTGGACGACACGATCGAGGATGAGCTCGAGGCGCTGATCTGGCGATCGGAAGAGCTCGGCGGGCCGGGCAATGCGGAGCTCGGCGTCACGGTCGATGCGCGGGAGCGTGTCCAGGCGTACCTCGATCATCGGATCGCCCTCGCCCGTGCGACGCCGTCC
>CAZVDO010000005.1:25615-47178 GCA_964625345.1 uncultured Anaerolinea sp. | reverse complement strand
CGCGCCCAGCCCCTTGGCGAGCTGGCGGCGGAGATCGACCTGCTGCCCCAGGAGCAGCGCGCAGTCCGAGTCCGCCACAAGGACCAGTGGGAGGGCGATCCCGTCCTGGGCCGCGCCATCGCGGCCGCCCGCGATCGCCTCGGCGAATCCGGGCGGATCCTGGTCCGTCCGTCCGGGACCGAGCCCGTGCTGCGGGTGATGGTGGAGGGACCCGAGGCGGCGCTCGTCACCGAGCTGGCCGACGCGCTGGCTGGCCTCGCCGCCGAACGACTACACTGACCCCGGTGCCCACCCCATCGAGCCAGGATTCGCCTCGCGTGGACGAGGCGACCAGACAGGGGACCTGACGACCGATGTGCGGCATCGTTGGCTATACCGGCCCGCGCGATGCGGGCCCCATCCTCATCGAGGGCCTGCGGCGCCTCGAGTACCGGGGCTATGACAGCGCCGGGATCGCCCTCGTCGACGAGGAAGGCGGCCTGTTCGTGGAGAAGCGGGCGGGAAAGCTCGCCAACCTCACGACGGCGATCGCGGAGCGCACGCCCCACGCGGCCATCGGGCTCGCCCACACGCGCTGGGCGACGCACGGCCGGCCGAACGACGTCAATGCCCATCCCCAGCTGGACTGCTCCGGCAAGATCACGGTCATCCACAACGGGATCATCGAGAACTTCCAGGCGCTCCGGGACGGCCTGGAGGCCCGAGGCCACGTCCTCACCTCGGATACGGACACCGAGGCGATCGCCCACCTGGTCGAGGAGTCGTATGCCGGTGACCTCGCCGACGCGGTCCGGGCGGCGCTGCGACAGGTCGAGGGTGCGTACGCCCTGGTGGTGATGCACCGGGACGAGGTCAGCCGGCTCGTCGGGGCGCGGGAGAATGTCCCGCTCGTGGTCGGAGTCCACGGCGAGGAAAGCTTCATCGCCAGCGACGTGGCGGCCATCCTCGCCCACACGAACCGGGTGGTCTTCCTGGAAGACGGCGACGTTGCCGACGTCCGTCCGAGCGGCGTCGAGGTCACCGACGTCCAGGGCACCCCGCGCATCCGGCCCGAGACCCGCATCGACTGGTCACCCGAGCGGGCCGAGAAGGGCGGCTACGACCACTTCATGCTCAAGGAGATCCACGAGCAGCCGGAATCGCTCCGGCAGACGCTCGCCGGCCGGGTGGATCGCGAGGGCCGCATCACCGTACCGGAGCTGGCGCCGCTCGCCGAGGCCCTTCGCGACATCGACCGGATCGAGCTGGTGGCCTGCGGTTCGGCGTCCTATGCCGCGCTCGTGGGAGCGGGCGTCCTCGAAGCCTGGACGGGCCTGCCGGCGCGCATGACCCCCGGTTCCGAGTTTCGGTACACCCCACCGCCCCTGAACGCACGGACGCTCGTCATCGCCGTGACCCAGTCGGGCGAGACGGCCGACACGATCGCGCCCACGCGCTTCGCGCGGGCCCAGGGCTGCCCGGTCATCGCCGTGACCAACACCGTCGGATCCGCCATCACCCGCGAGGCCGACGCGGTCCTGTTCCTCCAGGCCGGGCCCGAGATCGCCGTCGCGGCGTCGAAGACCTTCGTGACGCAGGTCACCACGCTCGTCATCCTGGCTGTGGCGATCGGCCTGGCGCGGGGCACCCTTTCGGACGAGGCGGCACACGCGCTCGGCCTGGCCCTGCGCGCCCTCCCGGACGCCGCCCAGCGGACACTCGACCTGAACGCGCCCGGAAGCGCGGACCTCGCCCGGCGGTACGTGCACTCACGCGGCTTCATGTTCGTCGGCCGCGGCTCCACGTACCCGGCGGCCCTCGAGGGTGCGCTCAAGCTCAAGGAGATCAGCTACGTCCACGCCGAGGGCTATCCGGCGGGCGAGCTCAAGCACGGCCCGATCTCGCTCCTCGATGCCGAGTGCCCGCTCGTGGCGGTCGCGACCCGCTCGGCGACCTACGACAAGCTCGTGAGCAACGTGATGGAGGGCAAGGCGCGCGACGCCCGGGTCATCGCCGTGGCCACGGAGGGCGACGAGCGGATCGGGCGAATCGCCGACGACGTCTGCTGGGTGCCCGACACGCACGAGGCGCTGGCGACGGTCCTCGCGATCATCCCGCTCCAGTTGCTCGCCTATCACGTCGCCGTTGCGAGGGGGACGGACGTCGACCAGCCACGGAACCTCGCCAAGTCCGTCACGGTCGAGTAGCGATGGCCGCGGCGGGCGATCACGCGCCGTCCGGGTCCTCGGCCGAGCGTCCGGCTCGCGATGCCGGGCCCGCCGGGGCCGTACCTCCCGGCACGACCGAGCTCGGGATCGACATCATCAAGGTCGATCGGATCCGGCAGTCCCTGGAGCGCTTCGGGTCGCGGTTCAGCAACCGGGTCCTCACGCCGGCCGAGCAGCGCTATGTGCGGGATCGCCCGGAGACCTTCGCCGGTCGGTGGGCCGCGAAGGAGGCGGTGAGCAAGGTCCTCGGCCTGGGCGTCCGCGGGATCGGCTGGCGGGACATCGAGATCGAGCGCCTGCCCACCGGCCAGCCGGCCGTCCGGCTCCATGGTCGCGCGGCCGGCCGCGCCGACCAGCTGGGGATGGAGCGGATCGCGGTCTCGATCAGCCATGAATCGGATTACGCCGTCGCCATCGCCTACGGCATCCGGCGAGCCGGCGGCCGGTACGTCTTCCCGCTGGACATCGACGAGCGGCTCGACGATCGCGAGCGCCGCCTGCTCGCTCGCATGGAGCGCCTTCGGAACCTCGCCGAGGCGGCCACGACGCAGGCGCCCGAACCCGCGGACGCGGGCGACGCCGCCGCGGAGGAGGCCCGCGATGCCTGAGCGCCGGCTCGGATTCCGTGCCGAGGCGGACGCGGGATCCGCTCCGACGCCCGAGCCTCCCTCGCTTCCGGCTCCCGATCTCGACGACGACGCCGTGGCGGCGCTCCTGCCGGAGCGCCCGACCCGCGGGCACAAGGGCACCTTCGGACGCCTGCTCGTGATCGCGGGGTCCCTCGACTTCGCCGGGGCGGCGCTGCTGGTGTGCCGGGCGGCCGGCCGATCCGGGGCCGGCCTCGTCACGCTCGCCGTGCCCGAATCACTCCAGCCGCTCTTCGCCGGAAAGGTCATCGAGGCAACCACGATGGCCCTGCCGGAGGATGACGTCGAGGAGGTTGATCCGGAGCCCGCGCTTGCCCGGATCCTCGACCACGAGCACGACGCCCTCGTCCTCGGCCCGGGCCTTCGGCCGGGGCTGGCCACCACCGAGCTGGTGCGCCAGCTGCTCCTCTCGGGCGACGACCCCGACGCCCCGGCGCTCGTCCTCGACGCGGAGGCCCTGCGCTCGATGGCGACGCTCGGCCCGTGGTGGACGGGGCCAAATCGGGCGTCCGTGCTGACGCCGCACGTCGGGGAGTTTGCCCGGCTCCGCGCAGGGTCGGGGGTGGACCCGGAGGCGGACGGCGACCTTGCCGGGGATGATGCCGCGCGCGTCGCCGCGGCCCGCGACGCCGCGCAGGCGTGGGGCCAGGTCGTCGTCCTCAAGGGGGCGCGAACCGTCATTGCCGATCCGGACGGTGCCACCTCGATCGCGCCGTTCGAGAACCCGGCCCTCGCCACGGCCGGGACCGGGGACGTGCTCTCCGGGACGATCGGCGGCCTGCTGGCCCAGGGCCTGCGTCCGCAGGCCGCGGCCCGCCTCGGCGTCTACCTCCACGGCATGGCCGCCCAGTCCATCCGTGAGCGGATCGGCGATGCGGGGCTGCTCGCCGGCGACCTGCCCGATGCCCTGCCCCTGGCCCGCCGACGCCTGGCGGCGATCGCGGAGCGAGCGCGCCGGGGGAGCCGGCTGGGGTTCGCGGTCCGGCCGAATCCCGCGAGCAACTGAGTGGCGGCCGACCGCGGCCGGGCTGCCTGGCCCGGCGGCATCGACGCCGCCCTGACCGAGGCCGGCCTCGATCCGCTGCCGCGCACCGCATGGGTCGAGGTCGACCTGGATGCGCTGGCGGGCAATGTGTCGGTGATCCGTCGACTCGCGGGCGACGGCGTCGCGATCCACCCCGTCGTGAAGGCGGACGCGTACGGACATGGCGCGATCCCGATCGCCCGCCGGCTTCAGGACCTCGGCGTCGACGGACTGTGCGTCGCCACCTTCGACGAAGCCCGGGCCCTGCGACGCGCCGGCATCGAGCTCCCGCTCCAGGTGCTCTATCCGATCCCCCCGGCGTGGGCGAGCGCGGCCGCGGCGGACGGCGTGGCGGTGACGGCGGGTGACCCGACCCTCCTGGGCGCGACGCTGGAAGCGCTTGACCGCACAGGGCCGGGGCCGTCGTTGCACCTCGAACTGGAGGTCGAGACGGGCCTCGGGCGGGGCGGCTTCCTCGTCCACGACGTGGTGGCGGCCGCGTCCCGGATCCGCGCGGCCGAGCGCGCGGACCTCGCGGGCGTGTGGACCCACCTCCAGGCACCCGAGGACGCCACCGTGACGGCAGGCCAGCTCGATCGGTTCGAGGCCGCCCTGCGAGCCCTCACGGCGGGCGGCGTGCTTCCAGCGCGCTGGCACCTGCGCGCGAGCGGATCGATCCTGACCGCGACGGCCCTGGCCGTCACCGCGGCGGACGGGTTCGGTGCGGGCGCCGTCCGGCCGGGCCTCTCGACGTACGGGCTCATCCCCGACGAGCTGCTCGACGACGGCGGTGCCGGCGCGGCCGCGGGCGAGGAGGCCGGCGTGGGTGCCCGCGACACGGCCCGGCCGAGACTCGATGCCCGCGCGGCGGGCCTGCGGCCGGTGCTCGCCCTTCGGGCCCGGCCCGTCCGGGTGGCCGAGCTCCCTCCCGGATGGGGCATCGGGTACGGCCCGACGTTCCGGACGTCGCGGCCGAGCCGCATCGCGACACTCCCGCTCGGGTACGGCGACGGCTGGCCGCGGGCCCTCTCGAATCGCGCCGCAGCGCTGGTGCGCGGCCGGCGCGTCCCCCTCGTCGGGAACGTGGCCATGGACGCGGTCATGGCGGACGTGACCGACGTCCCGGGTTCGCCCGTCGGCCCGCACGACGTCTTCACCTTGATCGGGGACGACGGGCCCGCTTCGATCACCGCCCACGAAGTTGCGATCGCCCGCGGCACCAACGTCTGGGAGGTCGTCACCGCGATGGCCGGGCGCCTGCCTCGGGTGTACCATGCCGCATCCGGCCCGGTGGGGGTCCGTACGCTCGTGGTCGAAGGGGACGGATGACGCGGCTCGAGCTGTGGAACGGGGACATCTGCGTCCTGGAAGTGGACGCGATCGTGAGCCCGGCCAGCCCTTCGCTCTGGATGGCCACGGGCGTCGCCGGCGCCATCAAGCGGGCGGGCGGGGACGAGATCGAGTTCGCCGCCGTGCGCCAGGGACCGCTGGAGGTGGGCCAGGCCATCGTGACCGGCGCCGGATCCCTCGCGGCCCGGGCCGTGATCCACGCCGTTTCGCTCGACCACGCACACCGGACCTCGAGCGCCGCGATCGATGCGGCGGTCCGCAGCGCCATGCAGGCGGCCCGGGCGATCGGCGCGACGAGCATTGCGTTCCCGGCCCTCGGGACCGGGATCGGCGGGTTCCCCCTCGACGAGGCCGCCGCGGCGACCGTGCGGGCGGTCAGGGAGGAGACCGAGACGAGCCCGGACATCGCCCACGTCATCTTCGCCCTGCGTGGCGCCGCCCCCTTCGAGGCGTTCGGTCGCGCGCTCCGGGAGGTGGCACCCGTGCCGGCGCCCGCTCACCACGACGCGGATGCGCGGCGGCTCGGCGCATGACCGAGGGCCAGCCGATCGGCGCGACGGACGACGTGGCCGAGGACCTCGTGGAACAGGTGGCCCGCGAGATCCAGGTCCGTGGCCTGACCGCGTCGGCGATGCACTTCCTGCACGCGAGCCGGCCGTATCGACCCCTCGGCGCCAACGCGATGCTCTTCTTCGACCCCGTCCTGCGGGCCCTGTTCGGCGGCGAAGTCGCCGGCGCCAGCGCGATCCTCGCCGATGACGAGGGGATCGAGCAGCTCATCGATCGACTGGCCGAGCTCGACGAGGAGTCCGGCTGGGACGCCTGATCGGCCGCGGCCGGGCGGGTCCCGCTACGATGGCCGCGTGACGAGGGCACCCGAACTCCTGGCCGCCATCGACGCCGGTCGGGCGACGACGTCCGTCGCCCTGCTCGGGCGCATGGACCGTCGATGGCGCCTCCTCGGCTCGCTCGCCGTGCCGGCCGACGCCGACGTCGACGTTCTGCTGCGACTCGTCATCGGACGCGCGCTCGCTATCGATCCCGGCCTCGAACGCCTCCTCGCCTCCGTCTCGAACGACCTCGAGTCCCTGCCTCGCCTCGAGGCGCGAACCCAGCCGGCCCGCGGGGTCCTCGTGATCGGCGCGAGCCTGCGCGCGGCGACGCTGGTCGCCGAGGCCGCCCGGCGCACGCCGTGGCGGGTGACCCTCGCGTCGACCGAGACGCACGACCCGCGCGAGATGACCGAACTCGCCCTCGACCGGAGCGTCGGGGCGGTATGCATCGGCGCGGACGATCCACCCGGCCCCGATGAGCGCGGGGCGCTCGACGACCTGGCCGCCCTCGCCCTGGCCATCGCGGCTCGCCGAGCCGACCTGCCGATCCTGGTCGCGGGAGGCATGGCCCATCGGCGGGCGATCCGAGACGTGCTGACAGCCGCGTCGCCCGGCGGCCTCGTGGCGGTGCCGGCGGTGCGGATCGATCGGGGCGAGGGCCTGCGCCGCGCCCTCGAGCGTGACGACGACGGACGCGTCGATTCGCGCCACGCCGCGATCCGCTCGGCAGCCACGCTGGCGGATCTCCTCGACCGGCGGGTCGAGGTGCTCGACGTGGGCTTCGACGGCGGGCTGCGGGTGCTGGCCGAGCCCCATGCGGAGGGCGAGCCGACGGTGACGGCGGTGGTCAGCGCCGACGGAGCGCTCGTGTCGCCGGAACCCGACGACACCATCGTCGACGGGGTGCTCGCGTGGACGACGGGCAGCCTGGACCGGCACCGGATGACGGACCGACTGCGCGAGCTGCGGGCTCGGCCGTGGGTGGACCAGACCGGCGACGGGGCGCGCCTGCGGCTGGCGGCGACGAGCGCGGCACTGACCCGGCTCGCGGCCCTCACCGAGGCCATCGGGGAGCGACCGGGAGCGGACCTCACGATCGTGGCGGGCGGTGGACTGGCCGCGGCGCCGCCGCCGGCGATCGCGCTGGCGGTCGCCGACACGGTGCGCCGCGTCGGTTCGACCCAGCTGGCCTGGGACCATGCCCGGCTCCTCGGACCGCTCGGCATGATCGAGGATGCCGTCGAGCGGCAGGCGCTCATGGCGGACCTCGTGGCCGATGCCTTCGTGCCGCTCGGGACGATCGTCACCGCCGGCGGGATCGGGCCCGCCCAGCGACCGGAGCGGCGAGCGCCGGGCCGCGTGCGCCTCGAGTCGACGGGCGGGCGGGCCACCGACCAGGTGCTCGTCCCGGGCGACGTCGCGTTCCTGGACCTCCAGCCCGGCGACCGCGGCGAGGCCCAACTCGAGATCCCCGGCACCGTCCGATTCGGCAGGCGCGCGAGGCACGTGACCGTCCCGGTCACCGGGGGCCTTGCCGGCCTGCTCATCGACCTCCGGGACGTGCCGCTCCGCCTGCCCGAACGACGCGATCGTCGCCGATCGGCGCTCGCCCGCTGGAGTGCCCACGCGTGGCCACGGGACGACCGGTGACCAGGCGCGTCGGGACCGCGACGCCGCGGGAACCGTGGGCCCCGGCCACGGCCTCCGATTCGCTGCTGATCGTGCCGCGGCGCCGATTGGTCGCGGGTCCGGTGGAAGCCTGGTTCCGGCTGCACCCGGGCGATCGACCGGTCGTGGCGCCCGGCGAGGCCGTGGTCAGGGGCGCTCCGCTGGCCGAGCGCCTCCGTGAGCCGGCAACGATGGTCGTGGCGGCCCCGGCCAGCCCCGACGCGGGACCTGGGACGTGGCTCAGTGACTCGCCGTCGCGGCGCGGGCGGCCGGGAACGGCGCCGCCCATCCACGGAGAGCGCCTCTTCCACAGCGGTGGCCATTGGCGGGTGGCATCGGGAGAGCCGGGCATGCCCCTCGAGGCTCCGTTCGCCGGGATCGTGCGCGAGGTGCTGCCCGGGGTCGGGATCCGCCTGGAGGCCCCGATCCGGAGCCTCGCGGGCGCCGACGCGATTGGCGGGCCGGTCAGCGGCCGGGTGGAGATCAGGACCGCCCGGGACGGCCGCCTGCGCGCCCCCGAGATCGACGTGGGAGCGGCGGGGTCGATCATCGTCGCGGGCGCCACGATCGATGCCGAGGCGATCACGCGCGCCCGCGCGGTCGGCGTGCGGGGGATCGTGGTCAACGGCCTCGGGGTCAAGGAGCGTCGCGAGATCGCCGCCTCGGAGCAGCGTGGCCAGGCCGGCGCCCACGGCCTGCCGCCCTTTGCCGTGCTCGTCCTGGAGGGTGCGGTGGGTCGGCCGATCGCGTCACCCGTGATGGCCATTCTCCACGCGCTGGAGGGCCACGTGGGCGCGATCATCGGGGACCCCGCGGGCCTGACGGTCGAATCTCCCGAGCTCGTGGTGCCCGAACCGCCCCCGGGCTGGGTTCGGGTGGCCGCCGGCCCGATGGCGGGCGCCGAGGGCGCCTGGATGGGCCTGGCCGGCGTCCAACGGTTTGCCGGCGGCGTGCAGCTCGAAGCCGCGTGGGTGCAGCTCGGCGGCAAGGTCCGGATCGCCGTGCCGATCGGGGACCTGGAGCGGTTCGCCTGACGGCAGTCGCCCGGACCATCCGCTACCCTCGGGCCATGCTCGAGGCATCGACCGACACCCGGACGTTCCACGCCGAGGATCCCGAGGCGACCCTGGCCATCGCCCGTGCGCTGGCGACGGTGGCCGAGCCCGGTGACCTCGTGTGCCTGTGGGGCGACCTCGGGGCCGGCAAGACGGTGATGGCCAAGGGGTTCGGCGCGGGTCTGGGGATCACCGCCACGATCAACTCGCCGACCTTCGTGCTGATGACCGAATACGAGGGCCGCCTGCCGCTCTTCCACCTCGACCTCTACCGCCTCGACGACGCATCGGACGTGCTCGCCGGCGGCCTCCTCGACACGCGGCAGGCCGACGGCGTCACGATCGTGGAGTGGCCGGAGCGCATGGGAGATGCCCTGCCGGGCCGGCGCCTCGACGTCCGCATCGACGGGACGGGGGACCTGCCGCGGACCATCACGGTCACCGCGCGACACCCGGCGCTGCGCCGCTACCTCACGGTCGGCGACGCGGGACTCGGGAGCGCGGCGTGAGCGACCCGTCGTCCCCGTGGCTGCTGGCGATCGACACGGCGACGTCACGGATCGTCGTCGGCGCCGGGACCCTCGCGGGTGAGCCACTCGCCGTGCTGGGCTGGCCCGCCGGGCATCGGCACGGGGAGCGCCTGCTCGCGGGCGTCGAGGCCGTCGTTGCCGAGGCGCGTGTCGAGCTGGCCGACCTGGCCGGCGTGATCGTGGGCACGGGACCGGGGGCGTTCACGGGCCTGCGCGTCGGCCTGGCCACGGCCAAGACGCTCGCCCATGCCCGGCGCCTCCCGATCGTCGGCATCCCGACGAGCGACGCCCTGCGCGCGGCGTTCATCGTGGGAACCTCGACCGCGACGGACGCGCCGACGACGCTCCTCCTCCCGGCGGGACCGAACGATCGAGTGGTGATTCGGCCCGGGGAGCCTCCGGCCATCCTCCGGGCCGGCACAGAGCCCGATGCGGGCGACGGCGCCGGTGCGGGCGCCGAGATCGCGCGTGCCGATGCGGCTACCGGCCTCGTCGTGGCCGTCGACCTGGCCGGTCGCGCGTCGATCGAGGCGAGCGCCCGCGGCGATGCGGCACTCGACGGGCTGGGCCCGGCGCTCCTCCGCCTGGGCGCGGCCCGCCTCGCGGCGGGTGAATCCGACGACGCGGAGCTGCTCGTGCCCGAGTACGTGACGCTCCCGCGCGGCGTGGCCGTCGCCACCGGCGAGGTCCGCATGGCCCACGACACGCCATGACGGTGCGCCTCGCGCCGATGTCCCTCGACGACCTGCCCGCGGTCCATCGGATCGAGCGGGCGAGCTTCAGCGTGCCCTGGCCCGACGATGCCTACCGCAGCGAGCTGCTGACGAACCGGCTCGCCTCCTATCTCGTCGCGCGCGTCGGGGAAGCCGTGGTGGCGTTCGGGGGCATCTGGCTCATGGTCGACGAGGCCCATGTCACGACGTTCGCCGTGGATCCCGCCTGGCGGCGCCAGGGAGTCGGCGGGGCCCTGCTCCTCGCGCTCCTGGACCTCGCGATCCAGCGTCGGGCCCGCGAGGCGACGCTGGAGGTGCGACTTTCCAACGTCCCGGCGCGCCGGCTGTACGAGCAGTTCGGGTTTCGGCCGGTCGGCCTCCGGCCCCGGTACTACTCGGACAACGGCGAGGACGCGCTGATCATGACGACGGAGCGGCTCGACGGGCCGTCCATGCGCCGACGTCTCGCCGAACGCCGCGAGGCGTTGGCGCGCACGCCCGAACCCACGGGGCAGCCGCCTGCCGGGGTACCTGAGGCCACGCGCGGCGCCCCGGAGCCGCCCGCCCTGTCCAGTGCCTCCCCGGAGGGCGGGGCATGAGCGGTCCGCTCCTGCTCGCGATCGAATCCTCCTGCGACGAGACGGGGGTCGCCGTCGTCGAGGGCGGCCGCCAGATCCACGCCAACGTGGTCGCGACGCAGGTCGCGATGCACGCGGCGACGGGCGGGATCGTGCCCGAGGTGGCCGCCCGGGCGCACCTCCGCTGGATCCTCCCGGTGCTGGACGAGGCCCTCGCGGCCGCAGGCGCCACGATGGAGGACGTCGACGGGGTCGCGGTGACCAACGGGCCGGGTCTCGCAGGCTCCCTGCTCGTGGGGATCAACGTGGCCAAGACCCTGGCCTGGGTCCACGCGAAGCCCCTCGTCGGCGTGAACCACCTGGAGGGCCACGTGTACGCGGCGTGGCTCGTGGACCCGGGCAAGGAGGCGCCTGAGGAGCCGATCTTCCCGCTCGTGGCCCTCGTCGTGTCGGGCGGGCACACGTTCCTCGTGGAGATGCGGGACCACCTCGAGTACCGGCTCCTCGGGCAGACCGTGGACGACGCCGCGGGCGAGGCGTTCGACAAGGTCGGGCGGCTCCTCGGGCTCGGCTATCCCGGCGGCCCGGCCATCCAGCGCGCCGCCGAATCGGCAACCCACCACAGCGCCGCCTTCCCGCGGGCCTGGCTGGGCGACTCGTTCGACTTCAGCTTCTCGGGGCTCAAGACGGCGGCGCGCCGCATCGTCGACCAGCGCCGCCTCGAGGAGGGGATCGGCGACGATCCGACCTCGGGGCTCTCCACGCCGTCCGTGTCCGAGCTGGCGTGGGGCTTCCAGGATGCCGTCACGGACGTCCTCGTGTCCAAGACCATTCGCGCCGCCCGAGCGGCGGGCGCGCGCTCCATCGTCCTGGGCGGGGGCGTCGCGGCCAATGCCGCGCTCCGCCTTCGGCTGGCCGAGGGTGCGGCGGATCTCGGGGTCCCGCTCGTGGTGCCCCGGCCTGGACTCTGCACCGACAACGGCGCGATGATCGGAGCAGCCGGAGCGCGTCGGTTCGTGCGGGGCGAACGGGCCGGCCTCGAGCTCGATGCCCGCCCATCGTTGCCCCTGGCTGTCCGGTGAATCGGGCGCGGGACGCTCGATGCCGAGGCGTCGGCGACGGCGTGCCCCCGACGCCATGACGCCCGTCCCGTGAGGCGCCTCCCATGACACCCGCACCTCGCGCCGCGCGCCTGGACCCGCTCGCGGTCCGCCGGCTCCTGCGCGACGAAGGGCTCCGGGCGCGTCACGCCCTCTCGCAGAACTTCCTGGCGGACCCGGACGTGCTCGAGGCGATCCTCGACGAGGCCGACGTGGCCCCGCATGATCGCGTGCTCGAGATCGGACCGGGACTCGGGGTCCTGACCGGGGCCCTGCTCGCGGGCGGCGCGGCCGTGACGGCCGTGGAGCTGGACGGTCGGCTCGCCGCCCTCCTGGGCAACCGGTTCCAGCCACAGGTCGAGGCGGGCCACCTGCGCCTGGTGCTCGGCGACGCGCTGGACCAGGACCTGCCCCACCTGGTCGCACCGCCGTACCGGGTGGTCGCGAATCTCCCGTACCACATCACGAGCCCGATCCTGCATCGCCTGCTCGGGGGAGACCCCGCGCCGGAGCGGCTCGTGCTCATGGTCCAGTGGGAGGTCGCCGAGCGCCTCTCGGCCCCGCCGGGCCGGATGAGCTACCTGTCGGTCTTCGTCCAGTACCACGCCGCCGTGCGCATCGCCCTGCGCGTGCCCGGTTCCGCGTTCGAACCCGCGCCGAGCGTGGAATCCGCGGTCATCGTGGCCACGCCGTACGAACCGGGCAACCCCGACGCGGCCCCTCGCGTGGCGGACGAGGACGCCCTGTGGCGGCTCGTGCAGACGGGCTTCCGCGAGCGCCGCAAGATGCTGCGCAACGTCCTGACCCGGCAATTGCGTGATGCCCCGGTGCCCGTGGACACGGCGCTGGCGGCGGCCGGCATCGCGCCGGATCGCCGACCCCAGACCCTGTCGGTCACGGAGTGGATCCGCCTGCACGCGGCGTTCGGCGGGACCGTGCTCCGATGACCGCCCCGCGGCGCTCGGCACTCGAGGTCGGGGCGCGGTGACGGCACGACCGCAACCGTACCCGGGGCCCGCCGACGACGCGGCCGTCGTTCGGGCGGCACCGGCCAAGCTCAACCTGACGCTCGCGGTGCGCGGCCTTCGGTCCGACGGCTACCACGAGCTGCACTCGGTCATGGTGCCGCTCGGCCTCTCGGACCTGCTCTCGGTGTCCGCCTCGCGGTCCGGGGCGGATCGCCTCGAGGTGGAGGGGCTCGATACCGGGCCGCCCGCTCGGAACCTCGTGCTCGCTGCCTTCGCGGAGGCCAGGCGGGCGCTGGCGGACGGCCCGTTCCGCGACGCACCGACGCCGGCACTCGCAGCCCGGCTGACGAAGCGCATCCCGGTGGCGGCGGGGCTGGGCGGCGGCAGCAGTGACGCCGCCGCGGCCATCGAGGCGGCGCTCGCCGCGTGGGGCCTCGTGCCGGAGCCGGGACATCGTGGTGCCGAGCCCGCCTCCGGACGACATTCCGACGATCACGCCGCCGCCCTCGATGCCGCACGCCGTGCCGCCGCAACCGCCACCGGCTCCGACGTGCCGTTCTTCCTGGCGGGCGGTCCGGCCGCGATCACCGGCCGGGGCGAGCACGTGGATCCCTTGCCCTCCCTGACGGGCGACCCGCCGGGTGTCCTGCTCGTGTGCCCTGCCGTGCCCGTGCCGACGCCCGACGTGTTCGGGGCCCTGCATGCGCCGGGCGGCGCGCCGGCCGACCCGGGGGCGACCCTTCGGACTTCCCAGCACCTCGCCGAGGAGTGGCGTGCGGGCCTGGACGGCCAGCGGCTGCTCGCGCGCGCCGGCGTGCTCGCGACCGCCAACGACCTCGCCGCGGCCGCCGCGACGATCGTGCCGGAGCTTCGCTCCCTCCGGCGGGCACTCACCCGGCGTCTCGGGCGTCCCGTGGGGCAGTCGGGGTCCGGGCCGACGCTCTGGGTCCTCTATGCTTCGAAGGCCGAGGCTGGCGCGGCCGCCGACGACGTGCGGGTGGCCCTGTCCGACGGCTCGCTCACGGCGCCGGGCGACGGATCGACCGTCGTCGTCGCCACCACGATCCAGGGCCGCGCCGGGCCGATCGCGGCGCACGACCAGGGAGGAGCTGCATGACCCGGCAGGCCATCACGACATCGGGCGCGCCGGCCGCGCTCGGCCCCTACAGCCAGGGGATTCGAAGCGGCGACTTCGTCTTCTGCGCCGGGCAGCTCGGGCTCGATCCGGCCACGGGGGCCCTCGCCGACGGCGTCGAGGCCCAGGCGGAGCGATCCCTGCGGAACCTCGCGGCGGTCCTCGACGCCGCCGGCTGCTCGTTCGCCGATGTCGTGAAGACGACGATCTTCCTGGCGGACGTGGCGGACTTCGCAGCCGTGAACGCGGTCTACGCGCGATTCGTCGACGACCCGGCGCCCGCACGGTCCACGTTTGCGGTCGCGGCCCTGCCCAAGGGGGCCCTCGTCGAGATCGAGGCGATCGCGCACCGCCCTGCGTGAGGACGCCCTGGCCGCCGGCCGACGCGGCCCGTCGCGGGTCACGGACGACCGTCGCCGGGCGGCTCCTCGATTGACACCCGCGCCGGACGGCCCATACCCTACCGCCACGAACTCATGACCTCACCATCCGTGCCAACCGGGCGCACCGCCGCCGTCATCCTGGCCGCGGGACTCGGGACGCGGATGCGCTCCCGGCTCCCGAAGGTCCTCCATGCGTTGTGCGGCCGGCCCATGGTGGCGTACGTGATCGATGCCTGGACCGAGGCCGCGAGCGAGGACGACGATCCGTCACCGATCATCGTCCACTCGCCGCCCACGGCGGCGCTCCTCGAATCCCCGCTGCCGGGCAATCCCGTCCATGCGCTGCAGGCCGAGCCCCGCGGGACCGCCGACGCGGTCCGGGCGGCGATCGACACGATCCCCGCCTCGGCCACCGAGGTCATGGTGCTGTCCGGGGACGTGCCGCTGATCGAGGCGGCCCAGCTGCGGGCCGTCATCGAGCAGCGCCGGCTCGACGATGCGGCCATCGCGCTTGCGAGCGTGTTCTCCGCCGCTCCGGGCGAGCTCGGGCGCGTCGTGCGCAGCGAGTTCGGTACCGTCGAGCGGATCGTCGAGGCCCGCGATGCCACGGGCGAGGAACTCGAGGGCAACGAGGTCAATGCCGGCGTGTACTGCTTCGACGCCGCGTGGCTGCGCCGGCGCATCGGCGCGGTGACGCCGTCCGAGGCCACGGGCGAGTTCTACCTCACCGAACTCGTGCGGCTGGCTCGCGAGGACGGGCGAATCGTGAGCGCCGTCGGATTCGACGACGACGGCACGTTCGACGGGATCAACGACCGGGCGCAGCTCGCCCAGGCCGAATGGGCCCTGCGCGTCCGGCGCAACGAGGCGCACATGCGCGCCGGGGTCACGATGCGAGATCCGTCCACGGTGTACTGCGACTGGATGGTCGAGCTGGCCGCCGACGTCACGATCGAGCCCAACACGATCCTGCGGGGCCGGACGACGGTGGCCGCCGGATCGACGATCGGACCGGGCACGACGCTCGTCGACGCCGTGATCGGTCCGGACTGCCTCGTCTGGGCCAGCGTCGTCGAATCGTCGGAGCTCGAGTCCGGGGTCCGGGTCGGCCCGTTCAGCCACATCCGTCCGGGCAGTCGTGTCGGCGCGGGCGCGGAGATCGGCAACTTCGCGGAGCTCAAGAACGCCCGCCTGGGGACCGGCGTCAAGCAGCACCACGTCAGCTACCTCGGCGACGCCACCCTCGGCGACCGCACGAATGTCGGTGCCGGCACGATCACGGCGAACTGGGATGGGCGGACCAAGCACCGCACGACCGTCGGGCGCGAGGCCTTCCTCGGCGTGGATACGATGCTGGTCGCCCCGATCGAGGTCGGCGACGGCGCCCGTACGGGCGCCGGC
Source organism: uncultured Anaerolinea sp. (assembly GCA_964625345.1). GTDB lineage: Bacteria > Chloroflexota > Limnocylindria > Limnocylindrales > CSP1-4 > UBA5189. Next base: position 31,586 of record CAZVDO010000005.1, on the reverse strand, counting down.
GCCGTCGTCACGAAGCCCGTTCCGCCGGGGATGCTCGCGGTGGGCGTCCCGGCCCGCATGCGCACGCCGCGCCCGCGCGATCCGGAACCGACCGCCGCAGAGACGACGCCGCCCGTCGACGAATCCGGCGACACGTCCGCCGGCCAGCCCCGCACCGCGCCATGACGATCCCGATACAGGAGATCCTCGTCCTCATCGGCCTGACGCTCCTCGAAGCGTTCTTCGTCGCGGCCGAGATCGCGCTCGTGAGCATCCGGCGCAGCCGCATCGACCAGCTCGTGGAGGAGGGGAGCGGGTCGGCCAGGCGCGTGCGCCGCCTCCTCGATGACCCGGGACGCTTCCTCGCGGTCAGCCAGCTCGGCCTGACCTTCATCGGGTTCTTCGCGTCGGCCTATGCCGCGGTGAGCCTTGCCGACGGCCTCACCCGCGTGCTCGTGAATGCCGGCATGTCCGCATCGTCGGCCGAGCTCGCGGCCCTGATCATCGTGACCGTCCTCCTGGCCATGTTCACGATCGTGTTCGCCGAGCTCGTGCCCAAGACGCTGGCCCTTGCCCATCCGGAGCGCTTCGCCCTGGCCCTCTCCCGGCCCATCGACGCCCTCGCCCGCATTTTCGGGCCGGTCGTGGCGGTCCTCACCGGCGTGACCAAGGCGATCACCCGGACCCTCGGCTCCGAGGTGTCGACCGAGGCGGAGATCACGGCCGAGGAGCTTCGCCTGATCGTGGAGCGCGGCGGCGAACAAGGTGTCCTCGAGGCCGAGGAAGAGCAGATGATCAACGCGGTCATCGAGCTCGGCGAGCGCCGCGTCCACGAGGTCATGGTTCCGCGCGTCTCGATCGTGGGCGTTCGGGCCGATGCGACCTTCGACGACGCGCTCGACATCGTCATCAGCGAGGGCCACTCGCGGATCCCGGCCTACGAAGAATCACTCGACGAGGTGGTGGGGATCCTGTACGCGAAGGACCTCCTGCCGTACCTGAAGGCGGACGTGGTCCGCCCGGCCCTGCGGACGCTCCTGCGGGCGCCGGTCCTCGTGCCCGAGTCGATGACCATCGACGACCTGCTCCGCGAGCTCCAGCGGCGCAAGGTCCACATCGCCATCGTGCTCGACGAGTACGGCGGGACGGCCGGCATCGTGACGATCGAGGACCTGCTCGAGGAGATCGTGGGCGAGATTCAGGACGAATACGACGTGGAGGAGCCGATCCTCGTCAAGCTCTCGGATACCGAGGTCCGGATCGATGGCCGGGCCGACGTCGACGAGCTGCGCGAGGCCTTCGACATGCCGCTCGAGCTCGAGGACGAGGAGGAGTACGACACCGTCGGCGGGCTGATCTACCACCGGATCGGGGGCGTCCCGGTGCCGGGCGACCGCGTCGTGGCCGACGGCCTGACCCTGACCGTGGAGACGACGGACGGCCGACGGGTCGGCAAGGTGCTCGCGGTGCGCTCGCCGCGCCCGCCGGTCACGGACGACGACGAGGATCGCTGACCCGGACGATCCCGATCACGGCGGGATGGTTGGATCCGGCAGCGTGGGCCTGCGCGGATCAGGAGACGACGACGTCTCGCCTAGGCGGCGATGACCCTGACCACGATCTCCTCGAGGCGCTCCCGGGCCGCGGCGTCCACGACCCCGGCGGAGGCGAGGGATTCGAGGGCGCGATCTCGATGCAGGCGCGCCTGCGAGCGCGTGTAGTCGCGGGCCCCCGCGCGCTCGAGCAGGGCCACGATGTCCGTGACCGCGGCCGCGTCGAGCGGCGCGTCGTACAGGGCGGCGAGGCGCGCGCGGTCCGCGTCCGACGCGTGCTCGAAGGCGTAGATGACCGGCAGTGTCTTCTTCCGACGCGCGACGTCGCTCGGCTCCTTGCCCGTCGATTCCTCGACGCCCCAGATCCCGAGCAGGTCGTCGTTGAGCTGGAACGCCAGCCCGAGATCCCAGCCGAACGCCCGGTACCGGGCGATCACGTCCTCGTCGTCCGTCGCGAGCAGGGCGCCGGCCTCGATCGAGGCGGCGATGAGCGCCGCCGTCTTGCGGCCGATCATGTCGAAGTACAGCTCCACCGACATGATCGTGTCGGTCTCGCTCGTGGCGATGTCGATGTACTGGCCCTCGCACAGGGCGACGCAGGTCTCGTCGTACAGGCGCATGAGGCGCAGGACCTTGCGATCCGAGAAGCCGAGGTCGGTGAGGCGATGGAGCGCCACGCGACTCAGGCTGAACAGCATGTCCCCGGTGTTGATGGCCTGGGGGACGCCGTGCAGGCTCCAGAGCGTCGGGCGGTGGCGCCGTTCGCGATCCCCGTCCTCGATGTCGTCGTGGACGAGGCTGAAGTTGTGCCCGAGCTCGACGGCCGCAGCACCCGGCAGGGCCGCGCGATGGTCCCCGGTGATCGAGGCGTAGGCGAGCAGGCCGAGCAGGGGCCGCATGCGCTTTCCGGAGACGCCCGACGCGCCGTCCATGCCGAGGTGGTACCGGCATTGCTCGTACACGCCCGCGGTCTGTGGGTCCCGGTCCTCGACGAGGCGAAGGATCTCGGCCTCGGTATCCGAGATCAGGAGCGCGAGATCGAGCTCGTGGGCTGCGGTCGACATCGTGACCGGAGTGTAGCCGGTGCCGGGCAAACGTGCGAGGTCCCGGTAGCCTGTTGCGTGGAGGACGATCCGCCCGTGGCGGCATGCCACCGAGACCCGTGCCCGCTGGCACCCGCACGGGCCCGGTGCTACCGTCGCCTCGATGCCCGCCCCACGCCGCTACACCACCGACGCGATCGTGCTGTCTCGATTCGACTACGCCGAGGCGGACCGGATCCTCACCGTGCTCACACCCGGCCTCGGCAAGGTCAAGGCGATCGCCAAGGGCATCCGACGCCAGACGTCGCGGATCGGGGGGAGCCTCGAGCCGTTCGCGGAGCTCAGGCTCGCGCTGGCCGCCGGGCGAACCTTCGACGTGGTGACCCAGGTCGAGGTCATCCACCCGTGGCTCCACCTTCGCGACGATCTCGTCTCGTTCGGCACGGCGTCGTACATGGCCGAGCTGGCCGACCGGACCCAGGAGGAGCGCCACGCGGCGGAGGCGGTCTACCTGCTGCTCAAGCGCGGCTACGAGCTGCTGGACGGCGGGATGCTCCCGGGTCGCGTCGCTCGTTGGTTCGAGGTCCATCTGGCCGACGAACTCGGCGTTCGTCCTGAAGTCGATCGATGCGTCGAATGCGGCCGGCTCCTGGAGGCGGACGAGCGCTACCGCTGGGTCCCGCCGCTCGGGGGCGTCCTGTGCGAGCGCTGCCCCGGGCCGCCACAGGAGCGAACGGCACTATCGCTCGAGGCACTCAAGCTCCTGAAGGCGTACCAGCGGCTCGACGTTGAGGCGCTCGCGGCCCTGCGGGTGCGCCCGGAGACCGAGGTGGAGGTGGAGCGGGCGATGCGTGCGTTCCTCGAGTACTCGCTCGATCGGCAGCCGAAATCGCTCGCGTTCCTCGACGAAGTCCGGTCCGATCGACCGGATCGGCCCGTGCCGGCGCCGGCACTGCCCGGCTGACCTGCCGACGGAAGGACCCCATGATCCCTGATCCCACGACCGCGAGCGGCGCGCGCGCCATCGGTCGACTCGAAACGGCCATGGCCGCATGGCTGACCACCGTGACCCCGGACGGCCAGCCCCAATCGGTGCCCGTCTGGTTCCTGTGGGATGGCACCGAGGTGCTCGTGTACAGCGACCACCGCGCCCGGCGCAATGCCAACCTCGTGGCCAACCCGCGCGTGTCCTTCCATCTCCCCGACGAGGGCGAGGGCAACGACGTGGTGACGTTCGAGGGCACGGCCGCCATCGACCCGAACGTGCCTCCGCCCGATCGGCACGGGGCGTACCTCGCCAAGTACGGCGCATGGATCCGAGCTTCGTTCGGGAGCCCCGAGGCCTTCGGCCAGACGTACTCGGTGCCCATCCGGATCGCCTTCACGCGAGCCATGATCTCGGGCTGACCGGCCGCTCTGCTACGATCGCCGCCCCGAAATCCCGACCCGCGACCGTCCCTTCCACGGCCGGCCGCCATGAGGAATGCACGTGAGCGACGCCCCCAACGCCGACGCCTCGACCGATCCGAGCCTTGCCGTTGCGGCCGCCGTGCCGGACCTCGACACCATCGTCAGCCTGTCCAAGCGGCGCGGCTTCGTCTTCCCATCGAGCGAGATTTACGGCGGCATCAACGCCGTGTGGGACTACGGGCCCCTCGGCGTCGAGCTGAAGAACAACGTCAAGCGCGCCTGGTGGAAGGCGATGGTCCAGGAGCGCAACGACATCGTCGGCCTCGACGCGGGGATCCTCATGCACCCGCAGGTCTGGGTCACGTCTGGCCACGTTGGCTCGTTCAGCGACCCGCTCGTGGAGTGCGCCACCTGCCGGCGTCGCTACCGGCTCGACGAGCTCCCCGGCGCGGAGGGGCTGACGGTCTCGGATCTCTCCGACCCGACGGTCATCGAGCGCTTCAAGCTGGTCTGCCCGAACGACGGCGGGCCCCTTTCGGCGCCGCGGCGCTTCAACCTCATGTTCCAGACGTACATGGGACCGGTCCAGGACGAGGCCTCGGTCGTCTACTTCCGGCCCGAGACCGCCCAGGGCAGCTACGTCAATTTCAAGAACGTCCAGCAGAGCTCCCGCAAGAAGGTCCCGTTCGGCATCGCCCAGATCGGGAAGTCCTTCCGGAACGAGATCAGCCCGGGCAACTTCGTCTTCCGGATGCGCGAGTTCGAGCAGATGGAGATGCAGTACTTCGTGCGGCCCGGCGACGCGGCCAGCGAGGCGTTCGAGGAGTGGCTCCCGCGCCGGAGGGCGTGGTACGAGCAGTACGGCGTCGCCCCCGAGCGGCTCCGCCTCCGCGAGCACGCCCCGGACGAGCTGGCCCACTACGCCAAGAAGGCCGTCGACGTCGAGTACCGGTTCCCATTCGGCTGGAAGGAGCTCGAGGGCGTCCACAACCGGGGCGACTTCGACCTCTCGCGGCACGCCGAGGCCTCGGGCGAGAACCTCGAGTACTTCGACCCGGCGACCGAGGAGCACTTCATCCCGTGGATCGTCGAGACAGCGGCGGGCGCCGACCGGGCCGCCTTCACGTTCCTGATCGACGCGTACCGGGAGGAGGAGGTCCGCGGCGAGCGGCGCGTCTCGCTCGCGCTCCACCCTGACCTCGCGCCCTACAAGGTCGCCGTGCTGCCGCTGCTCAAGAAGCGACCCGAGATCGTGGAGCTGTGCCACCGCATCCTGGGCGACCTCAAGCGGGACATGATGGCCGTCTACGACGACACGGCCGCGATCGGGAAGCTCTACCGGCGCCAGGACGAGATCGGGACGCCGTGGTGCGTGACCGTGGACGTCGAGTCGCTCGAGGACATGGCGGTGACGGTTCGGGACCGCGACTCGATGACCCAGGAGCGGATCCCGGTCGAGGGCGTGAAGCGCGCGATCCTCGACCGGATGGAGGCCCATCGGGCCTGACGGTTCCGTCTTTGGTCACGAATCTGCGGCCCGGGCGTCTGAGTGCTGGACGGCTACGTCTCGTCATGGTCCGGCGGGAGGGCGCAATTGGACGAGAGGCGCAGCATCACCATCGAACCCGAGCCGAACCGTGAGCACGGAGCGACCGTCTATCGCCGACGGTCCTTTGCGCTCGTTGGGACACTCTGGGGTCTGGCCGCCGCCGTTCTCTGGGTTGCGCTCCCGACAGGGTTGGCGGTCGCCGTCTTGCTCGTCGGCGGCCCTGAGACGCCGGCCTGGGCCGTGGCATGGGTGGTCGGCATTGCGGCGATCTTCCTCGTCGCGGGCGCCCAGACCATCCTCCACGGGCTCGAGCGCATCCGGTGGTCGATCGGCGATCCGGTGCTCCTGATCGTCGGCCCCAGTGGGATCTGGATCCGGGACTCCGGCCTGATCAGCTGGACGCAGCTCGCGCGCCTCGAAACGGGCAGCATCGACGT
>CAZVDO010000005.1:14200-25515 GCA_964625345.1 uncultured Anaerolinea sp. | reverse complement strand
CCGCCTCGCGGCTCCTTGCCCTTCGGCCAGTAGAGCTCCTTCTTGACCTGCGCTTCGGGGAAGCCTCGGTCGAGGAGCGTGGCCTCCGCGGCCAGGATCATGTCCGGGTTGCCGCAGATGTACGCGATCGCATTGTCGGGGGTGAGTCCGAGCTCGTCGCACACGGGGCCGACGATCGATTCCACGCGACCCCAGCGCCCGGTCCAGCCCGCGTTCTCCGGGGCCGACGGCCGCGAGACGGTCGGGACATAGGTGACCGGGTACGTGCCCTCGGCCTGCCACGCCTCGAGCAGCGCGCGATAGCCGAGCTCGTGCTGGTAGGACACGCCGTTGAGGAACACGGCCCGACGCGGGGCCCCGATCCGGAGGAGCTGGCGCATCATCGACACGAAGGGGGCGTTGCCCGTGCCGGACGAGATGAACACGTGGATGCGGTCGTCCTCGGGCTCGAGCGTGAACTTCCCCTTCGGCCCGATCATCCGCATCCGATGGCCGATCGGCAGCCGCCACAGCAGGGGCGTGAACATGCCGCCCTGGACGAGCCGGATGTACAGCTCGTAGCCCTCGCCGTCGCACACGCCGGGGTCGGAGGCGACGGAATACGGGCGTTGCACGAGGCGGCCGTCGGCCATGACCCCGATCGTCATGTACTGCCCGGATTCGAAGGGCACGCCCGGACCGTCGTACTTGACGGTGAAGTAGCCGAGCGACTCCGTCTCGTCGGAGCGCGCCACGAGCGTGGCGTTGTAGCGGTCGTCGTCGGGCGCGATGACGCGCGGGTCCGGGTCGGTCATGTCGCTGAAGGCCTCGCGTCGCAGCGGGATGGGCGGATGTCGGGACGGCGGCCCCGTGATGGTACCCCGACCGCGTACGGAAGGCCGCCCATGGGACGCACCACTGCGTTGCGATTCGGTTCCGAACGGTGGGCACGGCGCGATCGACGCGTACAATCGAACGACTCGACGCACCCACCAGCGGCCGCGCGCCGGCCGCGTCCCACCCGAAGGAGCTCATCCGGATGACCGCCCCAGCGACCGACCGCGCCCATCACGCCACCAAGCGCTACATCTACGCGTGGGGAGCGGGCACCGCCGAGGGGGACGCCACGATGCGCGACCTGCTCGGCGGCAAGGGCGCGGGGCTGGCCGAGATGACGAGCGCCGGGCTGCCCGTCCCGCCCGGCTTCACGATCACCACCGAGGCGTGCAACGACTACTTTGCCGCCGGCGAGCAGCTTCCCGACGGGCTCTGGGATGACGTCCTCGAGGCGGTCCACGAGGTCGAGGCGCGGTCCGGCAAGGGCTTCGGCGACGCGAAGAACCCGCTCCTCGTGTCGGTCCGCTCCGGCGCCAAGTTCTCCATGCCCGGGATGATGGACACGGTGCTCAACCTCGGCCTCAACGAGCAGACACTCCACGGCCTCGTGGCGCTCACCGGCAACGAGCGGTTCGGCTGGGATGCCTACCGCCGGTTCATCCAGATGTTCGGCCGGATCGTGATGGACGTGCCGGGCGAGCGGTTCGACCACGCCCTCGACGCCAAGAAGGCGACGCGCGGGGCCAGCCAGGACACGGATCTCGATGCTGCCGCCCTGCGCGAGGTCGCGGCCGAGTACCGCGCGATCGTGCGCGAGGTGACCGGCCGCGACTTCCCCGAGGATCCGCTCGAGCAGCTCGACCTCGCGATCAAGGCCGTCTTCGCGTCGTGGTTCGGGAAGCGCGCGCGGGACTACCGCGACTACAACAAGATCGCCCACGACCTCGGGACTGCCGTCAACGTCGTGACGATGGTCTTCGGCAACATGGGCGACGATTCCGGGACCGGCGTGGCCTTCACCCGCGACCCGAACACCGGGGCGAAGACCCTCTACGGGGAGTACCTCACGAACGCCCAGGGCGAGGACGTCGTGGCCGGCATCCGGACCCCCCAGGCGATCGCCCAGATGCGTCAGGCGATGCCCGCCGTCTATGACCAGTTCCAGCAGATCGCCGATCGCCTCGAGCGCCACTACCGCGACGTCCAGGACCTCGAGTTCACGATCGAGCGCGGCCACCTCTACATGCTCCAGACGCGCTCCGCCAAGCGCACCGCCGCGGCCGCGGTCCGGATCGCGGTCGACATGGTCAACGAGGGCATCATCAGCAAGGAGGAAGCCATCGGCCGGATCGAGCCGGCCCAGGTGGACCAGCTCCTCCGCGCGACCTTCGACCCCAAGGCCCTCGCCGGCGCCACGAAGATCGTCAACGGCCTCAACGCCTCGCCCGGCGCCGCGGTCGGCCGGGCCGTGTTCGACGCCGACAGCGCCGTGGAATGGGTGGAGCGAGGCGAGAAGGTCATCCTCGTCCGGATCGAGACATCCCCCGACGACTTCCACGGGATGGCCGTGGCCCAGGGGATCATCACCGCCCGTGGCGGCGCCACCTCGCATGCCGCGGTCGTCGCCCGCCAGATCGGCAAGCCGTGCGTCGCAGGCTCGAGCGACCTGGACGTCGACTACGCCAATCGCCAGGCCCACTGCAGCGTGACCGGCACCGAGTTCAAGGAGGGCGACTGGGTCAGCCTGGACGGCACGACGGGCGCCCTGTACGCCGGCGCCCTGCCCACGGTCGACGCCCGGTTCGAGGACCAGCCCGAACTCCAGGCGATCCTCGGCTGGGCGGACGAACTGCGCCGGATGGAGGTCTGGACGAACGCCGACAAGCCGGAGGAAGCGGCCCAGGCCCGAGGCTACGGCGCCCAGGGCATCGGCCTGTGCCGGACCGAGCACATGTTCCGGGAGGGGGAGCGCCTCGAGATCGTGCGCGCCGCGATCCTCGTCGCGAACCGGGCCACGCGAGCCAAGGCCCGCCTTGCGGACGGCGGCACGCTCGACGCCGAGGAGCAGGCAGCCGTCGCGACCTTCGACGCGGCGATGGCCAAGCTCGAGGCGCTCCAGCAGGGCGACTTCGAGGGCATCTTCGAAGCGATGGACGGCCTGCCCGTCGTGATCCGGCTCATCGACCCGCCGCTTCACGAGTTCCTGCCGAACCTGGAGGAGCAGCTCGTCAAGGTCACGAAGGCGGGCGACGCCGCGAGCGAAGCGGACAAGGAGCTTCTCGCGACCATCAAGTCGATGCACGAGCAGAACCCGATGCTCGGGCTCCGTGGGTGCCGCCTCGGGCTGATGATCCCGGATTTCGTGAAGGTCCAGACGCGGGCGATCCTCAATGCCGAGATCGCCCGGGTGCGGGCCGGCGGTCATCCGATCGCGAAGATCATGATCCCGCTCGTCGGCCACGTGAACGAGCTCGCGGCCACCCGCGCCCTCCTCGAGGCCGAGGCGAACGCCGTGGCCGAGAAGGCCGGCGTCCACCCCGAATACAAGTTCGGGACGATGATCGAGGTCCCGCGCGGTGCCTTGACGGCGGACGAGATCGCCCGCGAGGCCGACTTCTTCAGCTTCGGCACGAACGACCTCACCCAGATGACATTCGGCTACAGCCGGGACGACGCCGAGGGCGGGTTCCTCCTGAAGTACGTGGAGGACAAGATCCTGCCGGTGAACCCGTTCCAGACCCTCGACGATGCGGTGGCCGGGCTCATGCGCACGGCCGTCGAGAAGGGCCGGTCCACGAAGCCGGACCTCGAGCTCGGGATCTGCGGGGAGCACGGCGGCGATCCCGCGTCCATCGCCAAGTGCGAGGCGATCGGGCTCGACTACGTCTCCTGCTCGCCGTTCCGCGTCCCCGTGGCACGGCTCGCGGCCGCCCAGGCGTCGCTCGCGTCCGTCGAACGCGACAAGTAGCGTCGCCCGCGGCGTCCGCCACGTGACGGCGCTGTCGGCCGCGTCGTGAGCCAGCGCGCGCCGTCAGGCTGGGCCGGCCTGCGCCGGCACGTTGTCGATATCGAGCCGCTCCGCCGGGATTCGGACTACCGGCGCCTGTGGGTCGGGCAGACCGTCAACGTCGTCGGGACGATGGTCACGCGCGTGGCGCTGCCGTACCAGGTCTACCTGCTCACCTCGTCCACGCTCGCGCTCGCCGCGCTCACGCTCGTCCAGCTGATCCCGCTCCTGCTCTTCACGCTTGGTGGCGGCGCGGTCGCCGACGCGTTCGATCGCCGCCGGGTCCTCCTCGCGACCCAGGTGGGCCTCGGCCTGAGCAGCCTGGCCCTCCTGCTGCTGGCCACGATGGAGACGCCGCCGGTGCTGGCCCTGTTCGTCATCGCCTTCGTCTCGTCGGGTTTCTTCGCGCTGGACTGGCCTGCCCGGTCGTCGGCGGTCCCGCGCCTCGTCCCGAAGGAGCGCCTCCGGGCGGCGATCGCGCTCGGCCAGCTCGGATTCAACGCCGGATCCGTCGTCGGGCCGGCGATCGCCGGGTTCCTGCTCGGGTCGGTCGGGCTCGTCGGCGCCTACGCGGTCGACCTTGCCACGTATGTCGTGGCCATCGTGGCGGTCCTCGGGCTCAAGCCGATCCCGCCCCTCGGCGACGTCGTCCGGCCGAGCATCGCCGCCATCCGGGAAGGGCTCGCCTTCGTGCGGGTCCGCCGGTTGATCCTGTCGACCTTCGCCATCGACCTCAACGCGATGATCTTCGGCAGCCCGCGGACCCTGTATCCGGTGTTGGCGCTCGACGTCTTCCGGGTCGGTCCGGTAGGGCTCGGCCTGCTCAACGCCGCCCCGGCGGCGGGCGCCTTCGCCGCGATCATCCTGTCGGGCGGCGTGTCGCGCATCGAGGGGATCGGCCGCGGGATCCTCGTTGCGGTCGCAGCCTGGGGTGCGGCCATCCTCCTCTTCGGGCTGTCCACGGGCTGGTTCGCGCTGGCGCTCGTCTTCCTTGCTGCGGCCGGGGCCGCGGATGTCGTGTCCGCCGTGCTCCGCCAGAGCGTCGTGCAGATCGAGACACCGGACGCGCTGCGAGGCCGGGTCCAGGCGATCCACACGCTCGTCGTCACGAGCGGGCCACAGGTCGGCGACATCGAGGCCGCGCTGGTGGCCTCGGCGATCGGGGCGCAACTCTCGGTGGTCAGCGGCGGCCTGCTGTGCCTCGTCGGCGTCCTCGTGGTCGCCCGGGCGTACCCGGAGCTTGGTGCCTACACGACGCGGACGGCGGAGGCTGCGCGCGCGCCGGCCTAGTCGATCGTTCCGGCGCTCGCGCCCGTGGCGTGGCCGCGACTGTTGCCGTCGCTGGGGTCGATGTCCGTCGCGGGCAGGTACGGGACATAGGCGGGCCACCACGTCGCGGCGTCGATGAGGGCGGGGACGTCGGTATCGGCCGCCAGTGGCGACCCACCCGACGCGATGGCCTCGCCGGCCACGGCAATCGCGATCGCCCGGGAGACATCCCGCAGGCGGTCGACGGGCGGATACAGGCCCCCGGCGGCGATCCGCTCCGGCGTCACGAACGACGCGAGGGTCCGGGACGCGGCGAGGAAGGCGGCGTCCGTGACACGCGTCGCCTCAGCCGCCACCGAACCCAGGCCGACGCCCGGGAAGATGAACACGTTGTTGGCCTGGCCGATCTCGCGACGGGACCCGCCGAACGGCACCGGCGGAAACGGCGAACCGGTCGCGACCAGGGCGCGGCCGCCCGACCAGGCGAGAACGTCGGCGGGCGTCGCCTCGGAGCTGGCCGTGGGATTGGAGAGCGGCAACACGATCGGCCGGTCGGTTCCGGCGGCCATCGCCCGGATCGCCGCCTCGGAAAACGTGCCGGCGCGCCCCGTGGCCCCGATGAGGATCGTCGGCCGCAAGGCCGTCACGACCGCTTCGAGCGCCGCGCCTGGCGGGTTCGTCGCCTCGGCTGGCGCCGGCGTACGCCGCGCGTCGCCCGTCGTCGCCAGCAGACCGGCCGCGACCGCGGCGTCCACGGGCCAGGCGAATTCGCGCTTGTCGTCGGCCAGGTCGGAGCGGCCCTCGTGGACCAGGCCGGTGCTGTCGACGAGCACGATGGCGCGCCGTGCCACGGCGTCCGGCACCCCGCGTGCCGCCAGCTCGAGGCGGAGGAGCCGGCCGATCCCGATGCCGGCGGCCCCGGCACCGACGATGACGATCCGCTGCCGCTCCCACGCGGCTCCCAGGTGCTCGAGGCCCGCGATCACGCCGGCCAGGACCACGGCCGCCGTTCCCTGGATGTCGTCGTTGAAGCAGGGCACGCGATCCCGGTAGCGATCGAGGAGCCGGAGAGCGTTGTGCTGCTTGAAGTCCTCGAACTGGATGAGGCAGCCAGGCCAGACCTCCTGGACGCCGGTGACGAACGCCTCGACGAAGGCGTCGTAGGCGGCCCCGCGCAGGCGCGGGGCACGGAAGCCGAGATAGAGCGGGTCCTCGAGGAGCGCCCGGTTGTCGGTCCCGACGTCGAGGGACACCGGCAGGGTCAGGGCCGGGTGGATGCCGCCGCCGGCCGTGTACAGGGCGAGCTTGCCGATCGGGATCGCCATCCCCCCCGCGCCCAGGTCGCCGAGGCCGAGGATTCGCTCGTTGTCCGTGGCCACGATGAGCCGGACATCCTCGAACGGCGCAGCCCGCAGGACCTCGGGGATCCGATCCCGGTCCGCCGGGGTCAGCCAGACGCCCCGCGTCCGCCGGACGATGTGGCTGAACTCCTGGCACGCCCGCCCGACCGTCGGCGTGTAGACGATCGGGAGGTACTCGTCCATGTGCTCCGCGAGGAGGCGGTAGAAGAGTGTGGCGTTGCGGTCCTGGAGGGCGGCCAGCCCGATGTACTGCTCGAGCGCGTCCGTCTTGCGGCGGAGGTGTTCGTGCTCGAGCGCGAGCTGCTCCGTGATCGACAGGACGCGGTCCGGGAGGAGCCCGTGGAGGCCGAAGACGGTGCGCTCCTCGAGGGGGAACGCGAGGTCCTTCGTGAGCAGCCTGCGGTTGAGCAGCTCGCTCCCGCGGACGTCGATCTCGGCCGCTTCTCCGGCGGCGATTCGATCGAACGGACGAGGCAGCGGTCGCACGCACCGAGCATAGCCCGAACGTGACCGGCGCCCGGTCCGAGGCTATCGTGTGGGCATGTCCCTGGCCATGTCGGCACCGTTGCCCCACCGCGTCGTCATCGTCGGGGGCGGGTTTGCCGGGCTCTACGCGGCCAAGATCCTGGGCCGCGATCCGCGCGTCGACCTGACGGTCGTCGACCGCCGGAACTTCCACCTCTTCCAGCCCCTGCTCTACCAGGTGGCGACGGGCGCCCTGTCACCCGGCGAGATCGCCCAGCCGCTCCGATCGATCCTCCGTCGGAACCGGAACACGACCGTCCTGCTGGGGGCGGCCACCGGCATCGACCCGGAGCGCCGAGAGGTCCGCATGGCCGACGGCGGCCCGATCCCATACGACACGCTGATCGTCGCGACGGGCGCCCGCCACTCCTACTTCGGCCACGACGAGTGGGCGCCGTTCGCGCCCGGGCTCAAGTCGATCGACGATGCGACCGAGATCCGGCGACGGATCCTCATCGCGTTCGAGGCCGCGGAGCGCGAGGCGGATCCGGAGCGTCGCGCGGCCTGGATGACGTTCGTCATCGTCGGAGGCGGCCCGACGGGCTCGGAACTTGCCGGCGCCCTCGGCGAGATCGCCCACGACACCCTGCACCACGACTACCGCTCGATCGATTCCCGGGACGCCCGGATCATCCTCGTGGAAGCCATGGACCGGGTGATGCCGCCGTATCCGCCCGACCGCTCGCGATCGGCTCAGCGCCAGCTCGAGCGCCTCGGCGTGATCGTGCGGGTGGGGACCCGGGTGACCGGGATCGAGGAGGGGAGCGTGACGGTGGCCACGGCCGAGGGCGAGGAGACCATTCGCGCCCAGACCGTGCTGTGGGCGGCCGGTGTGCTCGCATCGTCCTTCGGCCGGGCGGTGGCCGAGGCGCTTGGGGCGACCACGGATCGGGCGGGCCGGACGATCGTGGAGCCGGATCTCACGGTGCCCGGTCATCCGGAGGTCTTCGTGATCGGGGACGCGGCGGTGGAGCCGTGGAAGCGCGACCGACCCGTCCCCGGAGTCGCCCAGGGTGCGATCCAGGGCGGCAAGCATGCTGCGCGGAGCATCCTCCGGCGCCTCGATGGCGAGCCGACCCGACCCTTCCGCTACCGCAACTTCGGCGACGTGGCCGTCATCGGGCGCCTGTCGGGGATCACGAACATTCCGTGGCTCGGCCCGCTCGGCCGCCAGGGTGGGTTCACGGCCTGGCTCCTGTGGCTGGGCATCCACATCGCCTACTTGATCGGGTTTGCGAACCGGCTCGTGGTCCTCACGAGGTGGGCGTGGAGCTTCCTGACCCATGGCCGCGGATCGCGGCTCATCACGGGTCAGCCGCAGCTGCCCGACATCGAGGTGCCTGAACCACCGGCCTGATGCCGTCGCGCCCGGGCGCGACGAGGGTCGGTCGGCCTGGGTGGCCGTCAGTCGACCGATGGCGGATCCTCGCGGGTGCGTGCTCCCGTGGCCCCGGCGCGGTCGGTCGGGAGGAGGACGCGGAACGTCGTACCGCGCCCCAGCTCGCTCTCGACCGCGATCGTCCCGCCATGCGCGCGCACGAGGTCCCGGGCAATCGTGAGGCCCAGCCCCGAGCCCCGGGAGCCCCGCCCACGCGCGAACCGCTCGAACACGCGCGGGAGCAGGGCTGGATCGATCCCGCTGCCAGTGTCCTCGACCACGATCTCGATGGCGGTCGCCGCGTCCACGGTGCGGGCGCGGACTTCGACCGTTCCCCCGGGCGGCGTGTGTCGAAGGGCGTTGGCGACCAGGTTCGTCAGCACCTCGCGGAGGCGAACGGGATCTGCATCGAGCAGGGGCAGGTCGGTCGGCGCCGACACGCGCAGCGTGACGCTTCCCGCCGCAGCCGCCGACTGGAACGACGCCACGGCCTCGCCGACCAGCGCGTCCACGTCGACCGGCTCGGGATGGAGCGGCAGCGCATCCGCCTCCGCGAGGGTGAGGGTGCGGAGGTCTTCGACGAGGCGCTCCATCACCTGGGTCTCCTCGATGAGGGCGGCCACGTTCGCGGCATCCGCGACGTGCACGCCATCCGCGATCGCCTCGAGGTTGCCCCGGAGCACGGCGAGCGGCGTGCGCAGCTCGTGGCTGACCTCGGCGAGGAGCGTGCGGCGCTGCCGCCGGTCCGCCTCGAGGCGCGACGCCATCGTGTTGAACGCCCGCACGAGCTCCCGCAGCTCGCGGGGGCCACGGACCGCCTCCGCGACTCGCGCTTCGTAGTCGCCCTGTTCGACGCGCCTGGCGGCCTCGACGAGCGCCGAGAGCGGGTCGGAGAGCCGGCGGAGGCCACGGACCAGCGTGACCGTCGCGATGACGAGGCCGAGCAGGAGCAGGACGCCGAGGGGGCGCGAGAGCGGTTCGATCGGTGCCAGCACGAGCCCCAGCACCGACACCACGAGCGAGAACGCGCCGACCACGGACAGGACCACCACGACGGTGACGAGGCACCCGACGGCCCGCCACCAGCCGCGCGGGCGGGCATGCCAGCCGCCGGCCCGTCCGGCTCGTCCACGCGGCGGCCACGGCTCGTTCTCCGGCCACCAGGGGGGCCGATGTCGAGGCGGCCGGCCGCGCCAGGGGCCGCCGCGCCGGACATCGCGCGGCTCGTCGTCCGGGGTGTCGACGGACGGGGATTCGTCAGCCATCGCGATCGTCGGCCAGCCGGTAGCCGACCCCGTGCACCGTGAGGATCGTCCGGGGAACGCGCGGGTCCTGTTCGACCTTGCGGCGCAGGTTCTTGACGTGCGTGTCGATCGCTCGCTCGTACGCCTCGAAGGCAACCCCATGAACGGCATCGAGGAGCTGCGATCGCGTGCGAATCCGGCCAGGCCGGCGCGCGAGCTCGAGGAGGAGCTGGAATTCCGTCGGCGTGAGGTCGACCGTGGCTCCCCGCACCTCGACGCGCCGGCGCGACGGGTCGATCACCAGGTCGCCCGCCCGGACGATGGCTTCCCCGTCGGTTCCGTCGCGCTCGCGCGATCGCGCGGCGGCCTCGACCCGTCGGAGGACCGCACGGACCCGGGCCACGAGCTCGCGGGGGCTGAACGGCTTCGTGAGGTAGTCGTCCGCGCCGAGTTCGAGGCCCAGGAGCTTGTCCAGCTCGTCGTCCCGGGCCGTCAGCATGACGATCGGGAGGTCGCCCTCGGCCCGGAGTCGGCGGGTGACCTCGAGTCCATCGACTTCCGGTAGGCCGAGGTCCAGGACCACGAGATCCGGCCGTCGACGGGCGACCAGCTCGAGGGCCGTCGCGCCGTCGTCGGCGGTCAGCACGTCGAAGCCGGCGTGCTCGAGGTAGTCCCGGGCGAGCTGCACGATCTTGGGTTCGTCGTCGACGACGAGGATGGTGGCCACGAGGGGATGGTAGAGGCCGGCACGGACGTGCGAGGGTTCCCGGCCGGTTGGATCACCGGCCGGGAGCCGCCGACGTGCCTAGGCCGCGCTGGGTCCGGCCGGTCCGGCGCCGGACGCCTGTCCGGTCGAGCCGGTCGACCCGCCGGCAGGCGCCGCGTCGGCGCGGTCTCCGTCGTGCGCCCGGTGCCACTCGTCGTGGACCTCGCGCGCCCGATCCATCCAGGGCCCGTTCCGATCCGGACCCATCCCGCGCGACCACGGGCCGCGGTCGTGGCCCCATCGGCCGGGCCCGTGATGGCGCCCACCGAAGAAGGCGGCCCGCAGGAGCCCGATCACGAGGAAGAAGACGAAGATCGACGCCAGGATCCCGAAGATCCCGCCGAAGAAGCCGAACGGGTGCCAGTAGCCGTATCCGTAGCCGTAGGCGGGCGGCGGTGCGACCACGGCCCCGCCCGCGGCGGATCCGGCGAGCCAGCCGGCCTGGAAGACGGCGCCGGCCAGGCCGACGATGAGGCCGATGGCCAGCAGGCCCGCGAGCACTCGAAACACGCGCATGGTGATGATCCTTCCCTGTGGTGATCGCCATCGATCGCGATCTGTGGTGGTCACCACGATGGCGTCGCGATGTGGAGAAGTCGTGAGCACCCGGCGCAGATCCCATGGAGATCCGACATCGTGCGGCCGGCGCCGTCCCGAACCGGTGGTCGCGTGCATTCCCGTTGCGCCCGGCCCAGCGTCCGCGCTCGCGTGCCACGGGGGCCGCGTCTGCCACACTGGACGGCGTGAACCTCGAGGTCATCGACGACGCGGCTGCCGCTCGATTCGAGGCCTACCTCGATGGCGAGCTTGCGGGATTCCTCGAGTACCGCCGGGCCGGTCGACGCCGGATCCTCGTGCACACCGAGGTGCTGCCCGCCTTCGAGGGTCGCGGCATCGGCGGCCGGCTCGCCGAGGCGGCGTTCGAGCGACTCCGATCGTCTGGGGAGGT
>CAZVDO010000005.1:0-14100 GCA_964625345.1 uncultured Anaerolinea sp. | reverse complement strand
CTGAGCGAGGTCAGCCCGCCGCCCCCGCCGCGTCGCCCCACGGGCGTTGGGTCCGGGCAACCAGCAGGACGGCCAGCGCGGCCACGACGAGGACCGCGGCCGCCGCGATCGCCGCATCGAGATCCCCGGCACCGAACTCGCTGTACACGACGAGCGGGAGCGTCTGCGTCCGCCCCACGACGTTGCCCGCGAACAGGATCGTCGCGCCGAACTCACCCAGGGATCGCGCCCAGGCCAGCACGGCCCCCGCTGCCAACGCCGGCGCCGCCATCGGGAGGCTGACGAACCGGAACGTCGCTCCCTCGCCGGCCCCGTCGACGCGGGCGGCATCCTCGAGGTCCCGCGGGATCGCCTGGAGTCCGGCGCGGGCCGACCGAACGTAGTACGGGGCGCTCACGAACACCTGCGCGAGGACCACGGCCGCGGTCGTGAACGGGATCTCGATGCCGAGCGCCTCCAGCCCGCTGCCCAGGACGCCGCGCCGTCCGAGCACGAGCAGCAAGGCGAGGCCGGCCACGGCCGGCGGCAGGACGAGCGGGAGGTCCACGATCCCCTCGACGAGCGTCCGGCCCGGTACGGAGCGGCGGGCGAGGAGCCACGCGAGCGGCGTGCCCAAGGCGATCGTGATCGCGAGGCTGACGCCCGTCGTGACGGCGCTCAGGGCGAGGGCATCGAGGATCCGCGCGTGCGTGAACGCCGATCCGATGCTGCTGCCGGCCCAGGCGAGGAGCACGACCACCGGGAGCGCGAGGAACGTGACGAGGGCTGCCGCGGCTCCGATGGCCAAACTGCCGCCGACGGTGGCGCGTCTGCCTCGTCGGCGAATCGGGTTGGTCGCGAGGTCGGTCATGGCGCGGCCGACCCGGACGCCAGGGCGGACGGGCGAGGGGATCCCTCGCCGTTGTCCGTACCGGGAGCGCCGAACCCGGCGTGGCCCAGGATCGCCTGCGCCGGCGGCTCGAGCAGCCACGCGACGAAGGCGCGTCCGGCCGCCCCGTCCTTGGCACCCGACGGGACGACCGCCCCGTACGACGCCCGCACGTCGACACCCGCCGGCAGTTCGATGACCCGGACGCGGTCGTCGTGGAAGGCGTCGGTCCGATAGACGATGGCGGCATCCCCCTCGCCCAGCGCGACCTTGGCCAGGGCTGCTGTGACGTTGTCCTCGCGGCTCACCACGTTGGCGGCGTAGGCGGCGGCAAATCCGATGGGCGCGCCCGGCTGGACACTGAGCTGCTCGATGAGTTGGCCGGCATACACGCTGATCGGGACCCGATCGCCGGCCGCGACGACGCGCACCCCCGGACGCGCGAGGTCGAACGCCGACGTGATGCCGGCGGGGTCGGCGGTGGGCACGACGATCGCGAGGGCGTTCGACGCGAACACGATCGGCGGGCCCTCGGCGAGCCCGGCGTCGACCAGTGCCTGGGGGTTCACGAGGTCGGCGCCGAGGAAGGCGTCGGCTCTCGCACCAAGCTCGATCTGCGTGCGCAGGGCCGATGTCGCGTCCGTCGTGACCTCGAGCGACATGCCGGTCGCGGCGCGATAGGCGTCGGCGAGCTCCGCGAGCGGATTCCGCAGCGAGGCGGCCGCGAACACGGTGATCGTGGGGGCGGTGCCGGTGCCGGTTCCAGGACCGCAGGCCATGACAGCCAGGGCGAGGGCGGCGGCGGCGACCAGGCCGAATGCCCGCGTGGGTGCCGGCCCGGCGGCGAAGGTCGGCCGGCCGCCGACGCCCCTCCCGCCTGGCCTCGATCGATGCGCCGGTGGCTCGGACACCCGTGAGCGCGACGCGTTCAGCGCGGTCGCTCCACGATGACGTTCGTCGCCTTGACCACGCAGACGGCCGGCTCCCCGACGGCGAGCCCCATCTCGGTCACGGCCTCGGCCGTCATGAGGCTCACGATCCGGTGCGGTCCGGCGAGGACCTCCACGACCGCGGCCACGCGATCGACCTCGACCCTGGTGATGACGCCCGCGAAGTGGTTGCGAGCGGATTGCGTTGCACTCCGCGCGTCCGGTTGACCCGTGCGGCGCTCGGCAAGGAGCCGGACGACTTCGTCCATCGGCACGAGGCGCTGGCCGCCGTCACTCCTGACGACCCGGATGCGGCCGTCCGCCTCCCAGCGCCGGAGCGTTTCGATCGTGACGCCCAGCATCTCGGCCGCCTGGCCAGCGCGCAGTGTGCGATTTGGTGCGTCCATGGCTAGGTATTGTGTCCGCCACACTGGCAGATAGCAAGGGATGCATCGACTCTGGAGCGGAGGGCGTGCAGCGGCCCGGGCCGCCGTGCGGGCAGCCCCCGCGGAACCCACGCCCTCCGCCACGTACGGCTGGGAGCGGTGTTAGGTGCGGTCCGAGGCGCCACCGGCGCCGCGCGTGCCCACGAGGATGCCGAATGGCCGAGATTCGTGCATGCGTTGGCGGTCCTCGGGGGAGGTTCGAACGGGCGCTACCGGCCTCGTTCGCCGAGCACCGCTGCCAGGCGTAGGTGGGGGCATCCGGGGTTGGACGTTCGGGCCGCGCCGCCACGCCCTCGCGCCGCGCCGCGCGATGGAGCCTGCGCCGCGCCTCCCCGCGTCGCGCCACGCCCGCCGACCCGAGCGGCGCTAGACTCGCGACACAGCAGAGGAGGCGAATCGTGGCGGTCAAGATCCGGAAGTGGGTGACCTTCGTCGAGGAGGTCCACGAGGAGGGCGGCAAGCCCCTCGCCCGGCCCATCCGGCGCGTCGCGATCGCTGTGGTGGTCAAGAACCCGTACGCCGGACGCAATCCCGACGACCTCACGGAGCTCATCGACTTCGGCGCCTACCTCGGCGAGGAGATGACCCGCCGGGCCAAGGAGGCCCTCGGGACGACGGTCGAGGCGTACGGCAAGGGCGGAATCGTGGGCGAGGCCGGCGAGCTCGAGCAGGTGGCGGCATGCCTGCACCCCAAGTTCGGGGCCCCGACCCGAGCGGGCGTCGGCGGCGTGTCCATCCTCCCCTCGGTCAAGAAGCGCGCCGCGATGGGCGCCACGCTGGACATCCCGGTCCACCACATCAAGGCGATGCTCGTGCGCAGTCACTTCGACGCGATGGAGATCCGCATCCCGGATGCCCCGGCCTCCGATGAGCTGGTCCTCGCGTTCGCGGTGACCGACGGGGGGCGCCCCCACGCCCGTATCGGCGGTCTCCTGGCAGAGGATGCGATCGGCGAGGACGGACTCCACTGAGCACGCGTCCCAGCGAACGGCCGCGCTGACCGTGCGCACGCTGATCCGCAACATCGGCACCGTCGCCACGGGCGACATCGCCGCGCCCCTGGCCGACGCCGACCAGGTCCTGATCGAGGACGGGCGGATCGCGGCAGTCGGCCGCGCCCTCGCCGGCGACGCGGACGTGGATCAGGTCATCGACGCCCACGGCACCACCGCGATGCCCGGACTCATCGATTCTCACGTCCACCCCGTGTTCGGGGACTTCACCCCGCGGCAGCGGACCATGGACTTCATCGAATCCGGGCTCCACGGGGGCGTGACGACCGCCATCTCCGCGGGCGAGGTCCACCTGCCGGGCCGGCCCAAGGACATCGTGGGGCTCAAGGCCCTCGCCATCGTCGCCGCGAAGAGCTACGCGAACGCGCGTCCGGCCGGCGTCAAGGTCCACGCCGGCGCGCCGATCCTCGAACTCGGCCTCGAGGAGCACGACTTCGCCGAGATGGCTGCCGCCGGCGTCCGCCTGGTGGGGGAGATCGGCCTCGGCAGCGTCAAGACTGGGTCCCAGGCGGCGCCGATGGTCGCGTGGGCGAAGGCGCACGGCATGACGGTCACGTTCCACACCGGCGGCCCGTCGATCGCCGGATCGAACGCGATCGGCGCCGACGTCGTGCTCGAGGCGCGCCCGCACATCGTCGGCCACATCAACGGCGGGACCACGGCGATGTCCGATGACGACATCGAGCGGCTCGTCGCGACGGACATGGCCATCGAGGTCGTCCAGTGCGGCAACGTCCGGGCCGGGCTGCACGCCGCGCGAACGGCGGAGGCGATCGGCGGCCTAGATCGCGTCATCCTCGGCAACGACGCCCCGTCCGGCAGCGGCGTGATCCCGCTCGGCATCCTGCGCACGATGGCGCACCTGGCCTCCCTTGCGGGCATCGCCCCCGAGACGGTGGTTGCCTTCGCCACCGGCAACACCGCGCGAATCCATCGGCTCGACGTCGGGGTGATCGCGCCGGGACGGGCGGCCGACATCGTCCTCGCCGACGCCCCGATCGGGTCGGCCGCCTCGACGGCCCTCGGGGCCCTGGCGATCGGCGACATCCCCGGGATCTCGATGATCCTCGTCGACGGCAGGGTCCTCGTGGGGCGGAGCCGGAACACGGCACCCGCCGCCCGCGCGGCAGAGGTCGTCGGAGCCGCCGGGCCGGCCGGGACCGGGCACTGAGTGGCACGGACCCCGCGCCCGTGAAGCTCGGACTCCGCCTGCCGTCCTTCGCGCTCGGTGCGGACACGGCGTCCCTTGCCGAGATGGGCGCCTACCTGCGCCGGGCCGAGGACCTCGGGTTCGAGACGGCCATGCTCATCGACCACCTGCTCGTGGCGCCGCCCGCCTACCGGGTCACGTGGCTCGAGCCCGTCTCGCTGCTCAGCGGGCTCGCCGGCGTCACGCGGACGATCGGCCTCGGGACGATGGTCCTCGTGCTGCCGTTCCGCGATCCCGTGGCGTTCGCCAAGGAGTGGGCGACGCTCGACGTGCTGTCGGGCGGCCGCTCCATCCTCGGCGTCGGGGTGGGCTGGAAGGAGGAAGAGTTTGCCGCCCTGCGCATCCCGTACCGCGAGCGCGGGCGCCGGATGAACGAGATGCTCGAGGCAATCACCGCGCTCTGGGCGGGCGACGACGTGTCCTACGAGGGCCAGTTCTACCGGTTCGAGCACCTGACCATCGAGCCCAAGCCGGTTCAACGGCCGCATCCCCCGATCTGGATCGGCGGCGGCTCGCAGCCCTTCGAGCAGGTGTACGGACAGCAGGTGCCGTCCGTGGAGCCGGTCCTGCGGCGGATCGCGAAGTACGCCACCACCTGGGTGCCCCACAGCTCGGCCACCGCAGCGATGGTCGCGTCCGATTGGGCGGACCTGCGCGGCTACATGCGCGAGGAGGGCCGGGACCCCGGCGAGCTCTCGAAGGTCTACTCGAACTTCGTCCATGTCCTTCGGCCGGGCCAGCGGCCCGAGGATGCCGCGCCGTATTTCTCGGTCTACTCCGGCATGGACCTCGAGTACTGGCAGCGCTACTACCTCCTCGGCGAGGCCGAGGCCGTGGCCGAGCGAATCCGCGGCAAGATCGAGGCGCTCGGCGGCGTCGAGCACCTGGTGCTGAACCCCCTGACCTGGGACGTCGCCGACCTCGAGTACCTGGCGGAGCGGGTGGTGCCGCTCATCACGGCCTAGCGGGCGGCGGCACGTGGCCGGGTACCTGCGGCCGGCACAGCTCGACGAGGCGCTCCGCGCCCTCGCCGCCGGGGTCGCGGACGGGCGCCCACCGACGATCGTGGCCGGCGCCACGGACCACTATCCCGCACGGGTCGGCCGGGTCGTGGACGAGGACGTGCTCGACGTCAGCGGGCTTGGCGAACTCCGCGCGATCGAGCGGTCCGGCGGTGCGTGGCGCATCCCGGCCGGTGTCACGTGGTCGGACCTCGTCGAGGCCGACCTGCCACCGGCGTTCGACGGCCTGAAGGCCGCAGCGCGCGCCGTCGGCGGGCTCCAGATCCAGAATCGCGCCACGATCGTCGGCAACGTCTGCAACGCCTCGCCGGCGGCGGACGGGATCCCGAACCTCCTGGCCCTCGGGGCCACGGTGGAACTCACCTCGGTCCGGGGTCCAAGGTTCGTGCCGATCGACGCGTTCGTGCTCGGCAACCGCCGGACCGTCCGCCAGCCGGACGAAATCGTGACGGCGTTGGAGATCCCGGACCTCGGGCCGGCGCGCTCCACGTTCCTCAAGCTCGGCGCCCGGGCCTACCTGGTCATCTCGATCGCCATGATCGCGATCGTGGTCGTCGACGATGGCGCCGGCGCGATCACCTCCGCGCGCGTCGCGGTCGGGGCGTGCAGCCCGGTTGCCCGGCGACTGCCCGCCCTTGAGGCGCGCCTCGTGGGCGCGAGGCTCGAGCCCGGCGTCGGCGGCGCGATCGGCGCCGAGGACCTGGCGCCGCTGGATCCCATCGACGACGTGCGTGCAACGGCCGCGTACCGACGCTCGGCCGTGGCGGTGCTCGTCCGGCGCGGACTCGATGCCCTGGCAGCGCCCGGCGCGCCGGCGGCACCGAAGACGTCCGAGGACGGAGCGATGGGCCGATGACCGCGTGGATCGAACTCACGGTCAATGGGGCGCGCGTCGAGGTGGAGACCGATCCCATGCGCCGCCTGGCGGACGTCCTGCGGGAGGACCTCGGCCTCACCGGGACCAAGATCGGCTGCGATGCCGGGGATTGCGGTGCCTGCACGGTCCGCCTCGATGACCGACAGGTGTGCGCGTGCCTCGTGCCCGTGGCCCAGGCGGCCGGCGCCGATGTCCGAACGGTCGAGGGCCTGGCCCCGCCGGCCACGACGGAACCACGCACCTTCGAATCGCTGGCCGAGTTGCAGCGGGCCTTCCTGCGGGCGGGGGCCGCCCAGTGCGGGATCTGCACGCCCGGCATGCTCATGGCCGCCGCCGACACGCTCGCGCACCAACCACTCCCGGACGATGCCGCCATCCGGGACGGACTTGGCGGGGTCCTGTGCCGTTGCACCGGCTACCAGGCGATCGTGGAGGCGGTGGCCGAAGCCGCCCGCGGTGCCGTCGACGCCGCCCCACCGCAAGCTCCGCGCGGCGGGGCCGTGGGAAGCCGGATCGCCCGGGTGGATGGGATCGCCCGGGTGGACGGCACCGAGCGGTACGGCGCCGACGTCGTGCCGCCCGACGCCCTGGAATTGCGCGCGGTTCGCTCGCCCCATGCCCATGCGCGCTTCAGCGTCGGCGACCTCGAGCCGGTCCTTCGCCGTCACCCCGGCCTGGTCCGGATCCTCACCGCCGCCGACGTTCCGGGCGCGCGCACGTACGGGATCTACGCGACGGGCAAGGACCAGCCGGTGCTCGCCGACGGCTACGTGCGCCACCGGGGCGAGGCGGTCCTCGCCCTCGTCGGGGAACGGGCTGCCCTCGCCGCGATCGACGACGCGGAGCTGCCGATCGCGTGGGAGCCGCTGCCCCCGCTCGCCACCATGGACGAGGCCACGGCGAACCGGGCCCCCGACCTGCACGCCCACGCGCCGGGCAACGTGCTCATTCGCGGACGCCTCGCCAGCGGCGACGTCGACGACGCTTTCGCGGGCGCCCGGTCGGACCCCCGGTCGGCCCTGTCCGAGGTGGAGGTCGAGACGACCTTCGTCGAGCACGCGGCGATCGAGCCGGAGGCCGGCTACGCACGCCGGGTCGGAGACCGGCTGGAGCTCTTCGTGACCACCCAGACCCCGTACATGGATCGTGACGAGGTCGCCCGCATCCTCGGGATCGACCCTGCGCACGTCCGGATCATCCCGAGTGCGGTGGGCGGCGGGTTCGGCGGCAAGCTCGACCTCTCCGTCCAGCCCCTCGCGGCCATGGCCGCGTGGCTGCTGGACCGGCCCGTGCGGGCCGTGTGGACCCGTCCGGAATCGATGGCCGCCAGCCCGAAACGCCACCCGGCGCGGATTCGTGCGAGCGCCGCGGCCGCGCCGGACGGCCGCCTCCTGGCGATCCGATTCCACGGGGACTTCGACACGGGCGCCTATGCCTCCTGGGGGCCGACGGTGGCCAACCGGGTGCCGGTCCACGCCATGGGCCCGTACGCAGTCCCGGCCGTGCTCGCCACCACCCGCGCCATCCACACCACGAATCCTCCGGCCGGCGCCTTCCGCGGGTTCGGCGTCCCGCAGGCGGCCATCGCCCACGAGGCCCTGATGGATGCCCTCGCGGATCGCCTCGACCTCGATCCGCTCGAGTTCCGGCTCCGCAACGCGCTCCGGGCCGGTGACCGGACCGCCAGCGGCCAGCTGCTTGCGGCAAGCGCCGGGCTGCCCGCCTGTCTCGAGGCGCTGCGCTCGAGGTGGGACGCCCTCCGACACGCGGCCGAATCGCACAACGAGGCCGCCGAGGCGGCCGATCTCCCGATCCGTCGCGGGGTCGGCATCGGGGCCATGTGGTACGGGATCGGCAACACCTCCATGACCAACCCGTCCACGATCGAGCTCGCGATCGACCGGTCGGGGACGCTCACGCTGTACTCCGGGGCTGTCGACATCGGACAGGGGGCATCGACCGTGCTCGTGCAGATCGCGGCCGACGCGCTCGGGGTCGACGTGGGGGAGGTGCACCTCGTGAGCGGGGACACCGATCGGACGGCCGATGCAGGCAAGTCGTCTGCGAGCCGGCAGACCTTCGTGTCGGGCAATGCCGCGCGCCGCGCCGGCCAGGCGCTCCGGGAACGCATCCTCGCCCTCGCCGAGGTCGGCCCCGAGGCGACGATCCGGCTCGCTCCGGGCGCCGTGCTGGTCGACGACGGGCAGCGCCCGCCGGTCCGGATCGAGCTGGGCGAACTCCCGGACGCGGCCGTCCGCGACCCCGCCGCAGGAGCGGTGCTCGCAGGTTCCGGGACCTACGATCCACGCACGACGCCGCTCGACGACGACGGCCAGGGCGTGCCGTACGAGACCTATGCGTTCGGGGCGCAGGTCGCCGCGGTCGAGGTCGACCTCGACCTCGGCGCCGTGCGGGTCACGGACATCGTGGCAGCCCATGACGTGGGCCGGGCGATCCACCCGGGCCAGGTGGAGGGACAGATCCACGGGGGCATCGCCCAGGGCCTCGGGCTCGCGCTCATGGAGGCGTACGTGCCCGGCCGGACGGAGAACCTGCACGACTACCTGATCCCCACCGTCGGCGACATGCCCCGGATCGAGGTCATCCTCGTGGAGGACGCGGAGCCCGCCGGCCCGTTCGGCGCCAAGGGCGTGGGGGAGCCCGCGCTCGTGCCCACGGCGCCCGCCATCCTCGGGGCCATCGCGCATGCAACCGGGGCACGGATCACGCGGGTGCCCGCTACCCCCGATCGCGTGCTCGCGGCGATCGAGGCCGCTCGGTCGGCGGGCTGACCGGAACGGGGAGCGGGCCCGCCCGGCTCGCGTGCCCGCTCGCAACTCCCGGGGTCGTCGCCGATCGGCCCCCGCCACCGGGACCATCAACCTAGCGATCCTGCGTCATCGGTGGCCCACGATCGTCGGGTGGCCAGCCATCACCGCCCCCACGCCGCCCGCGCCTGGGCGCTGATCCTCGGATCGGCGGCCCTCGCCATGGGCTGCTCCCCGAGTCCCTCGACGACGCCGGCGCCGACCCCGACGCAGACGGTCGCACCGACCGGTCCGGGCCCGACGCCGGTCGGCTCCGTCGGACCCCAGGCCTGCGCCGCTGGAAACCTGGCCGCGCGGATCACCGGCTGGGACGGCGCCGCCGGCCATCGGTTCGGGACCTTCGAGATGACGAACACGGCCGTTGACGCGTGCGTCGTCCCGGAACGTGCCCAGCCCCAGCTCGTCGATGGAACCGGCCGCGTGCTCATCGACGGGGACGGGGTGGCCCCGGGCGGCTCCGTCCTGCTGGAAGCCGGGTCGACGCTGTCGGCTGCCGTGGACACCTCGAACTACTGCGGCGACCCGCCCGTGGCGCCGGTGACCGTGGCGATCGCCCTTCCGGGCACGGACATCCGGATCGTCGCGGCGCCGTTTGCTCCGGATGACGTCACCGGCGTGCCGCCCTGCAATGGGGCGCCCGGCTCGCCGGGCTCCATCGAGCTGCGGGCGTGGCAGCCATGACCCGCGGCGTGCGCGCCCCCACGATCGCCATCGCCGTCGCCCTGGCCCTCGGCATGACCATGGCACCCGGGACGTACGTGCGTCCGGCCGCCGCAGCCGCGGCGAGCCAGGTGACGAACTGTGCGTCCGTGCTTCGAGCCGATCCGGCCGGGTCGGCAACTGCGCTCGCCACCATTCCGGAGGGCGCCGCCGTGACGACGTCCGGCCTGGTCGCCGGAACGGCGTGGTCCACGAGGTGTGGCTCGCAGGTGTCCGGCAGCACGTGGTACGCGGTGACCGCCGTCGACGGGACCCCGGTGAGTTCGCTGTACGGCCGCTCGCCGGTCTTCGCGGCTACTGGCTTGTTCCGCGATGCGGGAGCGCCTCGCTACCTCGAGGGCATCGATGTCTCGCGCTGGCAGGGCACCGTGGACTACGGCCAGGTCCAGCGGTCCGGGGCCGCGTTCGTGATCGCCAAGGCAACCGAGGGCATCGGCTACGAGGACCCTGCCTGGCAGACCAATCGGACGGCGACGTCCGCCGCGGGATTGCGCCTGGGCGCCTACCACTTCGCGCGACCCGACCTCAACCCCTCCAACCCGACGGGCGAAGCCGACTGGTTCGTGGACCGCCTGAACCTGGTTCCCGGCATGCTCGTGCCCGCCCTGGACCTCGAGGTCGCCGGCAGCCTCGGGACCGCCGGGCTCCAGGCCTGGGTCGGCCAGTGGCTCGACCGCGTGTACGCACGAACCGGGACCCGGCCCATGATCTACACGAGCCCATCCTTCTGGAAGAAGTACCTCGGGGACACCGCGGCCTTTGCCGACGCAGGCTACGAGGTGCTGTGGGTCGCCCACTGGTTCGTGTCCAAGCCGGTGACGCCCGGGAACAACTGGTCGAACCGCAGCTGGACGTTCTGGCAGTACGACAACTGCGGATCGGTGCCCGGTATCTCCGGCTGCGTGGACCTCGACCGGTTCAACGGACCGGACCTGACCTCGGTCACGGCCGGCGCGACGATGCGACCGGTGATTGCCCCGGCCGTCGGCGTGAAGCAGGGCGGCACGACCACCGTCCCGATCTCGATCGCGCGGACCCAGTTCACGCTGCCCGTCGACCTCGAACTGAGCGCCATGCCGCCAGGCGTGACGGCCACGCTCGGCACGCCCCACGTCACGGGAGATGCCACCACGCTCACGCTTACGGCGACTGGTGGGGGCACGCCGATCGCGCTCGGGTCGTGGCCGATCACGCTGACGGCACGATCCGGCGGCCTCACGAGCACGGCCACGACCACGCTGTCGATCACGGACGGCGTGGCGCCGACCGTCACCGCGCCGACCTATCGATTGCGCTCCAACCTGCGCGTCACGGACACGAGCGCCGCGCTGGTCGCGAGCTGGACCGCGAGCGATCCGAGCGGCGTGCGCGCGGTCGCGATCTCGCGGAAGGTCGGCAGCGGGGCGTGGACTGCCCTGACCGCACCACCGCCGACCGCGCCGTCGATCACCGGCTGGCAGACCTTCGGCGTGGGGAGCGCGTACGCGGACCGGGCCACCGACAACGCCGGCAATACGTCCGGCTGGGCGTACGGCCAGACCGCCACGATCACCGCCGTCCAGGAGACCGGCACCGGCACGTCCTACGCCGGCAGCTGGGCGTCCACGGCCAACAGCTACGCCCTGGGCGACCGCCTCCGCTACACGAAGACCAGGGGCGCGGCCGTGACCTACACCGTGACCGGGAACGGCGTGGCCTGGGTCGCGTACCGCGGCCCGAACCGGGGCAAGGCCACCGTCTACGTGGATGGCGTGGCTGTTGCCACCGTCAATCTCTATGCCTCGACCTACCAGTCCAAGTTCGTCGCGTATGCGGCGAACTGGGCGAGTGCCGGCAAGCACACCATCCGGATCGTCGCGCTGGGGACGGCGGGCCACCCGCGCGTTGACGTCGACGCCTTCCTGGTCCTGACCGTCAAGTAGACCGGGCGCGGCGACGCCGGGGCATCGCCCGAACTGGATCAGCCGGGTGGACACGGTCGTTCGCCTGATCGGGCAGACTTCGCGCATGGTCACCAAGGTCATCCTCGACGTCGACACCGGCACCGACGACGCCGTCGCGCTGATGACGGCCGCCCTGTCGCCCGACCTCGAGCTCATCGGCGCGACCACCGTGAACGGGAACACGGCGGTCCACAACTGCACGGAGAACACGCTCCGGGTGTTCGACTGGATCGGCCTGCCCTCGATCCCGGTCCACGAGGGCATGCGCCAACCCCTCGCCCGTGCCCAGATGGAGCAGCGCAACCCGGCCCGGCGGATCCACGGCGACCTGCTCGATCTCCCGCCGGCGCAGAGGGCGCGGGTCCAGCCCGGCCATGCGGTCGACTGGCTCATCGAGACCTACCTGGCCAGCGACGGCGACATCACCCTCGTGCCGGTCGGGCCGCTGACGAACATCGCGACCGCAATCCAGAAGGCGCCCGAGATCCTCGAGAAGATCCCCGAGATCGTGATCATGGGCGGCGCCCACGACCACGGGAACTCGACGGCGTCCGCCGAGTTCAACATCTGGCTCGATCCGGAGGCGGCCCGCATCGTGGTCAACTGCGGCCGGCCCATCCGGATGGTGCCGCTCGACGCCACCCATCGGGCGCTCGTCTCGACCGAGGATGCCGGACGGCTGCGGGCGCTCGGGACGCCGGCCGGCGAGGCTGCGGCGCGGTTCATCCTCAAGCGGATCGACGGGTATGACGCCACCCAGCCGATGCATCGAGCGGGTGCAGCGCCGGTCCACGACGCCCTCGCGGTGTGCGCGATCATCGATCCGTCCGTGATCACGACCCACCACATCCCCGTGGACGTGGAAACGTGGGCCGAGCTCTCGGTCGGGCGCACGGTCTGCGACTTCCGGTTCCGGAGCGGCAAGCCGGCGAACGTCCACTTCGCGATGGACGCCGACGAGCCGAAGTTCGTGGCCATGCTCATGGACATCCTGGGGCGGACGGCCTGAGCGGCTTCGGTCCGGGCCTGGGCCGACTCACCCGCCGCCGGTTCCTGGCCGGCGCTGCCGCCCTCGGCGCCGCGGTCCTCGCCGCCTGTACGGGTGGGGGATCGCCGCCGCCCGCCGCGACGCCATCGCCCGTCCCGCCCGGCGGCACCCCCGTGCCGACGCCGAGTCCCGGCGCCACCCCAGGCGCGTCCGCCACGCCCGGGCCGTCCGCAACCGCCGACGTCGCGCGCCTGCGCCAGACGATCGGGCGGCTCCTCGTGGTGGGATTTCGGGGCACGAGCCTGCCGGCCGAGCACCCCATCCGGCGTGCGATCGCGGCAGGCGAGCTCGGCGGCGTGATCCTCTTCGACCGCGACGCGCTGACCCGAACGGCCGGGCGGAACATCACGAGCCCCGACCAGCTCGTGGCGTTGACCGATTCCCTGCGCACCGATGCCCTGCACGGTCCGATCGGCGCAAACCTGCTCATCTGCGTCGACCAGGAGGGCGGACGGGTCGCCCGCCTGAACCCATCGAATGGATACCCGGCGAGCCCGTCGGAGGCGACCCTCGGTGCCCAGGACGACACGACCGTGACGACCGATGCGGCCACGCTGACGGCGATCACGCTCTCCGGCGCCGGGATCGACCTGAATCTCGCTCCCGTGGTCGACCTCAACCTCAATCCGTCCAACCCGGCGATCGGGGCCCTCGATCGCAGCTTCTCCGCCGACCCGGACGTCGTGGTCCGCCAGGCGACGGCCGTCATCGACGCGCACCATGAGGTCGGGTTGCGCTGCGCGATCAAGCACTTCCCCGGCGAGGGCAGCGCCACCGGCAACACCGACAACGGGATCGTCGACGTGACGGCCACCTGGACGGACGTCGAGCTCGTGCCTTTCCGCGAGCTCATCGCGGCGGGCAGGCCCGACCTGGTCATGGTCGGCCACGTGATCAACGGACAGCTGGACCCGGACCGGCCGGCGTCCCTGTCCAGGCCGACGATCGACGGCGTGCTCCGCCGCCGGCTGGGCTGGCAGGGGGCGGTCATCAGCGACGACCTCCAGGCCCCGGCGATCACCGCGGCCTACGGCGCCCAGGAGGCGCTCGCCCTCGCGCTCGAGGCCGGCGTCGACGTGCTCCTCCTCGCCAACCAGCAGGTCTACGATGCCGACGTCGTCGAGCACACGATCGCCGCGATCCTGGAGCTCGTGGATTCGGGCCGGATCGGCGTGGACCTGCTCGAGGCCGCGGCC
>CAZVDO010000004.1:14290-75575 GCA_964625345.1 uncultured Anaerolinea sp. | reverse complement strand
CGACGAGCATGTGCGTCCGGATGCCCGCGGGGTGCCCGTGGATCTCCCGCTCGGCACCGATCGCCGCCCCGAGCGCCGCTGCAATGACCAGCCGGATGGCAAGGTCGACCTGAAGCCCGACGTCGATCATCGAACAGCCGCGTGCCGACGGGGTTCATGGCCAAGCATCCGCCGATGATACCGAGCCGTTAACACGATGCGAGCGCCGCCTCGGTGCGCCACGGCCCCGCCGTACCATCGGGGCATGTGGATCGACCTCAATGCCGACGTCGGCGAGGCGTTCGGGCCCTGGCCGATGGGCGAGGACGAGGCGCTCATCCCGCTCGTGAGCTCGGTCAACGTGGCCTGCGGCGCCCACGCCGGCGATCCCGTCACGATGCGCCGGACCGTCGCCCTGGCCGGCGCGTCCGGCGCGGCGATCGGGGCGCATCCGGGCTATCCGGACCTCGCCGGGTTCGGACGCCGGGAACTGGCGATGTCGCCGGACGAGATCGAGGCGTCGATCCTCGTCCAGGTCGGTGGGCTCGCGGCGATCGCGGCGGCGGCCGGCCTGTCGCTCCGCCACCTCAAGGCCCATGGAGCCCTCTACAACCGAGCGGTCCACGACGCGGCGGCCGCACGGGCGATCGCCCGCGCCACCCGGGCCGTCGGCCCGGACCTCGTGCTCGTGGGACTCGCCGGTTCCGAGCTCCTCCGGGCGGGGCTGGACGTGGGGCTCGCGATCGCCGCCGAGGCGTTCCCGGATCGCGCCTACGAGCCCGATGGCAGCCTGCGCTCGCGGCGCCACGACGACGCGCTCGTGGACGCTCCCGCGGACGTGGCCGCGCGGGCAGTCCGGATGGCGCGTGACGGCCTCGTCGAGGCGGTGGATGGGACGCTCGTCGAGCTCCGGCCCGACACCCTGTGCATCCACGGCGACCGACCAGGTGCGGCCGCTCGCGCACGGGCCGTTCGGCAGGCCCTTGCCGATGCCGGCATCGAGGTGCGCCGACTTGGCGGCTGACGGGACCGGAGGATCGCCGCGCCGGGGCGCGATGGCGCACGACGACCAGGGCGAAGCGGTCATCGAGCTCCGCGGGGTCCAGGTGCATCGGGGCGGCCGGACCATCCTGGGACCGCTCGACTGGACGGTTCGCCGGGCGGAGCGGTGGGTCGTGGTGGGTCCGAACGGCGCCGGCAAGACGACGCTCATCGAGATCGCCTCGACGATGCTCTGGCCGAGCCGAGGCAGCGTGTCCATCCTCGGCCGGGCGATCGGCACGGTCGATACCCGGACGCTGCGGACCGCGATCGGCTACGCCGGCAGCGGCCTCGAGCGGCGCATCGCGGATGGGCTGACCGCCCTGGAGGTCGTGATGACAGCTCGGCACGCCGCGCTCGGTCCGTGGTGGCATGCCTACGACGACGCTGATCGAGCCCGGGCGGCGGCGCTGCTCGATCGCGTGGGCCTGTCCGACCTCCGCGATACCCCATTCGGGGTGCTGTCCACCGGCGAGCGGCGCCGCGTCCAGGTCGCCCGCGCCCTGATGCCGGATCCCGCGCTGCTGCTCCTCGACGAACCCGCCGCCGGGCTGGATCTCGGCGCCCGGGAATCGCTGGTCGACACGCTCGACGCCTTCGCGGCCGACCCGGCTCTCGCGGCGATCGTGCTCGTCAGCCACCACCTGGAGGAGATCCCGGCGTCGTTCGATCGCGCCCTCGTCCTGGCCCGCGGCGCGGTGATCGCGGCCGATACGGTGGAGCTCGCCCTCGCCGACGAACCCCTGAGTGCCGCGTACGGGCGCCCCCTCCGCGTGCTCCGCGAGGGCGGGCGCGTCCGCGCGGTCGGTGCCACGACGGGCGCCGCGGGATGGGGGCACGCTCGCTCGTGACCGACGCGGATCCCACCATCCTGCCCCTCGGCGATCGCGCCATCGTGGTGGACCTCACGCCACTCGGCGCCGACCTCGGAGATCCTCGAGTCCGATCGCTGGCGCGCCACCTCGCGTCGTCGCTCGCGGACCTGGACGGCTGGGACGTCCCGGCGCCCGCGGCGACATCCGTCCTCGTCGGACTCGATCCCGTGTCCCCGGGGGTCGCAGCGGCCCTGCCGATCGTGCGCGCCACCGTCGACGCCTGGCGGGACCGTGTGGCCCGTGGCCGAGAGGCGGTTGCCGGGCGGACGTCGGATCACGCGCCGGTGGAGTCGCTCGAGGTCCCCGTGCGCTACGGTGGGGCCGACGGCCCGGACCTCGACGAGGTCGCGCGGCGGCTCGGGCTGACCACCGCGGAGGTGATTGACCGGCACACCGGGACCGTCTACGAGGCGGCGTTCCTGGGGTTCGCGCCCGGGTTCGCGTACCTCGGTCCCCTGCCGCCGAGCCTCGTCCTCCCACGCCGCGATTCCCCGCGAACGCGGGTGCCGGCCGGGTCGGTCGCCATCGCCGGGCCACAGACGGCCATCTACCCATCGGAATCGCCCGGCGGATGGTGGCTGCTCGGTCACACCGACCTTGCCGTCTGGGACCCGCAGGCGGATCCGCCGGCGCGCATCGCGCCGGGCGCCCGCATCCGGTTCGTGGCAACGCGATGACGACAGGCCGCCCTGGATCTTCGGGTTCTGAACATCGGGCCGCCCCGGCGTCGATCGTGAATGGGTTTGCCGTCATCGAGCCGGGCCTCCAGACCACCGTCCAGGACCTCGGGCGGCCCGGCCACCGGCATGAGGGAGTGCCGCTCGCCGGCGCCCTCGACACGACGAGCCTCGCCCTGGCCAACGCGCTCGTCGGCAACGAACCGAATGCGGCCGTACTCGAGTGCACCCTCACGGGACCGACGCTCCGCGTCCTGGTCCCCACCGTGGTGGCCCTCGCCGGTGCCGACCTCGGCGCCTACGAACGCGGTTCTGGCCGGCGGCTCGCGCCGCTGCGGAGGCACCGCCTCGTCCCGGGCGTCGTCCTCGCCTTTGCCGGCGCGGCGCCGGATCGCGGGTGTCGCGCCTACCTGGCGGTCGCGGGGGGAGGCATCCACGTGCCGCTCGTGCTGGGTTCCCGCTCGACCTCGCTCGTTGGCGGATTCGGCGGGTTCCACGGGCGGGCCGTGCGGAGCGGCGACGTGCTCCACGTGGGCGGCGAGACGGTCTTCGTGGGCGGTGGGTTGTCCGGGTCGCCGCCTGCGGCGCTGGTCGACGCCATCCAGGCGTCCTCGCTGCCCGCAGGGTCGGGACCGACTCCCGTGCGGGTCCTGCCGGGCGAACTGGCAGCGGGACCCTCGGACCGCTCGCCGACGTTCACGGGGCTCCTCGCATCGACGTGGACCATCGATCCGGCGTCCGACCGGCGCGGCCTGCGGCTCGTCGGCGCGGCCCTGGCGCCGCCCGTCGCCGCCGACGCGCCGAGCCGGGGCGTCCTTCCGGGAACGATCCAGCTCACGCCTTCGGGTGGCCCGCTCGTCCTGCTCGCGGACGGCGGCACGACGGGCGG
Source organism: uncultured Anaerolinea sp. (assembly GCA_964625345.1). Lineage (GTDB taxonomy): Bacteria > Chloroflexota > Limnocylindria > Limnocylindrales > CSP1-4 > UBA5189. The sequence continues at coordinate 72,114 of CAZVDO010000004.1, read as the reverse complement.
CTATCCGGTCGTCGCGGTGATCATCGCGGCCGACCTCCCGATCCTTGGCCAGCTCGCGCCCGGGTCGTCGGTGCAGTTCGTTGCCGCGGACCTCGAGGAGGCGCGCCGCGCGGAGATGGAGCGGCGATCGCACCTCGACGGGCTCGCGGCGGCCCTGGCCGGCGGGCCGGACCCGTGGGAAGCCCTCTCCGACCTGGCCGGCTCGTGAGCCTCGCGGCAATGAGCGTCCCGCGGCCGCAGGCTTGCAACAGTGAACGTCGCGCAGGCGTGAGCGTCACGCAGGTGTCATGCGCCGCCGGTACGGTGCCCTCGTGAACGCGCCGATGCCTGCCCCCGAAGCAGATCGCATGCACTCCCTCGCTGGCTCGGCCCAGCGGGGCGGCCGCCTCGAGGCGGCTGCGGCCGGCATCGTTGCGACGGCCGCCGCGCTCGCCACCGGCGAGCTGCTCGCAGGCCTTCTCCCCGGGCTCGCCTCGCCGCTCGCCTCCGTCTCGCAGGTCGTCGTGGACCTCCAGCCCCCCGGCGCGAAGGAGCTCGTGGTCGACCTCTTCGGCCTCGCCGACAAGCTCGCGCTGCAGGTCGGGATCGTCATCGTGGCGTTGCTCATCGGGGCGCTCGTCGGGCTGATCGCGCGGACCCGCCTGACGCTCGGGATGGGCATCATCGGCGGCTTCGTGGCCCTGGGCTTCCTCGCGGGCCTGCAGGATCGGCTCGCCAGCCCGCTGCTCGGGGCCGGCGGGGCGCTCGCCCAGGTCGCGGTCGGGACGTGGTCGCTCGACCGGCTGATGGGGCTCGCCGGGAATCGGGCTGCGCCGAATGGAGCGGCCATGCCCGACTGGGATCGCCGGCGCCTGCTCATCCGGGGCGGCGGCCTCGCCGTGGCCTCGCTGGTGGCGGGCACGGCGGGTCGACTGCTCGTCGAGGGTCGCGCCGTCCCGGCGACCGGTGACGGTCCGGTCGCGCAGGATCCGGCCGGACTCCCCGACGGCGCCAGCCTCGGCGTCGAGGGCGTCACGCCGATCGTGATCCCCAACGACGACTTCTACCGGATCGACACCGCGATCGTGGTCCCCATCATCGACCGGGATTCGTGGCGGCTCCGGGTCCACGGCATGGTCGACCGCGAGATCACGCTCTCCTACGCCGACCTGATGCAGCTGCCCGTGATCGACCAGTACGTCACGATCGCCTGCGTCAGCAATCGCGTCGGGGGCGGTCTCGTGGGCAACGCCAAGTGGACCGGCGTCCGGCTCCGGGACGTGCTCGACATGGCGGGCGTCCAGGCGGGCGCCACGCAGCTCGTTGGCCGCTCCGCGGACGGCTGGACCGCCGGGTCGCCGACGGCCTGGGTGATGGATCCGGAGCGCGAACCGATGATCGCCCTGGGCATGAACGGCGCCCCGCTGCCCCCCGAGCACGGCTACCCGGCCCGGGTCATCATCCCCGGCCTGTTCGGGTACGTCTCGGCCACGAAGTGGGTCACGGAACTCGAGCTCACGACGCTCGAGGCGTTCGACGCCTACTGGGTGCCGCTCGGCTGGGCGAAGGAGGCGCCGATCCTCACCCAGTCCAGGATCGACCGGCCGTCCTACAACCAGCCGCTCGACGCGGGCACCTACACCTTCGGCGGCGTCGCCTGGGCCCCGGATCGCGGGGTCCGCAAGGTCGAGGTCCAGGTGGACGACCAGGAGTGGCGAACGGCGCGCATCTCGACGCCGATCTCCGACGCCACCTGGGTCCAGTGGGCGATCGACTGGGACGTGGCGCCAGGCGAGCACAAGGTGCGCGTGCGGGCGACCGACGGGACCGGCGAGACGCAGACCGACCGCGTCACGAGGCCCGATCCGGACGGCGCTCGCGGCTGGCATACCGTGCCCTTCCGGGTCGCCTGACGGCGTCCGGGCGCGGAACGGCAACTCGCCTGCGTCCCTGCGGGTGGCCCGGAGGCGATCCGGCGGGAATCCGGTAGAGTCGGACCATGGCTCGTCGCACCTTCGCCTTCGAATCGCCCGACCGCTTCGTCGCCGGGACCGTCGGGGAACCCGGTCATCGCACGTTCTTCCTCCAGGCCCGGGATCGCGGCCGCGTCGTCAGCGTCTCCCTTGAGAAGGTGCAGGTCGCCGCGCTCGCCGAGCGCCTCGGCCGCCTGCTCTTCGAGCTGGGCCGCCGCGGGATCGCCGACGTCGGGACGGACCCGGTCGCCCAGGATGTCGCGCCTCTCGACGAGCCGCTCCACGAGGTCTTCCGGGCCGGCACGCTCACGCTGGGGTGGGACGGCGAGGCGGGCAACGTCGTCATCGAGGCGCGCGAGCTGCGCGAGGAGGACGACGAGGAGGACGAGCCCGGGATCGACGAGCTCGGCGATGCTGATGACGACCCGGACGACCCGAACGGCCCGGACCTCTTCCGGGTGCGGCTCGACGCCGAGGCGGCCCGCAGCTTCGTCGAGCGCGCGGTCCGGATCGTGGGCGCCGGGCGTCCACCCTGCCCGCTGTGCGGTAATCCGCTCGACCCGCAGGGCCACATCTGCCCGCGCCGGAACGGCCAGTACGTCCACTGACATCGCACCCACGGACGGGGTCCGGCGGGCCGACCCGCTGATCCTCGATGCGCTCGCCTCCGGCGAGCTGCGCGTGGTCGGGCGCCTGCTCGGGTCGTCCAACCAGGCGCTCGTGGTCGATGTCGAGCGCAGCCCGGGCGAGCCGGCACTCCAGGCGGTCTACAAGGCCACCATGGGCGAGCGTCCGCTCTTCGACTTTCCGTACGGGACCCTGGCCCGCCGCGAGGTGGCGGCGTTCCACGTCTCGGAGGCGCTCGGCTGGGGCATCGTCCCCCCGACGGTGCTCCGCGACGGACCCTACGGCGAGGGGATGCTCCAGCAGTGGATCGACATCGATCTCACGATCGACGTCGTCGCGCTGGTCGTCGGGGATGACCCGCGGCTCCGACGGATGGCCGTGTTCGATGCGGTCGTCAACAACACGGATCGGAAGGGCGGCCACATCCTGCCCGTGCCGGGTGGTCATGTCCACGGGGTCGACCATGGCGTGACCTTCGCGATCCAGCCGAAGTTGCGCACCGTGCTCTGGGGCTGGATGGGGACGCCCCTCGGCGAAGACGAGATCGCCGGGCTCGAGCGGCTCGCGGGCGCCTTCGAGGCGGGCCTCCGCGCGGACCTGCAGGGCCTGCTCAGCCGGGGCGAGATCTCGGCAACTCGCCGGCGGCTTGATCGGCTCCTCGCGCGACGACGCTTCCCGCGACCCAACCCGAACTGGCCCGCGGTGCCCTGGCCGCCCTTCTGAAAGCCTCGCATCGGCCACGCCCCAGCGATCGAGGCGGGTGGCTCGGGTTGCGGGGTGGGTTGCGGGCTCGGCTCCCGGCCCTGCCCCGGGGGGCGCACCTCCGGCCTGCCCGAGCGTTCGGTCATGCGACAGCGGAGGAACCCCGGCGCCTCCCCTCGAGCGCCGGTTGACCGGATCGTCGGACGATCGGCAGCGGAAGTGGCCCACGTCCCTCCAAACCCGAGGCTCCTTCGTCGGACGGCCGGAATGTCGGTCACGGCAGTCGAGGATGGCGCGACGCCACGCGAGGCGTCCCGAGCGGGGAGCGACCGCACCTGGAACCCGACGAGCCGACCGTACGAGCGGGAACCCGAATCCGGCACCATAGCCGCGAGGAGGATCCGGGACCGTGAGCGAGGCCGATCATCTGCTCGCACTCGATGTCGGGACCCAGAGCGTCCGCGCCCTGCTGTTCGATCCGCGCGGCGTTCCCGTGGCCACTGGCCGCGTCCCCGTGGAGCCCTATGAATCGCCGCAGCCCGGCTGGGCCGAACAGGACCCCGAGACGTGGTGGACGGCCATCGGCGAGGCGTGCCGCCGGCTGTGGGCCGATCCGGCCGCGCGACCGGACTCGGTGGCAGGCGTGGCCCTCACGACCCAGCGGGTCACCATCGTGGTCGCCGACGAGACCGGGCGACCGCTCCGTCCCGCCATCGTGTGGCTGGACCAGCGGCGCACCGAAGACCTCCCACCGATCGGCGGCCCGTGGGGACTCGCCTTCCGCCTCGCCCGCGTTCGCGACACGGTCGCGCGCTTCCAGGCCGATTGCGAGGCGAACTGGATCGAGCGCTTCGAGCCATCGGTGTGGCGCCGGATCCGACGCTACGGCGTGCTGTCGTCATGGCTGACGGAGCGGCTCGTCGGCCGGTGGGTCGATTCCGCGGCCGCCCAGATCGGCTACCTGCCGTTCGACTTCCGCCGATCCCGATGGGCGCGCGGGTACGACTGGAAGTGGCGAGTGGCGCACTTCGACCCGGCGTGGCTGCCCGAGCTCGTGCAACCGACGGACACGCTGGGCGGGCTCACGGCCGCGGCGGCGGCGCACCTCGGCGTGGCTCCAGGCACGCGCCTCATCGCATCCGCGGGCGACAAGCAGGCCGAGGCCCTCGGGGCCGGTGCCGTGACGCCCGAGGTCGCGGCCCTCTCGTTCGGCACCACCGCCACGATCGGCACCACCCACCGACGCTACGTGGAGGCGATTCCCCTCGTCCCGCCCTACCCCGCTGCGATCCCGGCGGCCTGGTTCGTCGAGCTCCAGGTCCTGCGCGGGTTCTGGATGGTCGAGTGGTTCAAGCGCGAGTTCGGCGCGGCCGAGATCGCCCGCGGCGCACTCGTGGACATGCCGCCGGAAGCCCTCTTCGAGGAGCTGCTCGCGGGGTCACCGGCCGGGGCCATGGGCCTGGTCCTCCAGCCCTTCTGGATGCCCGGCGTGCGCTACCCCGGCCCGGAGGCCAAGGGCGCCATCGTCGGGTTCGGCGACGTCCACGGCCGGTCGCACGTGTATCGCGCGATCCTGGAGGGCCTGGCGTACGGGCTGCGCGAGGGGGCGGACCGGATCGTCCGCCGGAGCGGAACGCAGATCCGTGAGCTCCGGGTGTCCGGCGGGGGCTCCCAGTCGCGAGGCGCCGTGCAGCTGTTCGCCGACGTCTTCGGCCTCCCGACATCGCGGCCGCACACCCATGAGGCGGCCGGCCTGGGGGCCGCGATCGACGCCGCGCTCGGCCTGGGCCTGCATCCCGACGTCGACACCGCCGTCTCGGAAATGGTCCGCATCGGCGATCGGTTCGAGCCCGAACGCAGCACCAGCGCCCGGTACGACGACCTCTACCGCTCGGTCTACCTGCCGATGTACGAGCGTCTCCGACCGCTCTATCGCGAGATCCGGCGGATCACCGGCTATCCGCGCTGAACCGCCTTCCCTGCGGGTTACCCGTCCGCGATCCGCACCGGTCGCTCGAAGAGCAGCAGGCGCCACGTCCCGACCGACTCGCTGCCGTTCGGGATCAGGCCCTCGCGCACCGCAGCGGCGGCGATCCTTCCGTGGGGGTGTGCGTACATCCGGAAGGACGACCGGCGAATCCGCTGCCAGACGTTGACACCGCCGACCACGAATCGAGCGAGGGCATGGTCGGGCGGGACCACGATGCCGAGGCGGCGGCGCGTCCGCGCCGCCGCGAATCCCACAAGGGCGTCGACATCCCCGTAGCAGCACGCGACCCGATCCATCGCCACGAGGTCGGCGGGGCCGATGGCGGGCCCCGCCGCGATCGCGTCGCCGTGCACATACGTCACGCGATCAACCACGCCGCGCCGCTCCGCCTCCGACCGAGCCGCGGCCAGGTACGGGCCGGACGCGTCCGCGTCGACGGCCGCGGCGGCCCCGAGCGCGAGCAACTCGAGGTGCACGGATCCGATGCCGGCACCGATGTCCAGGACGGTCAGGTCGGCCACCCCGCCCCGTGCCAGCGCCTGAGCCAGCGCGTGCGAGGCGCGACCGGGCCCCGAGCGTCGATACCGGCGCAGCTCCGCGGCGGCGAGATTCGCGTCGAACTCGTCGTCGTAACAGCAGGAGCAGCGCGGTCCCGTCATCGGGGCAGCGTACGCCGGTGCGCCGGGGGAAACGATTCCGCGCCGCTAGGCGCGGACTTCCTGGCGCATGAACTTGATGTACGCGGCCGCGAAGAAGATCGAGGTCAGGGCAACGAGGGCCACGAGGTGCCCCCACACGAGCAACAGGCTCTGGTCGAGCGCGATGAGCTGGCCCTGGACCTGCTGCTGCCACTGGGTGACCTGCTCGATGGTCGAGGGCGTCGACACCGTGGTGGCGGTGGGGTTCAGGATCACCCGGGACGCCTCGTTGTAGATCGTCAACGGCAGGATCCGGAGGATCGAATCGCTGAAGACCTTCGAGGCGAGCGCCGGAACGTCCGCGCCGGCCGTCACGATGGGCGTCAGCGCGCCGGCGATGAGCCCGGCGATGAGCTGGCCGAGGAAGGTGCTGAAGAACCAGACCCCGAAGCCGATGAGCGCCGCGGTGGCGGTCTGGCGGACGACGACCGACAGGTACAGGCCGAAGGCGAGCCACAGGCCGACCCAGATGATCGCCACCAGGAGCCACAGCAGGATCCGGAACACCTCGTCGAGGCTGGGCACGACGCCCAGCCGGATGAACGCGAAGCCGGCGATGATCCCGATCACCGCTACGAACGCGAGGGTGATCGCGGCCAACCCGGCCGCGAACTTGCCGTTGATGACGTCGTCGCGGTAGATCGGCTGGGACACGAGGCGTGGCAGTGTGCCGCCGGCGCGCTCCGAGTTGATGGCGTCGAACGAGAGCGCGACGCCCAGGAGCGGTGCGACGAGGCCGACGAACGCGAAGACGTTCGGGATCGGCAGGTCGGACGGGGCGACCAGGAAGAGCGAGACGAAGGCGTACCGAGAATCCGTGACCTGGGAAGCCACGGACCGGATCGCATCGGTGGCGAAATAGAGCGGCACCAGCGCCACCAGGCCGAGGACCACGAGGAGCACGTAGAAGCGAGCACTCGTCACGTGGTCGGCGAGCTCCTTCGCGGCCACGACGCGCCACCCCGTCGGCAGGCGGGCCGCCCGCGGTTCGAGCGCCGCAGGTTCCACGGGAGCGAGGGCGGGTTCGGCGGTCGCGGATTCGGCGGTCATGCCGGCACCTCGGTCGTTCGACCCGCGTCGACCGCCGCGACGGCGACGCGGTACAGGTCCTCCAACGACGCCTGGACCTGGCGCAGGCCCGTGAGGCGCAGCCCGGACCGGACGGCAGCCGCGACGATCTGTTCGCGCACGGCATCGGACCGGGAGGCGGGGCGTACGGTTGCCGACCACGTGTGCGTGAGCCGGTCGTATGTCCCGATCTCGAGCCCGGGGATGTCGCCGAGCACGGTCCGGAGGTCGGCTGGATCCTTTCCGGCCGCCTGCTCCGCGACCTCGATCGCGAGGTGGGCGGCTCCGTCGCCGAAGCGCTCCTCGAGCTCGGTCACCGTGCCGACGCCGATGAGCTTGCCCGCGGCGAAGATGCCGACGCGATCGCACACCGACTGGACCTGGCCGAGCAGGTGGCTCGAGAGGAGGATCGTCATCCCCCGCTCGTCCACCAGTTGCCGGAGGAGTGCCAGGATCTCGATCACCCCGAGCGGATCGATCGAGGTCGTGGGCTCGTCGAGGATGAGCACATCGGGTTCCTTGAGCAGCGCGTCGGCGATGCCCAGGCGCTGGAGCATGCCCCGCGAGTACGTGTCGGTCGGCGAATCCGCCCGATCGGTCAGGCCGACCTGCTCGAGGACCTCGTCAAGGGTCCCCTCGATGGCGTCCTTCGGGAGTCCATTCAATCGCGCCGTGTAGCGCAGGTTTTCCCGGCCGGTCATCCGGCCGTAGAAGCCCACCGCGTCCGGCAGGTACCCCACCCGCCGCTTGATCTCGCGCGGCTTGCGCGTGGGGTCCATACCGAGCACGCGGGCGGCGCCGCCCGTCGGTTCGGTGAGCCCGAGGAGCATGAGGATCGTGGTGGTCTTGCCCGCACCGTTCTTGCCGAGCAGGCCGAAGATCTCGCCGGGCCTGATCTCGAGGTCCAGCGCATCCACGGCGACGAGGTCGCCGTAGTGCTTCGTCAGCCCCCGGGCGCGGATCGGATTGTCCGGGCTGCTCCCGGCCGGCGCCGCGCCGGCCGGGTGATTCCCGCGGCGCCGGCGACCGGGCCGCGTCGCTACCGACTGGGTCATGAGGCTACCGGCGCCCGTAGCGCTGGAAGACGTACCAGACCCCGGCCACGACGGCGACGATCAGCGCGGCCCCGACCACGCCCCAGAGGGGTGAGGTCTCGACCGTGTACCGGATCTCGACGCTCTCGCGCGTCGCGTTGTCGCCGGTGACCGCGAACGTCAGCGGATAGTCGCCCGCGATCGCGTTCCCGGACGCGGTGATGGTGGCCGTCACGGTCTGCGTGGCGCTCGGCGCGAGCGAGGCGATCGTGGCGTTGTCGAAGGTGATCGTCCAGTCGGTGGGGCCGTTCCCGCTGATGGTCACGTTCGTGATCGGCGCGGTGCCGGTGTTGGTGACCTCGAACGCGAGCGTGGACGCGGACCCGGCGCCGCCCCGGGCGTTCAGGCGGCCGTCGGTGGTCCCGAGGGTCATCGTGTACGTGCCCGTGATCTCGACCTGGAGGTCCGAGATGAGCGTCTGGCCGGCCACGCTGGTGGCGACCTGGAGCTTGTAGGTCCCGGCGTCGACGGTCGCGGGCGGCGTGACCGCCACCGTGATCCCGGCAGTGGAGTTCGCCTTGACGACCGCGGAGGCCGCCTGGCTCTGTCCGGTCAGCGTCGTGTTGACCGTCCACCCGGTCGGCCCGGCGCCGGTGGCCGAGAAGGTCTCGTCCTCGGTCGTGTCGTTCACGACCGACAGGCTGAAGTTGAACGTCTGCGTGCTCGGGCCGCGCAGGGCCGGGATGTCGTTCTTGATGGAGATGGCGCCCGAGGCGTTCGGGTCCACCCGGACCTCGAGCGGCAGGGTCACCGTATCGGCCGCCGTGCGACCCGTGAGGGTGAGCCGCGTCGTGCCGGAGGCGTCCGACGGGACCTCGAGGTCCACGCGAACCGTGGTCGCGTCTGTCCCGTTGGTCTCGACCGCGTCCACCACGAACCCACCGCCGTGGAGCTTGGCGTTCCACGAGGCTGGGGCTCCGGCAAGGGCGAGGTCGACGCGCTGCGGCGTGGTCGTGGTGATCGAGACGTTGAAGCTCACCTTCGCGCCCGGGGCCACGACGATCGCCGGGTACGAGGTCGTGATCTGGAGGGGATCGGCCGCGAACGCAGCCGGCGCGAGCGATGCCGCCGCCAATGCGGCCGCTGCCGCCGCCCACGCGAACCGGGCCCGTGTGGGCCGCCGCCGGCCCGATCCCCCCGCGTCCTGCTGCGGGTCACGACGTTGGGTGATGCTCAGGCTCGCCACGAATTCCTCCAGCCATGGTGTGGTGTCGATCGGGCGCCGGGACGCCGCTCCGCGGTCCTCGGCACTCCCCCGCCCCGACGGCCGGCACGCTCCAGCCATCCCCTCCGGGGCGTCGCCCCGGAATCTGCCAAGGCGAGCCGGTGAGTGCAACCAACGGCCGGTGAAGGCAAGGTTGCGATGCCGCAATCGGCATCTCGTAGTACCAACGGACCGTTTGACAGGATACGACGCGCCGACCATGCTGGATATCGACAACCGGATCCGCCGAGACGGCCGCAGGTCAGAGCATCGAACGACAGAGAGATCGGATCGACTGGCTCCCGCGATCGCCGCCCGGATCCCCCACCAGTACCGCGCTTGCAACAGCATGCAGCGCGTTGCACCAGACCGCGCGACGGGCCCATCACACCCTGGGCGCACGGCACGAAGGAACACACGGGACCCACATGCTCACGCGCACGCTTCACACCTCGACCGTCGGTCGGGCTGCGGCCATTCGCCGCCAGCGCCGCCGATCGGCCGTTTCCCACCACCTGTATTGCGGCACCAACGGCTGCGCCTCCTTCCTCGAGGTCGATCCCGAGTCGAAGGTCGCCACCTGCCCGATCTGCGGGTATCGCCGGCACCTGAACTAGGCCGCCCAGCCCGGGGCGCTCCGCGGTCCGCGGATTCGCCGCGACCCGGGCGACGCAACACGGCGGCGCGCCGGCGGCCGCGCCCTCATCATCTGGCCATGACCCGCCAGCGTGCCGCTGCATGAAGGCCCTTGCATGACCACCCTCGACCGGGTTCGGCTCGAGGCACGGATGGCCGAGGAACAGGCCGCCTTCCTGGCTCGCCATCCTCGCAGCGCCGAGCTCCATGCCCGGGCCGGCCGGTCCCTGCTCGGCGGCGTGCCGATGCACTGGATGATCAAGTGGGCCAGCGCGTTCCCCCCGTTCGTCGAGTCCGCGGCCGGCGCGCGCGTACGCGACGTCGACGGGCACGACTACATCGACTTCTGCCTCGGCGACACCGGGGCGATGGCCGGTCACGGCCCGGCGCCGACGATCGCCGCGGTCGAACGCCACCTGCGTCGGGGCATCACCCACATGCTGCCGACCGAGGATGCGGCCTGGGCGGGCGAAGAGCTGGCGCGGCGGTTCGGGCTGCCGACCTGGCAGTTCGCGATCACGGCCACCGACGCCAACCGGTTCTCGCTCCGGTTAGCCCGGGCCATCACGGGCCGGCCGCTGGTCGCCGTGCACGACCGCAACTACCACGGCACGGTCGACGAGACGTTTGCCTGGCTCACCGACGACGGCCGGGTCGAGGCGACCCGCGGCAACATCGGCCCGCAGGTGAACCCGGCGCTGACCACCCGGGTGGTGCCCTTCAACGATCTCCCGGCGCTGGACGCGGCGCTCGCCGACGGCCACGTTGCCGCCCTGCTCATCGAGCCCGCCCTCACGAATGTCGGGATCGTGCTGCCCGAGGACGGGTACCTGGAGGGCGTCCGCGAGATCACCCGCCGGCACGGCACGATCCTCATCCACGACGAGACCCACACGATCTGCGCGGGTCCGGGCGGCGTGACCGGTCGCGGCGGCTATTCGCCGGACATGCTCGTCATCGGCAAGACCATCGGAGGCGGGATCCCGGCCGCAGCCTACGGCATGACCACCGAGGTGGCCGACCGCATCGCGGCCAGCACGGACCTCCAGGACATCGACATCGGGGGCATCGGGGGCACGCTCGCGGGCTACGCCCTGTCCCTGGCGGCCATCCGGGCGACCCTCGGCGAGGTCCTGACCGAGGAGGCGTTCGCCACGATGATCCCGCTCGCCGAGCGCTGGGAAGCCGGGGTCAACGACGTCCTCGCGCGCCATGGCGTGCCGTGGCACGTGACCAGGCTGGGGGCGCGCGCCGAGTACCACTTCATGCCGACCCGGCCGCGCACCGGTCGCGAGCAGTGGGACCACGCGGACCCCGAACTCGAGCGCTTCCTCCACCTCTGGGCGATGAACCGGGGCATCCTCATGACGCCCTTCCACAACATGGCCCTCATGTCGCCGGCCACCACGGCCGCGGACGTGGACCGACACACCGAGGTGTTCGAGGACGCCGTCGTCGCGCTCTTCGGCTGAGTCGCGAGCGCGATCGGGTGCCTGCGGCCCGTGACAGGGTGTCGGCGGCCCGTGACAGGCAAGCTGGCACGACCGGCGGCTAGAGTGGTCGGCAGTGCAGCGACATTCCGACGGGACGCTCGTCGTCTCGGCCACCGACCTCGTCGGCTTCCTCGAGTGCGACCACCTGGTCGGCCTCGAACTGGCCCGTGCCCGGGGCGAGCTTGAGCGCCCCTTTCACGAGGATCCCCAGCTCGACCTGCTTCGCCGCCGCGGCTATCAGCACGAACAGGAGGAGATCGCGCGCCTGACCGCCGCCGGGCGCGTCGTGGTCGAGATGACCCTGCGGGAGCCGCGCACGCCGGATGAGCTGCGGTCGGCCGAGGCGGAGACCGTCGCCGCGATGCGGAGCGGGACGGACGTGATCTTCCAGGCGACCACGTTCGATGGTCGCTGGCGCGGCCATCCGGACTTCCTGGTCCGGCGAGACGACCGGCCCTCCGACCTCGGGTCGTGGAGCTACGACGTCGCGGACACGAAGCTTGCCGCCCACGTCCGGGGCGCGGCGCTTATCCAGATGTGCGTCTACGCGGCGCGCCTCGAACAGCTGCAGGGCGTCGCACCGGAGTTCCTCACCGTGGTCACGGGCGACGCCGAACGGCACGCCTATCGCTACGCCGACTACGCGGCCTACGTCCAGGCCGCTCGCGAGCGATTCGAGGCGCGCGTCTTCGAGGCCTCGGACGCGGCGACGCCGCCGACCTATCCGGAACCGGTCGGCCACTGCGACATCTGCCCGTGGTGGACGCGCTGCATGGACCAGCGCCGTGCCGACGACCACCTCTCGATCGTCGCCGGCGCGACACGCGTCCAGCGCCGGAAGCTCGTGGAAGGCGGCGTCACCACCCGCCGGGCCCTCGCGGACCTCGAGCCCGGTGCGCCGATCGCCGCCATGCAGCCGCGCGTGCTGGACCGGCTGCGCCGCCAGGCGGCGCTCCAGGTCCGCGGAGAGGCGACCGGACGGCCCCACTACGAGCTCCTCGAGCCGACGCCGGGCGACGCCGGGCGCGGACTGGCGGCGCTGCCACCGCCCTCGCCACTCGACCTCTTCTTCGACCTCGAGGCCGACCATCTCGCGATGCAGGGCGGGCTGGAATACCTGTGGGGCTGGGTCGACGTGGACGGGCCGGGCGCGGAGCCCGCGTTCCATGTCCAGTGGGCGCACGACCGGGCGGCCGAGAAGGCGGCGCTCGAGTCCTTCGTCGACCTCGTCATGGACCGCCTGCGCCAGGACCCCGGCATGCACGTCTACCACTACGGTGCCTATGAATCGGGCGCACTCAAGCGCCTCATGCAGCGGCACGCCACCCGCGAGGACGAGATCGACGCGCTCCTCCGCGGCAAGGTCCTGGTCAACCTTTACGACCACGTCGTGCGCCAGGCGCTCCTCGCGAGCGTCGAGAGCTACTCGATCAAGCGGCTCGAGCCCTTCTACATGCCGGAGCGGGAGGGCGGGATCACGAACGCCGGGTTCAGCATCGTCGAGTACGAGCGCTGGATCGAGACGCAGGATCCCGAGATCCTCGAGGCGATTGCCGCGTACAACCGGGACGACTGCCTGTCCAACCTCGGCCTGCGCAACTGGCTCGAGTCGCTGCGCGTCGAGGCGCTTGCGACGCACCCGGAGTGGTATCCCGACGGCGTGGTGCCGCGACCGGGACCCGGCGAGCCGGAGCCTGCCGCGAAGGTGACCGAGCGGAGCGCGAAGGCGCGGGAGCGCGAGGATGCACTCCGAGCCGGCATCCCGGCCGATGCCGCCGAGCGCTCCCCGGACGAACAGGCGCGCTGGCTGCTCGCAGGCCTCGTGAGCTGGCATCGGCGGGAGGCCAAGCCCCAGTGGTGGGACCAGTATCGGCTCCGGGAAGGCGACGCGGAGACGCTCTTCGAGGACCCGAACGCCCTCGCCGGCCTCCAGCTGGTCGAGGAACTGGGCACCGTCAAGACCCGTGTCGTTCGGCGCTACGCGTTCGATCCTCGCCAGGACACGCGGATCGACGTCGGCTCGGCGGGCGGGCTCTACGGCGCGGAGACAAAGCCGGCGGGCGTGGACGTCGTGGCCATCGATCCCCTGGCGGGCACGGTCGATCTCAAGGACGCAAGCGGCAAGTCGTCGCCCCGCGCAATCATCCCCAATGGGCCCTACAACACGGACGCGCAGGAAGAGGCCATCGGGCGGGTCGCCGACCAGGTGATCGCGTCGCAGGCAGCCGGCCACGCCTTCGCGGACACTGGTCCTCGCCGTGCCGCTCGCGAGCTCGTGGCCCGGCACCCGCCCCGGTTCCGAGACCACGCCGGGGGCCCCCTTCGAGCGAACGATGAAACCGCCCTCGACGCGGCTCGCAGGCTCGGCCTGGCCCTCGACGGGACCGTACTGGCCATCCAGGGCCCCCCTGGCACGGGCAAGACCTACACCGCCGCGCGCATGATCCTCGACCTCGTGCGCGCCGGCCGCGTGGTCGGGATCACCGCCCAGTCCCATCGCGTCATCGGGAACGCCCTGAAGTCGGTCGCCGCCGCGTTCGCGGAGGCGGGGGAAGTCGTGCGCCTTGGGCATCGCTCGGATGACGAGACGGACATCGAGCCGAACCTTGGAATCGAGCGAATCGGGACCAACGAGCGAGCGGTGATCGCCGTGCGGGACCGCGAGATCGACGTGCTCGGCGGGACCTCGTGGCTGTGGTCGCGGCTGGACATGGAGCAATCGATCGACGTGCTCTTCGTTGACGAGGCCGGTCAGTTCTCGCTCGCCAACACCGTCGCGGTCGCGGGAGCCGCGGATTCGCTCGTGCTGCTGGGGGACCCGAACCAGCTTCCGCAGGTCTCCACGGGCGTCCATCCCGAGGGCGCCGCGGCGTCCGCGCTCGAGCACCTCATCGGGGACGCCCGCACGATCGCGCCGGATCGAGGCCTGCTCCTCGACACGACCTGGCGCCTCCATCCGGACGTGAACGCGTTCATCTCGCCGGCCTACTACGACGGCCGCGTCACAACTGAGGCCCGCACGGCCCGCCAGCGCCTCGCGCCCGGGGCACCGCTGGGCGGAACCGGGGTCCGATTCGTGCCCGTCGCCCACGAGGACCGGGGCAATCGGGCGCCCGAGGAGGCGGCCTGGGTCATCGATGCCATCGCGTCGCTGATCGGGCGGCCGTGGGTGGACGCGCTCGGGCGTGAACGACCGATCGAGCTCGCCGACATGCTCGTGGTCGCGCCCTACAACGCGCAGGTGGCCGAGATCCGGCGCCAGGGACGGGTCGCGTTCGGGACGGAGCCGAATGCGGGCACCGTGGACCTGTTCCAGGGCCGCGAGGCACCCGTCGCGATCTACTCGATGGCGACCTCGTCGCCGGACGATGCGCCCAGAGACCTCGAGTTCCTCTACTCCGGAAACCGGCTGAACGTGGCGATCTCCCGGGCGCAGGGCCTGGCCGCGCTCGTGGCGAACCCCGACCTCTTCCTCGTCGCCTGCCGGACCCCCGAACAGATGCGGCTCCTCAACGGCTTCCACCTGTACCTGCGCCGTGCGGCAGAGCAGGAAGCCGGGACACGCGGTGCCACGCCACCCGCGGGTGGGACGAAGCCGGGACCTCGACCCGGCATCGAGCGGCCGACCCTGGGACTGTGACCCGCCGCGGGCATCGGCACCCGCGGCGATCGGCAGCCACGGCTATCCTCCGCCTGTGACCCGACCCATGGATCCCCTTGCGCTCGAGCGCGCCCGGCGACGCGCCCGGCGGACCCTTGTCGCGGGCGTGGCCCTGGGAAGCACCGGCCACATCGCTGCGGTCACCGTCGCCACGATCGTCGCCAAGGACCTCCTGGGGACGCAGACCCTGGCGGGCGCGCCGGGCGCGAGCGTGGTACTCGGCGCGGCCATGGGCGCGCTCCTGCTGTCGTCGCTGATGTCCAGGCGCGGGCGACGGGCGGGCCTGGCCCTGGGATACGGGATCGGGGTTGCCGGCGCCCTCGTGGCGACGGCAAGCGTCCTGGTGCGGAGCTTTCCGCTCCTCATCGTCGGGACCACGCTGATCGGCTTCGGCAACAGCTCCAACCAGCTGTCCCGCTACGCCGCGGCCGACATGGCACCGGCCGCGCGGCGTGCCACCGCGATCAGCACCGTGGTCTGGGCCGCCACGGTCGGGTCGGTCATCGGGCCGCAGCTGGTACCCATCGCAAGCGACCTGGCGATCCGGGCGGGGCTGCCGGGCCTGTCGGGGCCGTACCTCGTCCCGGTCGTGTTCGTGGGAGTTGCGGCCCTCCTGTCGTTCGGATGGCTGCGACCGGACCCGTATGAGCTCGCCGACCAGACCGCCCTCGACGCCCATGCAGCGGCCACCACGGTGCCCCGCGACCGCCTTGCAGGCATCCTTCGCCGGCCAGGGGTCATGGCGGCGATCATCGCGCTCGTCGCCGGCCAGTTCGTGATGGTCCTGATCATGACGATGACGCCGCTCCACATGACCGAGCATGGGCACGGGCTTGCCGCGGTCGGCGCGGTGCTGTCGGCGCACACCCTCGGGATGTTTGCGTTCTCGCCGATCTCGGGCCGGCTCTCGGAGCGCTTCGGGCCCGTTCGGACCATCTTCCTCGGCACCGCCACGCTGGCCGGCTCGGCCCTCATGGCCGCGGTCGCCCCGGCGGACGGCGGCTGGATCCTGTTCCTCGCCCTGTTCCTGATCGGCCTCGGCTGGAACTTCGGATTCGTGGCCGGCAGCGCGCTCCTCTCGGAACACCTCGAGCTCCACGAACGGACGAGGGTCCAGGGCGTCGCCGACGGGCTCATCTGGAGCACGGCCGCAGCCGCCAGCCTCGGATCCGGGCTGATCATGGCCTGGGTGGGCTACACCGCCCTCGGGATCCTCGGCGCCGCCGTGGTCGCGATCCCGGTGCTGACCCTGCGGGCCCACCGCCGTGCGATCGCGCACGCCCACCTGGAGCCCGAGGCCGCGACACCGACGGCCTGACATCTGGGGCCGCCTTGAAAGCCACGGCTCAGCGCGCGCTCTGGCCGCCGGGCAGCCCGAGGGTCAGCGCACGGCCAGCGCCCCCACGACCCACGCCGCGAGCACGCGGGCACAGGTGACGACGTCATCGACCGGGACCGATTCGTCGGCAACGTGCGCACGCTCGACGTGGCCGGGACCGAAGATCACGGTCGGCGTGCGGCCCTCGTTCACGAGGAGCCGCATGTCCGCGCCGTAGGGCTCGCCGAGGAGGCTCGGACGGCGGCCGGTGACGGCCTCGCTGACCGCCGCCAGGCCGACCGGCAGCGGGTGATCGGCCGGAACCCGGGCCGACGAGAACTTCCCGCCGACCAGTTCCACGACCGGCGGGTGGTCGCGCAGGAACGGATCGGCAGCGGCGGCCTCGGCGATGACGCGCCGGAGACGGCGCTCGGCGTCGCGCCACGTCTCGCCCAGGGCCACGCCGTATCGCCCGTCGGCCGTGACCTGGTCCATGACCGTGGAGGCCCACGAGCCGCCCGACACCATCCCGACCATCGTGGGATACGGCAGCCCGAGCGCCGTCATCAGCGGATCGGTCTCGGCCGCGTTGACCGCCGCCTCGTCCGCCTCCAGGGCGCGAACCAGGACCATGAGCTTGTCGAGGGCGGACACGCCGTCGCGCCGCCGGGAAGCGTGCGCCGCTCGACCGGGGACGGTCAGGCGGAACGTCAGTGCTCCGGCGTGGGCGACCACCACGTCCAGGTCCGTCGGCTCCGTGATGATCGCCGCGTCCCCGACGATCCCCGCCCGGATCGCCGCGAGCATCCCCTGGCCACCGTCCTCCTCCGAGGGCACGAACGCCACGACCAGCTCTCCGTCGAGCGTGTCGAGGGCGCCGGTCTCCCGGAGCGCCCGCACGGCGGCGAGAATCGATGCGCAGCCACCCTTCATGTCGGCCGCGCCACGGCCGTAGCAACGCCCGTCGCGGACCTCGGCGGCCCACGGGTCGACCGACCAGGTGGCGCGATCGCCAACCGGCACCACATCCGTATGGCCAACGAGGAGCAGTCGTCGGCCGCCGGGCCGGCCGGCGCGACCGACGATCGTGACGAGCTCGTTGCGCGGCAACTCGGCACCCGGCCAGTCGGGATCCTCGCGGGCGAACTCGTCAGGGTCGGTCTCGATGCGCTCGACGCGACAGCCAAGCGACTCGAGCTCCGCGGCAACCACTGCCTGGACGGCCGATTCATCGCCCGTCACGCTCGGCGTCTGCACGAGACGGGTGAGGACGTCGACGGCATGGCCGGCGTCCACGGCCGACGCCGCGCGCTGCTGCGCCGCGGACAGGCTCGTGCGCGATCCCGGTCCCGGTTCGATCACCTCGTCACCCACGGAGGATCGGGCGGGTCATGCAGGTCGGCCCACCGGAGCCGTTGATCCCGATCTCGGTCGCCGGGTACGTATGGACCTCGCAGCCCGCGGACGCGAGGGCCCGTGCGGTCTCCGGGTTGTCCTCGGCAAGGATGACGACGCCGGGGCGTACCGCCAGGACGTTGCAGCCGAGGGACGGGAACTCCTCGGGCGGCACCTCGATCAACCGGATCCCGAGGTCGCGGCAGAGCTCCCACAGCCCCACCGGCAGGAGGGGAAGGAAAACCACGGCGAGGTCGTCGGCGACGGGCGAGATGACCGAGAGCAGGTGGATCAACTCGGCCGGCCCGTGCCAGTACGGAACGTCGAAGACCCGCACGTCCCCTCCGACGATGGCGCCCAGCTGGCGCGCTCCCTCGTCGTTGGTCCGAAGGGTCCGTCCGATGCACAGGAGATCCGGCCGGAGCCAGAACGTGTCACCGCCCTCGATCGTGCCGGGTGCCTCGATCCGGCCGGCCGAGGGAATGCCGGCCTCGGCGGTCCATCGCTCGAGCACGGCCGGCTCGACCTGGCGGTTCGGCTTGCCCGGTCGGAGGGCGATCGACCCCCGGTCCGAGACGAGCAGCGGATCGAACACGTACACGAGGTCCGGGCTGGCCACCTCGTCCTCGAGCACGTGGACGGTCGGGCCCAGTCCGGCGAGCACGTCGACGAACGCATCGTGCTCACGGCGGGCGAGGTCGAGGTCGACGCGGTGGAGGAACCCGTGGGCGGGGTCGTCGAAGGCCGCCCCGAAGGCGGGCCCCGGACGCTTCACGAGGACGTCGCGAAGGGGCGCGGTCATGCTCTGGGCGCCGTAGCGACGCCCTTCGTTCGGGGTGGTTCCCACCGTATTCACGCCCGGTTCGCAATCCGGGCGAGCTCGCCGAGCAGGCCGTCGACCTCGTCCGCCGTGTTGTAGTGGGTCAGCCCGATCCGGACCACGCCCCCGTCGTCGGCATAGCCCAGGCGGGTGATCAGGTCGAGCGCGTAGAAGTCGCCGTCCCAGACCGCATATCCCGCCTCGCCCAGGGCGGCTGCGACCTCGGCAGAACCCACGCCGGCCACGCGGATCGCCGCCGTGGGCGTGCGCCAGGCGAACCGCTCGGGATCGGTGATGCCGTGGATCGTGATGCCGGCCATGCGGACGAGGCCCTCGTGGAGCCGGCCATACAGGGCGAGCTCGGCCTCCCGGATCGCCTCCATCCCCGCGACGAGGCGGCCCCGCCGGCCGCTCCCCTCCCCCGCCAGGGCCATCCGGCCGACGTCCTCCAGGTAGCCGATGGCGGCCAACGCGCCGGCCATGCCTTCGTGGTTCGCGGTCCCGGTCTCGAATCGATGATGGGCGGGCCGCACCTTGTAGGCCGGGAGCCGGTCCAGGAGCTCACGTCGCCCGTACACGGCACCGACATGTGGCCCGAAATACTTGTACACCGACGTGGCCACGAAGTCGGCGTCGACCGCCCGGGCGTCGATCGGCAGGTGGGGCGCGGCGTGCACGGCATCGACGTAGGCGATCGCCCCGACCTCGTGGGCGATGGCGGCGGCCTCCGCCACGCGGTTGATGGTGCCGACCGCATTCGACGCCCACCCGACGGCGACCACTCGGGTCCGGGGCCCCACGATTCGCCGCAGGGCCGCGAGGTCGAGCGTGCAGTCGGCGAGGTCCGGCTCCCAGGTCCGGACGATCAGCTCGTTGTCTCGTGCCGCTGCGATCCAGGGATCGACGTTCGCCGCGTGATCCAGGCCCGTCACGACGACCTCGTCGCCCGGCCGGAGCGAGGCGCCGATCGACCGGCTCAACTGGAACGTGAGCGTGGTCATGTTCGGCCCGAAGACGATCTCGTCGCCATCGACGCCGAGCAGGTCCCCGACCGCATCGTGGGCCTCCGCGAGGATCGCGTCCGAGGCCGCCGACGTGGCGAATCGCCCCCCGGTGTTGGCGTTCGAATCGCGGTAGTAGCCCGCGACGGCCTCGATCACGGTGTCGGGGACCTGGGTCCCGCCCGGGCCGTCGAAGAACGCCAGCGGTCGGTCGCCATGGGGCCGGGAGAGGGCGGGAAAGCGCGCCCGCAGTGCGTCGACGTCGAGTGCCATGACGCGATGCTACCGAGCGCGTCGGTGGGACGTGCGGCAGGAGCCACCACGCGGGCCCGATGCGCACCGCGCTCGGCCGACTCGCGCGGCGCCGGCCGGTCCGACCGGCCTACACTCCCCGACCATGCGCTATCGCAGGCTTCCGATCGAGATCGAGTCGCCCGAACAGCTCGGCTACGACCGGATCCGCAACAACCTCGCCGAGAGCTCGGTCCGCGACCTCCGCCTCGATGCGATCGACCCCGGTCTCGGCGAGCGGCTCGCGGGCCTGGTCCTCGCCTACGGGGACCATCTCGGGCGGCCGGACCTGCGTTCGTCCATTGCGACCCACTGGTCGATGGCACCCGAGGAGATCCTGACCACGCCGGGCGCCGTGGCGGCGCTGTTCCTCGTGCACTCCGCGCTCCTCGCACCGAGCGATCACGTGGTCGTCGCCGCGCCGAACTACGCCACGAACCTCGAGACGCCCCGGGCCATCGGGGCCGACGTGACGGTCCTCGAGGCGCGACGGGAGGACGACTGGCGGATCGCGCCCGAGCGGATCGCGGCGGCGATGACGGCGCGCACCGTGCTGGTCTCGCTCACGAGCCCGGGCAACCCGACCGGAACCGTCATCGCCCGGCCCGATCTCGACCGCGTGCTCGCCCTCGTGGAAGCGCATCCGCGCGCCCGGCTTCTCCTCGACGAGACCTATCGCGACCTCGCGGACGGGGTGCCCTCCGAGCCCGTGGCGGCCCGATCGTCGCGGGCGATCAGCGTCTCGAGCCTGTCGAAGGCCTACGGCGTGCCCGGGATCCGGCTCGGCTGGCTCGCCTCGCGCGACGCGGAGCTCCTCGAGACGCTGCTCGCCGCGAAGGAGCAGATCGTGATCGCGAACTCGGTCGTCGACGAGGCAATCGGCGCCGCGGTGCTGGAGGCGCGCGGGATGTGGCTGCCTCGCCTGCGGGCGGAGGTGGCAGCCCACCGATCGATCGTCGACGCCTGGATCGCCGCATCGAGCTTCGAGTGGGTTCGGCCCACGGGCGGAGCCGTGGGGTTCCCGAGGATCCGTCCGGATCGCGCCGACGGCGTCGACCTCGATCGGTTCCATCGAATCCTGTTCGAGGAGCACGGCACGATCGTGGGTCCGGGCCACTGGTTCGGCCAGCCCGACGATGCATTCCGCCTCGGGTTCGGGTGGCCCACCACCGAGCGCCTGCGCGCCGGGCTCGAGGCGCTCGAGGCGGCCCTCGCGGCCGCGGCGGGACCGACGCCGTGACCTGCACCGACCCGCGCGGCGCGGCTGCCGATCGTTGGCAACGCAACCAGACGGGGTACGATGGCGCCATGCAGGAATCGCACGCATCGCCCGCTACCGGGGCCGCGCCATCGTCCAGGAGCCTCCGGCGACAGGACCTCGGACCATGGCGCGCCTTCCTGCATGCCCATGCGCGCGTCGCGCGGCGCCTCGACGACGACCTCCGAACAGGTCACGCCCTGTCGCTCCAGGAGTACGAGACACTCCTCCACCTGGCCGAATCGCCCGATCGCCGACTGCGCATGGGGCGCCTCGCCGATTCGCTGCTGCTCTCCAAGAGCGGCGTCACCCGCCTCGTCGACCGCCTCGTCGACGACGGGCTCGTCGAGCGGACGTCATGCAGCGGCGACGGCCGCGGCGCCGAGGCGACCCTCACCGGCCTGGGCCTGGCCCGGCTTCGGGCGGCGGCACCCACGCACCTGGCCGGCATTCGGGCCTACTTCTTCGACGCCGTCGATCCGGCCGATCTCCCGGCCCTCGAGCGTGCCCTGACGTCCGTCACGGATCGGCTCTGCCACGGCGCAACCTGCGGCCACGGGGCCGCCGAGGTCGAGGCCGCCGGAACGCGGCCGGACATCGCCGCCGACCCGTCGCCGGCCGGGGTCGATGCCGCAGCCTCCCCCCGGCTCACAGGCGCCGCCGCGCCCGACGGCCGGGACTGATCGATCGAGCCGGCGTCCCGAACGCCCGCGATCCCGCGCCGGATCGACGCATGAGCGAGGGGCCGGCTCCGACCGCATCGTTGCTGCTGGCGGGAGCGTCCGGCTTCGCGTATGACGGCTGGACGCCGAGCTTCTACCCGCCCGGGCTCCCGGCCGCCGATCGCCTTCGGTACTACGCGGCGCACCTTCCGGCGGTCGAGCTGAACAACACCTTCTACGCGCGTCCCACCGAATCCCGCATCCGCGGCTGGACCGAATCGGTCCCGGCGGGGTTCCGCTTCGTGATCAAGGCCCAGCGAGGGGCCGCGATGCGCTCGATGCTGGGTGCCGCCTCGGAGAGCGTGCCGTGGCTCACCGAGCGGCTCGGGACATTCGGGCCCGCGCTCGGGGCGGTCCTGTTCGCCGTGCCCGGGAACATCCATCGCCGGGCCGACGGCTCCTCGGATGCGGCGCTCCACGCGCTGCTCGCGGCATGGCCGCCGACGGTATCCCTCGTGATGGAGTTCGCGGATCCCTCGTGGCACGTCGACGAGACGTTTGCCGCGCTCGCCGCCCACGGCGCGATCCTGTGCGCCACGGAAGGTCCCGACGACCCCGAACCCCCCACCGTGCGCGTGACCGGCCCTGCGCTGTACCTGCGCCTGCGCCGCCACGCCTACAGCGACGACGAGCTCGCGCGCTGGGCGCAGCGCATCGAGCCGTTCCTCAACGCCGGGACGCCCGTCTTCGCCTTCTTCCGCCACGACGAGGCCGGACTTGCCCCGGCGATGGCGTCCCGGCTCCTCGAGCTCGCCGGCCAGGCGCCGGGGCCGATCGCACCCGCCTGACGCGCGGCCGGTCCGCCGGCATGCCTATCCGGCGCTGCGCACGCCCTCCGCGGGACCGAACGCCACGATGACCACGAGGTCCTCGGCGATGTCGTGGAACCGGTGCTCCACGCCGGCGGCAACGAAGACCACTGAGCCCGGCCCCACCGGGCGGTCCTCGCCCCCGACCGAGATCCGTGCCCTCCCGGCCATCACGCAATAGACCTCGTCCTCGGTGTGCGGACCCTGGGGGTCGATTCCGCCGGCCGGCAGCTCATACAACCCGACCGAAAGGTCCGGGCTGCGGAGGAACTCGAGGTAGGCGCGCCCGCCCGCACGGCGGGTGGCGCGCAGCGCATCCAGTTCGAACGCGTCCATGGTGACTCCCTGCGGGCTCGGTTCGTTCGTGCATCGTAAAGTCCGCCCGTGAGGCACGGGACACGTCGCAGCAGCGGGAATGGACTCGCGCTGGCCCTCGTGCTCGTGGCTGCGTGTGTCCCGACCCTGCCGCCCACGGCTGCCCCGACCCCGTATGTCAGCGCTCCAACGCCCGCCGCAACGAGCGCCACGCCGCGCCGGACGGACGCCCCGCCCTCCCCGACGGCGACGCCTGCCCCGACCCCGGCCGATCCGGCTGCCGTGTCGGTCACGTTGGCCGACGTCTCGGCGATCGACGGCGCGCCGCTCGCCTTCGCCGCCACCGCGGACGCCACGGGACGCGTGTTCGTCGCGGGCAAGGACGGCCGCGTCTGGGTCCTCGCGGACGGCCGGATCGCGGCGCAGCCGGTGCTTGACCTTGGGGGCCGCGTGTCGGCAGGTGGCGAGCAAGGGCTGCTCGGCATCGCGCTCCACCCGGCATTCCCGGGCGACCCCCGGCTGTTCGCCGACTACACCGATACGAACGGCGACACGGTCGTCGCGTCCTACGTACTCGCCGGCGATGGCAGCGGACGGTTCGACCTCGCGTCCGAGACCTGGATCCTCACCGTCGACCAGCCCTTCGGCAACCACAACGGGGGTGCGCTGGCGTTCGGCCCGGACGGCATGCTGTACGTTTCGCTCGGCGACGGGGGCGGCGCCAACGACCCGCTCGGGAGCGGGCAGCGCCTCGACACGCTGCTCGGCAAGATCCTGCGGATCGACGTCGACGCCACGGGCGACGCGGCCTACGGCATCCCTCGCGACAACCCCTTCACCTCGGTCGCCGGAGCCCGTCCGGAGATCTGGCACCTGGGGCTCCGCAACCCGTGGCGGTTCGCCTTCGACCCGTCGACCGGTGACCTGTGGATTGGCGACGTCGGCCAGGGCGCGTGGGAGGAGGTCGACGTGGCCCGAACCGGGCAGGCGGGCCTCAACTTCGGGTGGGACGTCCTCGAGGGCACGCATTGCCATGAGCCGGCGACGGGATGTGACGACACCGGCATGACGGCTCCGGTCGCCCAGTACGGACACGACGTCGGGTGCACCGTGATCGGCGGGACGGTCTATCGCGGCGACGCCCAGCCGCTGCTCGCGGGGCTCTACCTCTTCGCCGACTACTGCTCCGGACGCCTGTGGGCGATCCGGGCCGACCGAACGGGTCCCCAGGAGCCGGTGCGCGTCGGGACCGCGGGCAGTGGGATCGTCGCCTTCGGGCTGGATGCCGACGGGGAGATCCTCGTCGCGAACCTCGACGGTTCGATTAGCAGACTCGTCGCCGGGCCCCGCTGACCGCCGGCTCATGGCCGGCCACGCTCAGGCGCTCGCGGTGGTCCGGCTCGGCGCGGCGGGAGGCATGGACGGTCGGACCGGCCGGAGGAACAGCCACAGGATTCCCACCACGTACGCCACGTGCGCCGTGAGCGTCAGGACCTCGGGGGTCGCGCTGTAGCCGAAGATCGCCCGGAGGAACTGCCCGATGCCCGTGTCGTCGGCGAGGACGGCGGAGAGGTCGTAGGCCGGTTGGGTCCCGATGAGTCCGATCCCGGCGATCTCGGCCACCTCGATCAGCTCATGGACGGCATGGGAGACGAGTCCCGCGGCGATGAACACGAGGGCGATTCCCGTCCAGCGGAAGAACTTCCGGAGGTCGACCCGGCGGCTCCCGCGGTAGAAGCCCCACCCGATGAGCACGGCCAGCCCGATCCCGATGACGGCGCCCACCGCGACGCTCACGGCGCCCGAGGACGCCGACGTGGCCTGGCCAGCCAGGAACAGCGCGGTCTCGACCCCCTCGCGGATCACCGCGCTGAAGGCGAGGAGCGCGAGGCCCCATGCCGCGCCACCCCCGATGGCTCGATCCACCGCCGCCTGCAATTCGCCCCGCATGCCCGCCGCCTGTCGGCGCATCCAGAACAGCATCCACGTGACCACGGCGGCGGCGACGAGCAGGAGGCTGCCCTCGAAGAGCTGCTCGTACGGCTCCTCGAACGCGCCGACCGTCAGGAACAGGCCCACGCCGACGACGGCGCTCGCCGCGAACGCGGCGGCCGTGCCCAGCCAGACCTTGCCGAGTTGTTCGCGATTCCCCGAGCGCACGAGGTACGAGGCCACGATCGCCACGATGAGCGCTGCCTCGACGCCTTCGCGCAGGCCGATGAGCGCTCCGCTGGTCAGGGAACCGAGATCCACGCGGCAACTCCACGCTCGCCGAGTCGTCGCGGATCCAGGCAGGGGCGCGCTCGGGCCTCAAATCCTAGTGGCAGGCTCGGGATTGTGCAAGCGCCCTTGTCGTTGGATCGCAGGGCCGCTTACGGGTTCCGGCCGGCTCAGCTCGCTCGCGGGTCCGCCTTGTCCGGATCGATCCCCAGCGCCTGGATCGCCGCGGCTGCGTCCGCGCCGTCGATCGCCCCGTCGCGCGCCAGCGCGGACATCGCGGCCGCGGCCACGTGGGCCGCGTCGATCTCGAAGTAGGCACGGAGTGATTCCCGCGTGTCGCTCCGGCCGAACCCATCGGTGCCGAGCACGGAATAGGTCGCCGGGATCCACGGAGCGACGCCCTGGGGAATGGCGGCCAGCCAGTCCGTCGCGGCGACGATCGGGCCGCCCTCCGAGCCCAGCACCTGGGCGACGTACGGGGTCCGCGGCGTCTCTGCGGGGTGCAGCCGGTTCCAGCGATCGACGTCGAGTGCCTCGCGCCGGAGCAACGGGAAGGACGGCGCCGAGTACACCGTGGCCGCGACGCCGAAGCGCTCCGCGAGCAGGTCCCGGGCGGCGATCACCTGCTGGAGGATGGAACCCGATCCCACGAGCCGGACGCGCCGTGCGCCGCGCTTGAGCTTGGGCGCCTCGAGGAACGGGTAGATCCCGCGGAGGAGGCCCTCGCGCACGCCGTCCGGCATGGCCGCCTGCGCGTAGTTCTCGTTGTAGAGCGTGACGTAGTAGTAGACATCCTCGCCCTGGACGTACATCCGCTCGATGCCGTCCCGCACGATGGCGGCGAGCTCGTAGGCGAACGCGGGGTCGTACTGGCGGACGTTCGGGACCGTCGAGGCGAGGACGTGCGTGTGCCCGTCGTCGTGCTGCAGGCCCTCGCCGGCCAGCGTGGTACGCCCGGCCGTCGCGCCCATGAGGAACCCACGGCCGCGCGCGTCGGCGGCCGCCCACATCTGGTCGCCGGTCCGCTGGAACCCGAACATCGAGTAGAAGATGTAGAACGGGATCACGGCGTGGCCGAGCGTCGCGTACGAGGTCGCGGCCGCCTGGAAGCTGGCCATCGAGCCGGCCTCGGTGATGCCCTCCTCGAGGACCTGCCCATCGACCGCCTCGCGGTACTTCATGACCAGCTCGGAATCGACCGGCTCGTAACGCTGGCCGCCCGAGGCGTAGATGCCGACCTCGTTGAAGAGCGGGTCCATGCCGAAGGTGCGTGCCTCGTCCGGGATGATCGGCACGATCCGCGGGCCCAGGTCCGGATCGCGGACGAGGTTCCGGAGCATGCGGGTGAAGGCCATGGTGGTGGACACGGGCGTCGAGCTGCCTGCGGCGAACTCGGCGTCGAAGGACGGCTTCGGCGCGGGCAACGCGGCGTTGCGCACCACGCGCTTCGGAAGCGGCCCGCCGAGGAGACGGCGGCGCTCCATGAGGTACTCGATCTCCTCGGCCTTCGGGCCGGGGTGGTAGTACGGGGCGTCCTTGAGCTGGTCGTCGGGGATCGGCAGCTCGAGCCGGTCGCGGAAGACGCGCAGCTCCTGCTCGGACAGCTTCTTGGCCTGATGCGTGATGTTCCGAGCCTCGACCCCCGGCCCGAGCGTCCAGCCCTTGACGGTCTTGACGAGGATGGCCGTCGGAGCGCCGACGAACTCTGTGGCGGATTTGTACGCCGCGTACACCTTCCGGTAGTCGTGGCCGCCGCGACGGAGCTTGGCCAGGTCGTCGTCGGACAGGTGCTCGACGAGCCGGCGCAGGCGCGGGTCGGGACCGAAGAAGTGCTCCCGGATGTACGCGCCCCCGGCGACCGAGAACTTCTGGAACTCGCCGTCGACCGTCGTGTTCATCTTCTCGACCAGCGCCTGGTCGACGTCGCGGGCGAGCAGTTCGTCCCACTCCCGGCCCCAGATCACCTTGATGACGTTCCAGCCCGAGCCGCGGAAGACCGCCTCGAGCTCCTGGATGATCTTGCCGTTGCCGCGGACCGGGCCGTCGAGGCGCTGGAGGTTGCAGTTGACGACGAAGGTCAGGTTGTCGAGGCCCTCGCGCGCCGCCACGTGGAGCGCACCCAGCGATTCGGGCTCATCGGTTTCGCCGTCGCCCAGGAAGGCCCACACCCGTGAGCCGGACGTGTCGAGCTGGCCCCGGTTCTGGAGGTACCGGTTGTATCGGGCCTGGTAGATCGCGGAGATCGGGCCGAGGCCCATCGAGACCGTCGGGAACTCCCAGAAGTCGGGCATCAGGCGCGGGTGCGGGTAGGACGACAGGCCGACCTGGGGCGGTGTCTCGCGCCGGAAGTGGTCGAGCTGGTCCTCGGTGAGCCGGCCCTCGAGGAAGGCGCGGGCGTAGATGCCCGGCGCCGCGTGCCCCTGGTAGAAGATCTGGTCGCCGAGCCCGTCGGCGTCCTTGCCCCGGAAGAAGTGGTTGAAGCCCACCTCGTAGAGCGTGGCGGCCGAGGCGTACGTGGCGAGGTGGCCCCCGATGCCCGCGTACCGCGAGTTCGCGCGGAGGACCATCGCCACCGCGTTCCAGCGGATCAGCCGGCGGATGCGCCGTTCGATGTCCTCGTCGCCGGGGAAGAACGGCTCCTGCTCGGGGCTGATCGTGTTGATGTAGCGGGTGTTCGTGAGCGGCGGCAGGCCGACCTGTCGCTGGCGCGCCCGCTTGAGCAGCTTGAAGAGCAGGAATCGGGCGCGATTCTCGCCTTCCTGGTCCACGACGTCGTCGAGGGACCGGATCCAGTCGGTCGTCTCGCCTTCGTCGATGTCGGGGAGCTGGTGCTTGAACTCGTCGAGGTACATCGGCCCGAAGGGTAGCCCATGAAGGCCGGACCCGCGCCGGTTCGTTCGGGATGCGGCGGGATTGCGGGTCGGTGGCGATGGGCGTCTGATCGTCGCCCTGTGTGCTAGCGTCGGGCCATGATCGCGTTCGATCCGCAGACGGCCCTGGTGGTCGTCGATGTCCAGAACGACTTTGCCGATCCCGGGGGCTCGCTGAGCGTGGCGGGCGGCGCCGAGGTCGTGCCGGTCGTGAACCGCCTGGCGGAGGCTGCGCTCGCGGCCGGCGGGTTCGTCGTCTACACGCAGGACTGGCACCCGGCGCACACGCCGCACTTCGCGAAGGACGGCGGCATCTGGCCTGACCACTGCATCGCCGATTCGTGGGGCGCGGCGTTCCACCCATCGCTTGCGGTGCTCGGCCCGAGCGTCCACAAGGGCGCGAACGGCGAAGACGGCTACTCCGGCTTCACGATGCGAGATCCGGAATCCGGGGCCGAGCAGCCGACGGAGCTCGACGGCCTCCTCCGCGACCGAGGCGTCCAGCGGGTCGTGGTGTGCGGCCTCGCCACCGACTACTGCGTGAAGGCCACGGCGCTCGATGCGGTCCGCCTGGGCTATGCGGCCGACCTCGCGACCGACGCGATCGCGGCGGTGAACCTCGCGCCCGGTGACGGCGAGGCCGCCCTCGCCCAGCTGGCCGCCGCCGGCGTGCGGGCCGTCCGCAGCAGCGACTCGGCCTGACGCGGCCCGCGGCGGATGCAGGTCCACCTGGTCGACGCGACCTACGAGCTGTTCCGCGCCCACTACGCGCCCCGTCCGCCGGTCCTCGGGCGCGACGGCATGCTCCTCTCCGGGGTCTCCGGCGTGGTCGAACAGCTGCTCTTCCTGCTCCGCGAGGAGGGCGCCACCCACGTGGGCTGCGCCACGGACCGGGTCATCGAATCCTTCCGCAACGACCTCTATCCGGGCTACAAGACGTCGGCGGGGATGCCGCCTGAGCTCCTGGCGCAATTCCCGATCGTAGAGGCGGCCATCGAAGCGCTCGGCCTGGTCGTCTGGCCGATGGTCGAGTTCGAGGCGGATGACGCGATCGCGGCGGCGTGCCGGCGCTTCGCGGCGGACCCGGCGGTCGAGCGGATCCTCGTGTGCACGCCGGACAAGGACATGGCCCAGCTCGTGGAGGGCGAGCGGGTGGTCCTTTGGGACCGGCGCCGGCAGATCGTGTACGACGACGCCGGTGTCCGTGCGAAGTGGGGCGTGGCGCCCGGGTCGATCCCGGACTTCCTGGCGGTGGTGGGCGATGCCGCGGACGGCTACCCGGGCATTCCCGGTTGGGGCGCCAAGGGTGCGGCTGCGGTCCTCAGCCGATACGGAAGCCTCGAGGACGTGCCCGCGGCGGCCGCGGACTGGGACGTGCCGGGCGTGACCGGAGCGCGGGCGGCGTCGCTCGCCGCGTCACTGCGGGAGCATCGCGAGGAGGCGTTCCTGTACCGCTCGCTCGCGCGCCTCCGCGACGCCGGCGACGGGGTGGAGATCCCGCAGCAGCGGCCCGACGACCTCGCCTGGCGGGGCGCCCCTCGTGGACCGTGGCAGGACTTCTGTGCGCAGTGGGGCCTGGAGCGACTCCGCGAGCGTCCCCACCGCTGGGCCTGAGCCGCCGCCACGCAGGCCCTCCGCGGAGGCTCGCCCCGCCGGAACGAGGGTCAGGCGCCGATCGCGAGGCGGCGGAGCTCCGCGTGGTGGGCTGGAGGCGCGGCGAGGATCCCGATCGATCGCGAGGGCGCCGTGACGTCGAACCATGCGCCGCCGGTGAGGTCCGAGACCACGGCCCCCGCCCGTTCGGCGATGAGGCCGGCGGCTGCGATGTCCCAGGTCGAGAGTCCACCCTGCTGGACGAACGCGTCGAACCGGCCGTTCGCGACGTAGGCCAGCGCGAGCGCCGCGGACCCCATCGAGCGGGAGACGCGGATGGCGCGGCGAACGGCCCGGGCACGGCTGACCGCCGCTCGACCGCCGAGGGCCAGTGAGACGACGAAGTCGCTCAGCCGCTCCTTATCCGGGATCGTGATCGGGCGTCCGCCGAGTCGCGCCGGCCCGCCCAGGACCGCGTCGTAGGTCTCGTTGCGCGTCGGGTCGTGGATGACCCCGACGGCCGGACGGCCGTCCACCACGAGCGCCACGGACACGCAGAACACCGGGATGCCGTTCGCATAGTTCACGGTGCCATCGAGCGGGTCGACGACCCAGGCCCGGCCAACACCGGACGCCGCGGCCTGCCCCGAGGCCGCATCGTGGCCACCGGTCTCCTCCGCAAGGATGGCGTCGTCGGGATACGCGGCACGGAGCCCCTGAAGGATGAGGGCCTCGGCGAGGTGATCCGCCTCGGTGACGACGTCGCGGGCGGACTTGTAGTCGATCTGCTCGAGCCGCTCGTAGCGGTCCATCAGCACGGTGCCGGCGCGCGTGGCCACGTCGAGGGCGAGGGCGAGCTCGGCGCCGAATCCCGCGTGTGTCGGCGCCTCGGTCGCCGTCACGGCGACTTGCAGTCCACGGCCAGGGCGACCGCCGAGGTCCCGAACGCGCCGACGGTCGTCGTGAAGGTGATCGAGGTGCCGCCATCCACCTTGGGCGTCTGGACCAGCTGGCTCGGTCCGCCCACGGGCCGATCCGCCGGCACGAGGAGGCAGGTCGTGGAGGCGCCTCCGCTCCCGGCGTTGGCGACGGTCAGCGTGACCGCCAGGCCGCCGTCGGTCGCGGCCACGCCGTCGACCGTGCCGGTGAACGGCCCGTTGCCCCCGATCGCGAGGCGCCCGACGACCGCGAGGAACAGGACGAACAGGATCACGCCGCCCGCGGCGATGGCGTGCACCTGGGTCGCGGCCGGCTCCTTGAGGCCGAGCGGATTGCAGGCCTCGCACATCGAGGTGTGGATCGGGATCGGGCGCCCACAGCGCAGGCAGCCGTGGGTCGGCTCGGGCTGGACAGGCGCGGCCGCGGGTGTCGGGATGGTCATCGGTGGTTCGATGGTGCCACGATCGCGCCGATCGGGAGTTCGAGGGCCTCGCCCCGCGTCGCCCGGGCCCGGCGAGGCGCGGCGGATCGGGCTCAGGAACCCCCCACGGCCACCAGTCGATCGACGTCGCGGGCCGTCCGCGCCGTCACGACGATCTCGTCCGCGCCGGCGCGTGCCCAACGGGCCGCCGTGCGCGCCCGATCGTCGATCCAGGGGCTCCCGGCCAGGGCATCGACGCCGGTCCGGCCACCACCGAACCCGACGACGACGCGGACGTCGTGCCGCGCCCGGCGGGCGGACTCGAGGGCGGCCAGGTAGCGGTCCCGCAACCGCTCGTACGTCGGTTCCTCGGCCGCCCACCCGTCACCGGCGCGGGCGGCGAGCCTGACGCCCGCCGGCGTACCGGCACCGATGAGGATCCGGGGCACGGGCTCGGGCCGGGGGAAGGCCACCGCGTCCACGAGCGAATGGAATCGACCCGCCAGGGTCACCGGGCCGCCCGTCCAGAGGGCGCGGATCATCGCCACGGCCTCCTCGAGGCGGGCCGCACGCTCGGCCGGCTCCGGAAAGGGCATGTCATACGCCGCGTGCCCGCGGTCCGCGCCGCCGATCCCGATCCCGACGGTGAGGCGCCCGCTGCTGAGCTGCTGGACGGTGGCGGCTTCCCGGGCGAGCATCGCCGGGTGGCGGTGCATGACGTCGGCCACCCAGGATCCGACGCCGATCCGTCGGGTCACCGCGGCGGCGGCGGCGAGGGTCGTCCACTGCTCGAGGACGGGAACGGTCCGGTCCCCCTTGCCGACGAGGTGATCCCAGCACCAGACCGCGTGGTATCCGGCCTCGTCCAGGCGCGCTGCGCTCTCGATCCACCACCGGGCGTCGGCGCCGACGGATCCAAGCGCGACCCCGATCCGGAGGTCACCCGGCGCCGTCATGCGGCGCTAGAGACCGATCTCGAAGAGGCGGATGTCCTCCGCCGAGGCGGCGTGGCCGTCGCCGCGGGTCGGACCCAGCGCCTCCCGAGCGCCGAGGGCGTCGAGGTCGGCCGGGAACCGTCCGATGAGGTCGATGACCACCCGCTGGATCCGCTCCGCGTTCTGGGCGAAGACCTCGAGCACGCTCGTCGCATCGACGGCTTCGGTGCCCTCGTGGACGCCGGCGTCATAGTCGGTGATCAGCGAGATGTTGACCACCGCCATGCCGAGCTCCCGGCACAGCCACGCCTCGGGATACTGGGTCATGTTGATCACTTCCCAGCCCGCATCCGAGAACCACTTCGATTCGGACTTCGTCGAGAACCGGGGGCCCTCGATCACGACGACCGTGCCCCGTTCGTGGACCTCGATGCCGTGGTCGCGAATGGTGTCGATCGCGAGCTGGCGCAGGATCGGGTCGTACGTCTCGGCCGACGAGAGGTGGGTCACGATCGGGCCGTCGTAGAAGGTGTGCGGGCGCTGGCCCGATGTCCGGTCGACGAACTGGTCGCACACCACGAAGTCGCCGGGCTTCACCCGCAGGGCGAGCGAACCCGCCGCGCATGGCGAGATGACGGCCTTCACCCCGAGCGAGCGCATCGCCCAGACGTTGGCCCGGTAGTTGATCCGGTGCGGGGGAATCGTGTGCCGGCGTCCATGCCGCGGCAGGAAGGCGACGCGGCGGCCGCTCACCGTGGCCAGGAAGAAGGAATCGGACGGCGCGCCGTACGGGGTGTCGACCTTGACCTCGCGGACGTCGTCGAGCAGGGCGTAGAAGCCGGATCCGCCGAAGACGCCGATCTCCGCCTGGTCGCCCACGTTGCGATCCTCCCTCGTGTCCCACTCGTTCGCCCGACGGCACGCCGTGCGCCCGGCGATTGTAGGGGGACCGCGGGGTCAGGCCGATCGGCGGCGAACTCCGGCACCGACGGCACGATGCAGGGGCGAATCGGTGGACTAGGATGCGGAAGCACGCGCTCGTCCAGGAGGTGCCTCATGACGATGCCCAACGACCCGCCCCAGGAACCCGAAACGGTCCCGTCTCCCTCGCCGGTCGGCGCGCCGCCTCCGTCGGGCGGCGGAGTGGGCCCATCCGCGGCGCCGGCACCACCGGTGGCGCCGCAGCCCGGCCCCGCCCAACCGGGAGCCGGGGCGCTCATCGGGCTGCGGGCCGAGCAACTCGGGCACGAGGCCGAGGCCGCGGCGCAGCGCCTCGCGGCGAACCCGGACGTCCGCGCGGCCGGCGACGTCGCGGCGCGCGCCTGGGGCCTGGTGCTGCTCGCCATCGGGGTCTGGTTCTTCCTGCGCGTGACCCTGGACCTTCCCGTCCCGGGCATCGCGTGGGCCGAACTCTGGCCCATCCTGCTCATCGGACTCGGGCTCCTGGTCATCGTCCGGGGGCGCCGCCGCGCGTGACGGACCAGCCGCACCCGTGAACGACGACCCGCTCGACCTCCTGGCGCTGGCGGACTGGCGGCGCCGGGTCGCCGACCTGTACGCCGGCGTGCGGGCGTTGCTGCCACTCGATGCCGAGCGCGCCTGGGAGGCATGGCGTGAGGGACGCGACCGCCTGTACCGGGAGCACTCGCAATCGCCCGTGCCGGCGAGCGAGCGGGCCAGGTTCACTAGCCGTTACTGGCCGTACGACCCGGATCTTCACTTCGAGGTGGAGGTGACCGGCGCCACCGTGGACGCCGGCGAGGGGCTGGCCGGCCGGGCGCCGGCACTGGGCGCGACGCCCATCCTGCCCATGAGCCACGGCGACGGCATGGACTTCGCGGGCCTTGGACACGTCGAGGTCCCGTTCCCGGCGGGCCGCCGGCGCCTCACGGTGTTCTGGATGCGTGGCTACGCGGGGGGACTTTTCCTCCCGTTCCGCGACGCGACCAACGGGGCGGAGACGTACGGCGCCGGCCGGTATCTCCTCGATGCGGCCAAGAGCGCCGATCTCGGCTCCCTCGACGAGACGAGCGCCGCCCCGGGCACGAGATCGGTCGGCGGCGGCGGCGCGGGCGCGTCCCCGTCGGTGCGGTCGCGGCTGATCCTCGACTTCAACTTTGCCTACCAGCCGTCATGCGCGTTCGACCCACGGTGGGCGTGCCCGCTGTCGCCCCCGGAGAATCGGCTCGACCTGCGGATCGAGGCCGGCGAGCGCATCGCGTGACCGCGTGACGGCACCGGGCGCCTCGCGCGACCCGGGAATCCGGGTGCGCGACGCAACCGAAGCGGATACGCCGGCGATCGGCGCCATCCGGGTCGCGGCGTGGCGGGCCACCTACGACGGCGTCGTCCCGGCCGCCATCCTCGCCCGCATGGATCCGGGCCGGAACGCAGCCTGGTTCGCGCGTCGCCTCGCCCAGGGGTCGATGGGAGCCGAACTCCTGGTCATCGAGCAGGCGAAAGTCATCCGCGGGTACGCCGTGGCGGGCCCGGCGCGCGATGACGACGCCGCCGGCCTGGGCGAGGTGGAGGCGATCTACCTCGCACCGGAAGCGCGCGGGAACGGGCTGGGCACGCGCCTGCTCGAGGCGACCTGCCGGCGCCTCGCCGGGTCAGGATTCGCGGCCGCGGTGCTCTGGGTCCTGACCGCCAACGAACCGGCCCGTCGGTTCTATGAGGCACGCGGGTTCGAGCCCGACGGAGCCGCCCGGATCCTCGACTTCGAGGGGAGCCCGATCGAGGAAGTGCGGTACCGGCGGTCGCTCGCCTGAAGGCTCTACCATCGGCCCATGAACCCTCCTCGGACGGGCGCGGCGCCCGATGCGCCGGCCTCAATCTCAGACCAGGTTCGAGCGTTCCTTGAACGGCCGCTCGTCGCCGTCGTGGCGACAACGGGTGCCGGCGGTGAACCCCACCAGGCGGCCGCCTGGTTCCGGCTGGACCCGGATGACCGGATCCTGCTCAACAGCCGATTCCCGCGCCGGTGGCCGGCCGACCTCCAGCGCGACGGGCGCGTGTCGCTCGCTGTCGTTGACCCGGACGACGGCCTCCGGTGGGTCGGGATCGAAGGTGCGGTCGAGACCGTGATCGCGGACCTCGAGCAGGCGCGACAGGACATCTGCGACCTCGCCGTGCGCTATGCGGACGACGATCCGGCGACGCTGGCGGAGTTCCGGACCCAGGCGCGGATCAGCTTCCGAATCCGGATCGCACGCGTCCACGACCACCTCGCGTGAGGCCGCGTCGGTGACCTCGACGCCTGAGCCCGCGGTGCGATTCGGGGCGCAGCTCTGGTCGCAGGCGGCGAGCTGGACCGAGTTCCGAGACGCCGCGATCCTGGCCGACCGGAGCGGCTGGGACGCGATCTGGACGTGGGACCACCTGCTCGCCATTTTCGGGCCGTGGGAACAGCCGATCTTCGAGGGCTGGACGGCGCTCGGCGCCCTTGCGGCGGTCACCGATCGGGCCCGGGTCGGGCTCATGGTCGGGGCCAACACGTTCCGCAATCCCGGCCTGACGGCGAAGCTCGCGACGACGCTCGACCACGTGTCGGGCGGCCGGGCCGTGCTCGGGATCGGGGGCGCCTGGTTCGAGCGCGAGCACGATGCCTTCGGGATCCCGTTCGGGTCGACCGTCGGCGAGCGCCTGGCCTGGCTGGACGAATCGGTCGCGCTCCTGCGCCGCCTGCTCGACGGCGAGACGGTCACCCACCAGGGCGAGCACTACACGATGCACGAGGCCCGCTGCGAGCCGCGACCCATCCAGGCACGCCTGCCGATCCTCATCGGCGGCTCGGGCCCGCGCCGAACCCTCCGGACCGTCGCCGCGCGGGGCGACGGATGGAACACGGCCGGGACGCTCGAGGAGGTCACGGCCCGCCTCGCGATCCTCGACGAGCACTGCGCCGCGGTCGAGCGCGATCGCTCGGCGATCGAGCTGACGATCAGCTTCCCGATCCTCCTGCGCGACGTCGCCCGCGAGGCCGAGCTCGCCTGGCAGCGCATCGCCGCCCACAACGGCATCGTGCAGGCCGGTCCCGTCCCCCACCTGATCGGCACGCCGGCCGAGGCGGCCGCCGCGATCCGGCCGTACGTCGAGCTCGGGTTCCGGAACGTGATCGTTCGCCTGCCGGCTCCCTACGACCTCGAGACGATCGAGCGGATCGGCGAGGTCGGCGACCTGCTCGACGATGGTTGAGCGCGGGCCACAGGTCGTGGAGCTCGCCGGCGGCGTCGGCGGTGCGCGGCTCGCGAGCGGCCTCATGGCCCACCTCGGGCCGGACCTGACGGTCGTGGTCAACACCGGCGACGATCTCGAGCGCCACGGGCTCGCGGTCTGGCCGGACCACGACACGCTCCTGTACACGCTCGCCGGCATCGACAACCGCGCCTGGGGCTGGGGAGTCGAGGGTGAAACGTTCGCGGCCGCGGGGATGCTCGCCCGGTATGGCGAGGAGACGTGGTTCCGGCTGGGCGACCGTGATCTCGCGACCCACGTCGTCCGGACCGCGCGCCTGCGCGAGGGCCTGCGGCCGACGACGGTCGCGCTGTCCCTGCAGGCCGCGCTGGAGGTGCCCGCCAGGATCCTGCCCATGGCCGACGAGCCCGTGCGGACCCGGGTCAGGACCGATGCCGGCTGGCTGGACTTCCAGGCGTGGTTCGTGGGCCGGCACCAGGAGCCGCTCGTCCACGAGGTCCGGTTCGACGGGATCGGGGCCGCCCGCCCGACCCCCGAGGTGCTCGACGCCCTGGAGCGAGCCGATGCCGTGGTGATGGCGCCCTCCAACCCGTTCGTCTCGCTTGACCCGATCCTGGCCGTGCCGGGCATGCGGGAGGCCGTCGAGGCGGCGCGCGGTCGAGGCGTTCCGGTCGCCGCGATGTCGGGCATCGTGGGCGGCCGGGCGATCAAGGGCCCGGCGGACCGGATGTTCGCCGCCCTTGCCGGTGAAGCGCCGAGTGCCCTTGCCGTCGCCCGACGCCTCGCGGGGTTCGTCGACCTGTTCGTGCTCGACGAGGTCGATGCCGACCTCGCGCCGGCCATCGAGCAGCTCGGCATGGCCGCGCTCGTGACGGACACGATGCTGGTCGACGACGACGCCCGACGCCGCATCGGGGGCGTGGTCCTCCACGCGCTCGGCGTGGCCCGACGGGACGTCAGCGGAGGGGACCCGGCGCGAGGGTATGCGGCACGGGGCGGCGCATGACCGAGCTGCCCGCCGCGACCTGGGCCATCGTGCCGCTGCGTGGACTCGAGGACGCGAAGACCCGGCTCGGCGGCGAGCTCGATGCGGAGGAGCGCCTCGAGCTCGTGACCTCGATGGCCCGCCGCACGCTCGCGGCAACGAGGGACGCCGTGACCCTCTCCGGCACGATCCTCGTGACGGCCGATCCTGCCGCGGCGGACCTGGCCCGCGACGAGGGGGCGCGCGCCATCGTCCAGCGACTGCCCGGGCTGAATGCCGCCCTGCGAGAGGGCCGCGCGGCGGCCATGGGGGCAGGCGCGCAGGCGGTCCTGATCGTGCCGATCGACCTCGCCGCGATCGGGGCGGCCGCGATCGACGCCGTGGTCGCCGAGGCCCGGGCCGGCGTGCGAAGCGGCCGCGTCGTGGGCATCGTCGGTGACCGCCGGGGCGAGGGCACGAACGTGCTCTACCTCGAGCCGCCCGACGTCATCGACCCCGCGTTCGGGGAGGGCAGCTTCGACCTGCACCGACGCGCGGCACGCGCGGCCAACGCGCCGCTCGTGGTGCTCGGCGGCCCACTGACCCTCGACGTCGACACGCCAGCCGACCTCGTGCGTGCCGAGCTCGTCCACGCCGAGGCACCGAACGGGAGCGAGGGCCGCGGTGCCGCCTGACCCCCGCCCCGTGCCGCCCGCGAACCCGGCCGGACCGGTCACCGTCCTGGCCCTCGACGGCATCCCTGAGGTCGTGCCCGGTGACGACCTCGGGACCCTGGTCGCGGGCGCGCTCACCGAGACGGCCGGCGCGCTGCCGCTCACCGCCGGCGATGTGCTCGTCGTGACGCAGAAGATCGTCTCCAAGGCCGAGGGCGCCCTCGTCGACCTGACGACCGTGATGCCGCGACCGGAGGCGGTCGCCTTCGCCGAGCGGTGGGACCGCGACCCACGCCAGATCGAAGTCGTCCTGCGGGAGGCACGACGCGTCGTTCGCATGGCCAACGGCGTGCTCATCACGGAGACCGAGCACGGCTTCATCTGTGCCAACGGCGGCATCGATGCCAGCAACGTCGGACCGGCCAGCGGCACCGTGGTCACGCTCCTGCCTCGCGATTCCGACGCCTCGGCCGGGGCGATCCGGGCGGCGGTCCGGCACGCGCACGGGGTCGACGTGCCGGTGGTGGTCAGCGATTCCTTCGGCCGTCCGTGGCGATGGGGCATCGTCGACGTCGCGATCGGCGTCTCGGGGTTGCTGCCGATCGAGGACC
Organism: uncultured Anaerolinea sp.; assembly: GCA_964625345.1. Taxonomy (GTDB): domain Bacteria; phylum Chloroflexota; class Limnocylindria; order Limnocylindrales; family CSP1-4; genus UBA5189. Next base: position 33,636 of record CAZVDO010000004.1, on the reverse strand, counting down.
TCCGGGGTTCCCCGGACGCCGATGGACGCGTGATGAAGTCGACGATCCGGGCCGTGGCCGACGAACTCGCCTCCGCCGCGGAACTGGCCCTCGGCAAGGTGGCGGGACGGCCGGTGGCGCTGATCCGCGGGGCCGCGTACACCCGCGGCGAGGGTTCGATCCGGGACGCCATCATGCCGGCCTCCTTCGACCTCTTCCGGTAGCCGACACGCCCCGCGTCCGGCGCGCGGCCGGCCGGCCGGCGGTCGCCCGCCCGCGCTCGCTCGCCCCAAGCCCGGTCGCGATACGCTTGCGGGCGCAACAATCCGAGGGGTGAGATGAAGTTCGGCCTCCAGATCAGCTCGTTCACGTGGCCCGGCGGTGACGCCGAAATCGGGCCGACGCTGGCCCGCGTGGTGCGCGCGGCCGACGACGCGGGCTTCGATTCGATCTGGGTCATGGACCACTTCTTCCAGATCCGCAGCGTCGGCCGCCCGGAGGAGCCGATGCTCGATGGCATGACCGCCCTCGGCTACATGGCGGCCCACTCGTCGCGGGCCCGGCTGGGCCTCATGGTCGGCGGTATCCACTACCGGCAGCCCGGACTGTGGGTGAAGGCCACGACCACGCTCGACGTCCTGTCCGGCGGGCGTGCCTGGTTCGGCATCGGGGCCGCCTGGAACCAGGAGGAATCGGCGGCACTCGGGTTCCCATTCCCGCCGCTCGGAACGAGGTTTGAGCTCCTCGAGGACACCCTCCGGATGGCCCACGGGATGTGGCAGGGCGGACGGGGGTCGGAGGAGGAACTCGTCGGCCATCACGTCCGTGCGAGCCGGCTCCTCAATGCTCCACAGGCGCTGAGCCGGCCGCGCATCCCGATCATGATCGGCGGCGGCGGCGAGCAGAAGACACTTCGGCTCGTCGCTCGCTACGGGGACGCGTGCAACGTCTTCGGTGGGCCGGAGAAGATCCACCACAAATACGAGGTCCTGCGCCGGCACTGCGAGGACCTCGGGCGGCCCTACGAGGCGATCGAGCGCAGCACGCTCCAATCGAACCTCCACGTGGACCGCGACGGGCGGGACGGCGCCGAGACGCCGGCCCAGGTCACCGAGCGCTTTGCCGAGCTCGCCGACGCCGGGGCCCAGCACGTCCTGTTCAGCGTTCGCGACGTCTGGCGGGTGGACAAGCTCGACCTGCTCGGCCGGACGGTGCTCGCGGACCTGCGGTCCCTCTGATCGCCGGTGCCCGCCGGCACCGGGCACCGGTACCTCCTTCTCACTCGACCGTCGTGGCGTGCTGAGCGAGCATGGCGGGAACGAGGTCCCGGCACCTCCACCGGGCCTCGGGGCCTGCTGCGTCCAGCGGAAAGGGGGTGTCGCGTGTCCGTCAAGGGCGGGTGGCCGATCCCCATCGAACCCGCGCGTGGCCAACCTGCGCGGGGGGCGGGCACCGCGGGCGGCTTCTCCCCGATCGACCCCATGGCGCCGGCACGGGATCGACGGACGCCCACGCCCCGTGCCAGCGGCGCCCAGGTCTCCGTCGATCGTGCGGTCGCCCGCGGCCACGAGGTGCTCCTCGACGCGGTGGGCCGCCTCCCCCTGACCGACCCGATGCTGCCAGCGATCCTCGGCTACGCGGCGCGCCACGGCGAGGCGGCCATCCCGTCCCCGGTCCTCGGCGCGTGGCGGACGAGGCTGCGCAATGCGGGACCGGGGGAACGCGACACGCCATGGGTGCTGGGCCGCGACGCGATGCCCGGATCCGAGGTCTACGAATCGCCGGATCGGGTCGGCGGCCTGTGGCGGCCGCGGGAGCGCGATTGGCTGGACCGCGACCCGACGGGCTACGGCCATCGCCTGCTCGCGCCGATCGCCCTGGCGGAGAACGTGGACTTCCTGGTCACGATGAGCGAGAGCACGAATGCCGCGGTCGCCCAGACGGCAACCGAGCTGCTGACCGAGATCCAGCCGCGCATGGAAGCCGACCTCGCGGCCTCGGTGGACGGCGAGGATCCCTGGCGCGACACGTTCGCGGTGTGGCTGCTCACGCGGCGACCCGGCTCGCTCACCCAGTTCCACCCGCTGGCCCTGGCCGTCGCGACCATCTACGGCACGCTCGCCTACCGGCTGGCCGGGCTGGTGTGCGGGACCCGGTATCCCTTCGAGGCGGTGCCGCTCGTGTCGGCGAACGCTCACCTCGGGGGCGCGCTCTGGCAACTCTCGTATCGCGCATCGCTGCTGCCCGGGATCGTGGCCTTCGTGCGCTCCCGGCAGACGGCGGACGGCGGATTCGCGGACGAGGGCCAGCCTGCCGACATCCTCACGACCCTCGCGGCCGCCGACCTGCTCGGGAGCCTGGACCCGGGCTACGACCCGACCGCGACCGCCGAGTGGTTCGCGCGGGTCCAGGAGCCCGGCGGCTGGTGGCGGGCCCTCGATCCCGAGACCCCGTGGCTCACCGCGGCGGTGGTGGAGTGGCTCGAAACCGCCCGCCGGCCGTTCGCCGAGCGGTTCCGGTGGCCCTCGTACCAGCGGATCGAGCTCGATCGAAAGACCGGCATTCCCGGCTATGCGGCCTTCGACCGGATCGCGCGCCTCTTCGAGACGCTGCCCGCGATCGCGGCGATGCCGGTCAGCTTCGCCTTCTGCGACCTGGCCGGCTTCCGGGAGTTCAACAACACGAACGGCCAGGACATGGGCGACCGGCTGCTCCGGTCGTTCGCCGCAGCACTCGCCGAACTGCCGGCTGCCCTCGCCGTCCGCGACGGCGGGGACGAGTTCCTGGTCATCGGCGCGCCGGGTCGATCCGACCTTGCCCCGGACCTCGAGGCGCTCCTGGCGCGCTGGCCCGAGCGGCTGCGGGCGGAATACGGTCCCGCCATCCAGCTCGTCGCTCCTCGCATGCTCGTTGCGATGACAGAGGGCGCCGACCTCCGGCGCGCGCGCGAGGCCCTCGGACGGGGCATCTCGCGCTTGAAGGAGGACGTCCCGAATCCGCCGCCCACCGGCGTCCTCCGCCGGTACGAGGACTGACCCGCCGCCTGTCCGGGCGTCCTGCGATCGCGCGGCGACTCATACCCCCTAGGAGTATCGCGGTCGTGCTACGATGACCGCGTGAACGAGTCCTCTTCCAGCTCCCCCTTCGGCGGGCTGTCGATCGCCTTCGTACCGGACGTGACCCCCCAGGCCGACGGTCCGGTGTCCGTCGCCGAGCGTCCGGGTCGTACCGACGCCAAGGTCGTCATCGTCGGGTCGGGTCCGGCCGGCCTGACGGCCGCGATCTACGCCGCTCGCGCCAACCTCGAGCCCATCGTGATCGCCGGCTCGGCGCCCGGCGGCCAGCTGATGCTCACGAGCGACGTCGAGAACTACCCCGGTTTCCCGGACGGCGTCCAGGGCCCGGAGCTCATGGCCGCCTTCCGCGCGCAGGCGGAGCGCTTCGGGACCCAGATCATCGACGCGGACCTGGATCGCGTGGACCTCTCGAGCCGGCCGTTCCGGCTGTGGGCCCGTGGCATCGAATACCGGGCCGAGGCCGTGATCGTCGCGACGGGTGCCTCGGCCATGTGGCTGGGGCTCGAGAGCGAGACCCGGCTCCGCGGGCGGGGCGTGTCGGCATGCGCAACCTGCGACGGCTTCTTCTTCAAGGATCGCGAGATCGCGGTCGTCGGCGGCGGTGACACGGCGTTCGAGGAGGCCACGTACCTCACGCGCTTCGCGTCCAAGGTGCACCTGCTCCATCGTCGCGACCAGTTCCGGGCCAGCCGGATCATGGTCGAACGGGCGCACGCGAACCCGAAGATCGAGATCCACACGAACACGGCCATCGAGGAAGTCATCGGCGAGGACAAGGTCCACGCGCTGGCCCTCCGCGACACCGCTACGGGCGCGGCGCGCGAGATGCCGGTCGAGGGCCTGTTCATCGCGATCGGCCACAAGCCCAACACGGAGGCGTTCCAGCAGTGGCTGGAAGTCGACGCCAAGGGCTACCTGGTGGTCACCGACGAGACGCACTCGCGAATCGAGGGCGTGTTCATCGCCGGCGACGTCCACGACCACCGCTATCGCCAGGCCATCACCGCGGCCGGCGACGGGTGCAAGGCCGCGATCGACGCAGAACGCTGGCTCGAGGCCCAGGGGGTGACCGAGGCGAACACCCTGACCGCCTGGTGAGCCTGGGCGGCGGCCGGAGCGGCCGGTACCTGAGCCCGGGTTCGGGACGCATTGGGGGCAAGCGCAGCTCGACTCCGTACGAGCCCATCCCGCCCGAGCGGCGGGCGCGCACGCTGCGCCGGATCACGGCGTTCTTCCGGCCCTACCGCCTCCAGGTGGCGCTGGCCGTGGGCGCGATCCTCGTCACGAGCGGTCTCGGCCTCGTCAACCCGATCCTCCTCAAGCTCCTGATCGACGACGCCATCCCGAGCCTCGACTTCGGGCGCCTCAACCTGTACGTCGGGCTCATGATCGTGATCCCCATCGCCTCGGGGCTCATCGGCCTCGGCCAGACGTACATGAACAACGTCATCGGCCAGAACGTCATGCAGGACCTGCGCGGCGCGCTCTACGAGCACCTGCAGGGGATGCCGCTGCGGTTCTTCACGGAGACCAAGACCGGCGAGATCCAGAGCCGGCTCGCCAACGACGTGGGCGGCGTGCAGGGGGTCGTGACCGACACGGCCTCGTCCGTGACCTCGAACCTCGCGATCGGCATCAGCACGGTCATCGCGATGCTGATCATCGACTGGCGCCTGACCGCGCTCTCCCTCGGCATGCTGCCGTTCTTCATGGTCCTGACCTACCGGGTCGGCCGCGTCCGGCGCGAGATCAGCAGCGAGACCCAGCAGTCGCTCGCGGAAATGAGCGCGGTGACCGAGGAGACCCTGTCGGTCTCCGGGATGCTCCTGTCGAAGACGTTCGGGCAGCAGGGTGCCGCCGTACGGCGGTTCGTGGGCCTCAACAAGAAGCTCGCGGCCCTGCAGATCCGGCAGGCGCTCGTCGGGCGCTGGTTCTTCATGATCGTCGGGACGGTGTTCTCCATCACCCCGGCCTTCGTCTACTGGCTGGCCGGGTGGCTCGCGATCAACGGCGACCCGTCGGCGCCCACGATCGGCGACATCGTGGCGTTCACGACCCTCCAGTCGCGCCTGTTCTTCCCGATCGGCCAGCTCCTCAACGTCCAGGTCGAGATCCAGGGCGCCCTCGCCCTGTTCGACCGGATCTTCGAGTACCTGGAGATGGACCCGGAGATCGTCGACGCCCCGGACGCGGTTGCCCTCGACCCGGCCGCCGTCCGCGGCCAGGTCCGGTTCCACGACGTGCGCTTCCGGTATCCGGGCCGGGCACCGGAGCCGGCGGATGCCGAGGGCACGGCCACCGGGGACGCCGCGCCCGCAGCCGGGCCGGCCGAGCCGCCGCTGCCGTTCGGCCTCGAAGGGATCGACTTCGAGGCGGCCCCGGGCCAGCTCGTCGCCCTGGTCGGGCCGTCCGGGTCGGGCAAGACCACGACGACCTACCTCCTGCCCCGGCTCTACGACGTCGACGCCGGCGCCGTGGAGATCGACGGCCACGACGTCCGCAAGCTGACCCTCGCCTCGCTCGGCGACGTCATCGGGTTCGTCACGCAGGAGACGTACCTGTTCCACGCCAGCGTCCGCGACAACCTCCTCTACGCCCGTCCCGACGCGAGCCAGGCGCAGCTCGAGGACGCCGCCCGCGCGGCCGCGATCCACGACCGGATCCTGGAGCTGCCCGACGCCTACGACACGATCGTCGGCGAGCGCGGCTACAAGCTCTCGGGCGGCGAGAAGCAGCGGATCGCGATCGCCCGGGTGCTGCTCAAGAACCCTCGCGTGCTCATCCTCGACGAGGCGACCTCCGCGCTCGACACGGTCAGCGAGCGGTTGATCCAGGCGGCCCTCGAGCGGCTGGAACGCGGCCGGACCACGATCGCGATCGCGCATCGGCTCTCGACGATCCTCCGCGCCGACCTGATCCTCGTCTACCGGTCGGGACGGATCGTGGAGCGCGGGACGCACGCGGAGCTCCTGGCCGCGGGCGGCCTCTACGCTCGCCTCTACCGTGAGCAGTTCGAGGGACCGGCCGAACCCCGTGACCTGCCGCAGGCGGCGCCCGGTGACGCTGCCTGACGCGGCTCGCGGTACGATCGACGGGCTCCCCACGACGAACCCGCACGAGGCGCTGCGCCTGCCATGACCACGATCCGCACGGCCACCCTGCTCCACGAGGGGGGCAACCGCTTCGCCACCACCACCGGCACCGGCCGGCACTTCGCCTGGGGTGACGCGATGGCCGAGGGCGAGCTGAGCCCCGTCGAGACCGTTGCCGTGGCCCTCGGTGCCTGCAGCGCGATGGATGTCATCTCGATCGCACTCAAGAAGCGGCAGGGCATCGACCGGTACGCGGTCCACGTGCACGCCGAGCAGCGCGACGCCTATCCCCAGGTGCTGACCCGCGTGGATGTCACCCACGAGGTCGATGGGCCGGCGGTGGACGAGGCCGCCATCCGGCGATGCATCGAGCTCTCGGCCACGAAGTACTGCCCGGTGAACGCGATGCTCTCGGCAGGTGCGACCGAGGTCCACCATCGGTACGTGGTCCGGAACACGGGCCCGACGCCGTTCGCGGCCGAAGGCGAGGTCGTCGTGACGGGCCCGTACCGCAGGCCCGACCCCGTCGCCTGAGCGCAGGCCGTCCCGGCCGGAGAGATCCGCGCGGGCGGCGTCGAGCCGCGTTGTGCATGGATATTCAGTGACGTGTATAGTCATGCGCCCATGCCCCCGATCGCCGCTTCCGAACCCGCCATCGATGCCTCGACCTCGCCCGGCCGGCCCGTCCGCGTCGGGATCGTGGGCTCGACCGGCTATGTCGGCGGCGAGCTCATTCGCATCCTGGGACGACACCCGAACGTCGAGCTCGTCGGGCTGACCGGCCGGGGCCGCGATCGCACCCCGGTGGAGGCCGTGCATCCGCACCTCTCCGGCACGGGCCTGCGGCTCGACGAAGCGCTGGCCGCCGAGGTCGATGCCATCTTCCTGGCGCTGCCGCACGGCGTGGCGGCACAGCAGGTGCCGGACCTCCTCGCGACCGGCGTGACCGTGATCGACCAGGGACCCGACTTCCGGCTTCGCAACCCGGCCGACTACCCGGCCTGGTACGGCTTCGAGCATCCCCATCCGGAACTCCTGGAACGCGCGGTGTTCGGGCTGCCGGAGCTCCATCGGGCGGAGCTCGTCCGGTCCGGTGCCGCCCGCGCCGCGGGAACCCCGGCCCTCGTCGGCTCGCCGGGCTGCTACCCGACTGCCACCGTGCTGGCGCTGGCGCCACTCGCCCGGGCCGGGCTCATCGGCGACCTCGTCGTCGACGCCAAGAGCGGGGTGAGCGGGGCTGGTCGCGAGGCGAAAGCCGAGATGCTCTTCGCCGAGGTCAACGAGAGCGTCCGCGCGTACGGCGTGTTCCGCCACCGCCACACCGCCGAGATGGAGCAGGAGCTCGGGGCGCTCGCCGCGGCCGGCGGCGCCGGCGCGATCCCGCCCCTGGACTTCCTCCCCCACCTGATCCCGATGACACGGGGGATCCTCGCTTCGGGCCATGTGCGCCCGACCCGACCGGTGAGCCAGGCTGAGCTCGACGCCCTGTACGAGGCGGCATACCGAGATGAACCGTTCGTCACGGTGACGGACCAGCCACCGGCCACCGGCCACGTCCGCGCGAGCAACGAGGTGCGGGTGCACGTCCGGGTCAACGAGCGGACGGGCCGGATCCTCGCCCTGGGCGCGATCGACAACCTCGTGAAGGGCGCGGCGGGCCAGGGCGTGCAGGCGTTCAACCTCGTGTTCGGCCTGCCCGAGACCGCGGGGCTCACGAACCTGCCGGTGGCGCCGTGACGATCGCCGACGCCGCCGCGCTCGAGCCGCTGCCGCCGACGCTCCCGGCGGTCGCCCGCGCGGCCCGGCTGCCGGACGGCTTCGTCGCGGGCGGCCGCGCGGCGGGCATCAAGGCAAGTGGCCGGCCCGACCTGGCCCTGATCGTCGCGCCGGGAGGGGCGACGGCCGCAGCCGTGTTCACGCGCAACGGGTTCGCCGCGGCTCCTGTTCGCCGCTCGCAGGCGGTGCTCGCGGCCTCCCACGGCCACGTCCGGGCCATCGTCTCCACGAGCGGCTGCGCCAATGCCGCGACCGGGCCCGCCGGGGACGCCGACCAGGCCGAGGTGGGCCGGCTCACCGCAGGTGCGGTCGGCGTCGCTGAGGGCGACGTGCTCCACCTCTCGACCGGGATCATCGGGACCCGGCTCCCGCTCGATCGGGTCGCCGCCGGCCTGGCCGCCCTCGCTCCGACGCTCGAGCCGACTGATGCCGGGCTCGCGGCGGCCGCCGAGGCCCTCCGAACCACCGATTCGGTGACGAAGGCGGCCAGCGTGAGCGTGGAGCTCCCCGATACCGAGGGACGGCCGGTGACCGTGACCGTCAGCGGGATCGCCAAGGGGGTCGGGATGATCCACCCCGGCATGGCCACGATGCTCGCGGTGATCGTGACGGACGCCGCGGCCGATCCGGCGGTCCTGCGCGACCTGTTGCGGCCCGCGGCGGCCCGGACCTGGAACCAGCTCAGCGTCGACGGCGACACGAGCACGAACGACACGGTCTTCCTGCTCGCCTCGGGCGCGGCGGCGGCCGCCCCGGTCCTGGCCGGGAGCACGGCAGCCGCCGAACTTGGCCGGGCGATCGAGGCCGTGGCCCGCGACCTGGCGCGGCAGCAGGCGGCCGACGGCGAAGGGGCGACCTGCCTGCTCACCTGCCAGGTGAGCGGCGCCGCCGATGCGGCCGACGCGCGGGCCGTGGCACGCGCCGTGATCTCGAGCAGCCTGGTCAAGGCGGCCGCCCACGGCAAGGACCCGAACTGGGGCCGCGTGGCTGGCGCCGCGGGAAACGCGCGACTCCCCGACGCGGCCGTGCTCGAGGCGGCCGGCCTGTCACCCGACGAGGCCGCGCTGCGCGCCGGTCGGTCCGCATCCCTCGACCCGAGCCGCCTCCGGATCGCGATCGCCGGCCACCTCGTGTTCGACGGCACGGCCGGCGGACCCCTCCCGTTCGATCGAGTCGCTGCCCGCGCGGCGATGGCCGGCCCGGAGATCGTCGTCCGGCTCGACCTGGGCCTCGGCTCCGGCGTTGGCGAGGCATTCGGGTGCGACCTCACGGAGGCCTACGTGATCGAGAATGCGGAGTACACGACATGAGCGAGACCATCGTCGTCAAGCTCGGGGGCACCACGATCGCCGAGCAGGCCCACGTCCTGGCCGAGGTCGCCACGGTGTCCCGGCGCCGCCCGATGGTCCTCGTGCACGGCGGCGGCAAGCGGCTCACGGAGTGGCTCGACCGGATGGGGGTCGTGTCCCAGTGGCGGGGCGGCCTCCGGGTGACGGATGCCGCATCGCTCGAGGTCGCCGCCGCGGTGCTCCGAGGCGTCATCAACAGCGAGCTGGTCTCGGGGCTCCGTCAGGTCGGGGTCGACGCCGTCGGCCTGTCGGGCGTGGACGGCGGGTTGCTCATCGCCGAGCGGATCGAGGACCTCGGGCTCGTTGCCCGGGTCGTCGGACTGCGGCGCGACCTCCTCGACGCCCTGCTGGTGGCCAACCAGGTCCCGGTGGTGGCTCCCCTCGCCCGCGACGAGCAGGGCATCGTCTGCAACGTCAACGCCGACGACGTGGCGGCCGGCATCGCGGCGGGCCTCGGGGCGCGCCAGGTGGTGCTGCTCACGGATGTCGACGGCGTGCGCGATGCCGATGGACGGAAGCTCGAGACCCTCACCGCCGCCGAGGCCGAGGCGCTCATCGCCTCGGGCGTCATCGCCGGGGGCATGGTGCCCAAGGTCCGGGCCGCCCTCGGGGCGCTGGCCTGGGAAGGCACCGAGGCGATCATCGCGGACGGGTCGGCCGAGCACGCGCTCGAGCGGGCGCTCGCAGATCCGTCCTTCGGCACGCGGCTGATGGCGAGCCGATCGGCCCGGGTGGGCGCGGCATGAGCGCCACCGCGATCCGGGGCGTGAGCCCGGCCTCGAAGCCGGCCCGCCAGCAGGCGATCCGGGAGATCGTGGCCCGCGAGCTGATCGCGAGCCAGCACGAGCTGGCCGACCGCCTCGCCGACCGGGGCATCGTGGTGACGCAGGCGACGGTCTCGCGCGACATCGCCGAGTTGGCCCTGGCCAAGGCGTGGCGGGGCGACCGGCAGGTCTACGTGCTCGAGGACGACCTGCCCCGGGTCGCCGTGAATCGCGACGAGCGCCTCCGCCGCATCCTGTCGGACATTCCCGTGACGGTCGGTCGCAGCGGCCTCATCCTTGTCCTGACCGGCACGCCCGGCACGGCCAACGTCATCGCCCAGGCGATCGACGAATCGTCCCTGACCGACCAGGTCGGCACCGTTGCCGGGGACAACACGCTCATCGTCCTGTTCGCGGACGAGGCCGCGCTGGTGCGCTGGCTCGATCGCTTCGTCGCATTGCAGGCCCCCGGCTCCGTTCCGGGCGGCCCGGAGGAACGCACATGAAGAAGGTGGTCCTGGCCTACTCGGGCGGACTCGACACGTCGGTCGCCGTCGCCTGGCTCCGTGAGCAGTACGACGTCGAGGTCATCACGCTCACCGTCGATGTCGGCGGCGGCTCGCTCCGCCAGGGCGTGGAGCGCCGGGCGATGTCGGCCGGAGCGTCGCGGGCCTACGTGGTCGACGCGCGGGAGCGGTTCGTAACCGACTTCGTCTGGCCGCACCTGCAGGCGAACGCCCTCTACCAGGGCGCCTATCCCCTCGCGACCGCCCTCGCCCGCCCGCTCATCGCCCAGCTCCTCGTGGAGGTGGCCCAGAAGGAGGGCGCGGACGCCGTCGCCCACGGGTGCACCGGCAAGGGCAACGACCAGGTCCGGTTCGACGTCGCCGTCCATGCACTCGACCCGGGGCTCGAGGTCGTCGCGCCGATGCGCGTCGGCATGGGCCTGACCCGGGACCAGGAGATCGACTACGCCGCGGAGCGCGGCATCGAGATCCCGATCACGAAGGCCTCCCCCTACTCCATCGACGTCAACCTGTGGGGCAGGTCCTGCGAGACCGGCGTGCTCGAGGATCCCTGGGTCACGCCGCCGGCGGATGCGTACGAGTGGACCGTCGACCCGGCCGCGGCGCCAACGCCGGCCGAGATCGTCATCGGGTTCGAGGGCGGGATCCCGGTCTCCCTCGACGGCGAGTTCCTGGATGCGGTGTCGCTGGTCGATCGCCTGCACACGCTCGGCGGCGCCCACGGCGTCGGCCGGATCGATCACGTCGAGGATCGCCTCGTCGGGATCAAGTCGCGCGAGATCTACGAGGCCCCGGCCGCGACGATCCTCCATGCGGCCCATCGGGCGCTCGAGGGGCTGACCCTCTCGAAGGACACGCTCCGGTTCAACCGCCTCGTGGCCGACGAGCTCGCGCAGCTCATCTACGACGGCCTGTGGTTCAGCGCCCTGTCGCGCGACCTGCGCGGCTACGTGGCGTCCTCCCAGCGAGTCGTCTCTGGCGAGGTCCGGATGCGCCTGGACCACGGGGCCGCGATCGTCGTGGGCCGCCGCTCGCCGCTGTCGCTGTACGACAAGAACCTGGCGACGTACGACGAGGGGGACGCGTTCGACCACGCGTCGGCGGTCGGGTTCATCGAGATCTTCGGGCTGCCGCTCCGGGTCGAGGCGGCCCGGCACGGGGCCGTCGGGCAGCATCACGGCGCCGCGTGGGCCTGGACGCCGCCGCTCCTCGAGTTCCTGCCCACGACCGTGGAGGACCCGGAGGGCGCCGCCACCGGGTGACCGGCGGACCGATCCGCGGGCCGGCGGCCGGCGAACCGATCAGTCGGGGGCGACCCGGCTTTCGGCCGCGCGCAGGGCGGCATAGCCGGGCTTGACCACCGTGTTGATGAGCGCGAGCCGCTCGTCGAAGGGCGCGAACGCGGACTTCAGGGTGTTGATGGTCAGCCACTCCATCTCGCCCAGGCCGATCCCGAACGCCGCGTCGAGGGCCGCGAATTCGGAGGACATGCTCACGCCGGACATGAGCCGGTTGTCGGTGTTGAGCGTGACCCGGAAGCGCAGCCGGCGCAGCAGGTCGATGGGATGCTCGGCAACCGAGGGCGCCGCACCGGAGTGCACGTTCGACGTGGGGCACAGCTCCAGCGGGACGCGCCGGTCGCGGACGAAGGCGGCCAGGCGCCCGAGATGGACGGTGCCATCCGGCTCCACGCGGATGTCGTCGATGATCCGGACCCCGTGGCCGAGCCGCTCGGCCCCACAGAACTGAAGGGCCTCCCAGATGGACGGGAGCCCGAACGATTCACCGGCATGGATGGTGATGTGGAAGTTCTCGTGGCGGATCCGGTCGAACGCCTCGAGGTGGCGGGTCGGGCGATAGCCGGCTTCGGGCCCCGCGATGTCGAAGCCGACGACGCCGGAATCGCGCCAACGGATCGCGGCTTCGGCGACCTCGACGGAGCGGGCGGCCTGGCGCATGGCCGTCACGAGCACCTTCATCGTGATGGGCCGGCCCGCGGCGGCGGCCCGCTCCGACCCGATACGGAACCCTTCGAGGTTGGCCTCGATCACTTCGTCGAGGGTCAGCTTCCGTTCGGTCGAGAGCTCGGGTGCGTAGCGTTCCTCGGCGTACACGACCCCGTCGGCGGCAAGGTCTTCCGCACACTCGGCCGCGACGCGCACGATCGCGTCGCGTTCCTGCATGACCCCGACGGTGTGGACGAAGGTCTCGAGGTACAGCTCCAGGGACTTGCGGTCGGCGCCCCGGCGAATCCAGGCGGCGAGGTCGTCCGGGTCGGTGGTCGGCAGGCCGTCGTAGCCGTACTCGGCCGCGAGGTCCACGATCGTCGCGGGGCGCAGCCCGCCGTCGAGGTGGTCGTGGAGGACCGCCTTGGGAGCGCGTCGGATGACGTCGGGGGCAAGGACCACGGGGCGCCTCGGCAACGGGTTTCACCTCGATGGTACCGGGCCGAGGCGGGCGAGATCGGTCAAATGACTGATGAATCCGGCGATTCACGGCGTATCCTCCGGACCATGCCCGTTGCAACGCGCACGATCCAGTGCCCGGTCATCGTCGGCCGCGACGACGTGCTCGAGCTCTTCGACCAGGCCGTCGCCGATACTGTGCGCGGACGGGGCCGTACGCTCCTGCTGGCCGGCCAGGCCGGCCTCGGCAAGACCAGGCTGATGCGCGCGGCGGCCCGCAAGGCCGAGCAGGCCGGCATCCGGGTGGAGGGCGGATCGGTCGCGCCCCAGGATCGCGTGGTCCCCCTGGCCTCGATCCGCGAGTTCGCCACGAGCACGCGTCGCAACCCCGACTGGGGGACCCTGTCGGCCGACCTCCTCGCGATCGACGGCCGGCACGAAGGCGATTCGCTCGGCAGCCGGCGGCTCATCGTTCGATCCGTCGCCGACCGAATCCTCGAGGCGATCGACCGGCCGACCCTGCTCCTGTTCTCGGACCTGCACTGGACGGACGAGATGAGCCTCGAGGTCATCGGGGAGCTGGCTCGGCATGCGACCGATCTCCCCCTGCTCATCCTTGCCGACTATCGCCCCGACGAGTTCCCGACCGACGCTCACTCGCTCCACCGCGAGTGGCGGGCCCGGCTCCTGAGCCAGCGTCATGCCGAGGAAATCGGCCTTCGCAAGCTCACCCTCGAGGAAACCGGCATCGCGACCACCCTGATCCTCGGCGGCGAGCTGCCGGCGCCCAAGGATGTCGTCGCCGCAGTCCATGACCGCACGAACGGGATCCCGCTCCACATCGAGGAACTGCTCGGCGCCCTCGACGATGCTGCCCGCGCCGATGGTCGCCGCATTCGCGAAGCCCACGTGCCCGACACCATCGGTGATGCCGTCCTCGCCCGACTCGACCAGCTCTCGGAGGAGGCGCAGCGCGTCGCCCGGGCGGGCGCCGTCGTGGGTCGCTGCTTCACCCCGGACGTCCTGTCCGGCTTGATGGAGCGGTCCATGGCCGAGCTCGAACCCACGCTCCAGGAGCTCGTCGACGCCGCGATCCTCCGACCCTACAACTATGTCGACGAGGGCTACTACGACTTCCGGCACCAGCTGCTCCGGGACGCGATCTACAGCTCGGTCCCGCCCTCGCAGCTCCGCCGCTACCACGCGCGCGCCGCCGAGTTCGTCATGACCCTCGAGGCCGCCAGCATCATGCACGCCTCCCGTCACTACGAACGGGCCGGGCTGCGCTCCCAGGCCTTCCGGACGTCGCTCACGGCCGCCAAGGAGGCGGCGCGCGTGTCGGCCCGCCACGAGGCCTTCGAGCTGTATCAGCGGGCGGTTGCGAACATGCCGGCCGATCTCTCGATCGAGGAGCAGGCCGACCTGTTCGCGATGTACGCCGGCGCCGCGAATGCCATCGAGCAGAACGACGAGTGCGTCGCGGCGGCACACCGCGCCCGCGAGCTCTACCTCCAGGCAGGCAAGCCCGTCCAGGCCGCGGACATGCTCGGGATGACCGCGACGGGACCCGCCCGGGACGGCTCGCCCTCACGGGCCGTGCACGAGCTGAACCTCGCGGCCCTCGAGGAACTCGACGCCCTGCCGCCGACCGACGAACGCGACCTGTACCGGTCGCTCTACCTGAGCATGACCGCCAACGATCACCTGCTCCTCTGCGAGTACGAGGCCGCGCGGGCCGACCTCGAGGCCTCGCAGGCACTCGCCCGAAGCCTGGGTGACCGCGAGCTGAGCCTGGAGAACGACCTGACCCGCGCTCGCCTCGACATCGTGGAGGGCCGCTACGAGTCAGGACTCCGCGACGGCCTCCGGGCCGCCCGCGAGGCGCGGGACGCAGGATTTGAATCGGTCGGCGTCACCGGCTACCGGAACCTGGCCACGATGGCGGCACGCATCATGGATCCCAGGAGCGCCCAGCTGGCCATCGGCGAAGGACTCCAGTACGCGGATGCAATCGAGCAGTCGCACTGCCGCCAGATGCTGGCCACCACGCTCGCGATGCTCGAGTGGGCATCGGGCGCCTGGGACGCCGCCGACGTACGCGGCCGCCAGGAGATGGTCGATCGCGGGTGCGTGCGCGGCACCATCGGGTCGCTCGACGCGGTCGGCCTCGTCGCCCTCGGCCGCGGCCGGCTCGAGGAAGCGCGCCGCTGGCTGGTCGAATCACTCGAGGCCGGTCAGCGGATCGGCGAGGTGGCGTTCATCCTGACCCCTCTGTGGGGCCTCGCCGAGGTTGACCTGCTCGCGGGCGACCCGCGCGCCGCGATCGCGCGCTGCGAGGAGGCCCGCGACATCGCACAGGCCGCGTCGGAGCGCGCCATGTTCATCCCGTTCGTGGTCACCGGAGCGCGAGCGCTCCTCGCGGCCCGGCGACCCGATGAGGCCGAGCGATGGCTGGTCGGCGCACGGGACCACCTCGCCGGCTGGGAGCCGATCGCCGGCGCCGCGCTGAGCCATGCCGAGGGCCTGGTCCGGATGGCTGCGGGCTCCACGAGCGCGGCCCGCGAAGCCCTCGAGCGGGCCGTGCGGGGCTGGGACGAGCGCGGCCGAATCTGGGAATCCACCTGGGCCCGGCTCGACCTGGCGCAGTGCCTCATGCGCGCGGGCCGTGTGGCCGATGGGACGAACCAGGTCCAGGACGTCCTGGCCATCGCCGAGCGACTGGGCAGCCTGCCCCTGCACGCGCGGGCCGAGGAGCTCGCCCGGGGCGCCCGGGGTCGCGGCCTCGACGACGAGCCGTGGCGCCCCCTCACGGCACGCGAGTTCGAGGTCGCCCGCCTGATTGCGGCCGGCAGCACGAACGGCGAGATCGCCGACCAGCTCGTGATCGCGCCCAAGACGGTGAGCGCGCACGTGGAGCACATCCTGGCCAAGCTCGGCGCAACGCGGCGGGCCGAGATCGCGGCCTGGGCGGCCACGATCGCGGCAGGCGCGGGCAGTGCCGGAGCGGCCGGTGGCCCGAGCCCCAGCGTCGTCAGGGCTGGGGCGGACGTCGCAGCAAACTCGCTCCGCGGCGGAAGCGGTCACTGACCGTTGGCGCGGGCAAGACGCCCGCGCGGCGCTGGAGCGGCACCGGCGCCTGACCCACGATGCCCGCGCGGTGCTCCTCCCGAACGTGGTCGACCGGCCGCGGACACAGCAGAGCGGCGCCCGTCGGGGCGCCGCTCTGTCGCTGGAGGAGCGTGGTGCGTCAGGCCGGGTCGCCGTTCCCCCGACAGGTGACCTTGGAGTTCCAGTCGTCGAACATGCCGCGCGGGTTCGGACGCCAGATCCAGGCGTGCAGCTCGTAGAACGCGGGCAGCCCGTAGCGGTTGCTGCTGCCGACCGGCTTGAGCGTGTGGCCCAGGACGGACGGATCGCCGGCACCGAAGTTCTCGTGCCACAGGTCCTGGAACACGACGTACTCGACCCCGACGAGGCGCAGTTCGCCGTTCGGCATGGGCTCGTAGGTGAGGACCTCGGGCTCGAGCGCGTTGATCGACGGGTCCAACACGCGGTCGATATTCGCGTAGTGCTGGCCCATCGCGCCGGCACCGCCGTTCTCGTCGGTGCACAGGTAGAACTCGCCGTAGCCGTCGGCCTTGGCGACCTCGATGTCGTGGTACTTGGCCGTCGCCGCACGTACGGCCGCCAGCTCCGACTGGCCCTGGTCGGCGGCGAACGCCCCGACCGCGAGGACGGGCACGAACAGCAGCGCCGCGGCCATGCCCAGGAGGGCTCGGGCGGGAGCGATGCGTCGCGTGGTATCGGTCATGGCTCGTCTCCTCAGACTTCGATCGGGAGTTCGTAGACCTCGGCGGTCGGATGGCCGGCCCGCTCGTGGATCCGCATCACGGCTTCCTTCGACGGCCCGGTCGCCAGGCAGAAGACCTTGCCGGCCTCGGGGTCGAGCCACGCGCGCTCGAAATGCACGCCTTCGTCACCCTCGATGGCCAGGTCGCGCTCGTGCGCCTCCTGGAGCTGCTGTGCGGTGACGCCCACGAACCCCGAGTGGACATCCATGAACTTCGCCATATGCGTGACCTCGTGATCGATGTTCGGACCGTCCGAACGTGGTCCTACCCTCGCCCGAGGGAGCCGGGCACGCATCGGTCGTTCTGCCGACATGGGCAATCCCGTACGACCTAAACGCAGGGCATGGACGATCCCCGATCCCACGTACCTACGGCGGTCGGGTGCCTGCGACGAGCGCTCCCCTGGCGCACGACCTCCCGATCGCCACGACTCGGTGCGGCAGGTGGAGCGCGGCCTCCCGGCGGGCCCATGCGCCTCTAGGGCGCCGTCCGGCAGTGCGTCAGGCGGTGGCGAGGCGAGCCCGCGCCGCGGCGAGGGCTGCGCGGACGCGTCCCGGAGCCGTGCCCCCGATCACGTCGGCGGCGCTGACCGCCGCCTCAACCGACGCGGATCCGCGGACGAGGGCGCCGATGCCCGGGTCGGCAAGCAGGTCCGCGACGCCGTCATCGTCCACGGTCTCGAGTGCGGTACGAACCTCGTCATCAGTGACATCCGGGAGTCGCGCCCCACGCGCTTCGACCATCGCGACGATGGCGCCGGTGACGTGGTGGGCACTCCGGAACGGCAGCCCGCGCCGGACCAGCGCGTCGGCCACGGCCGTGGCGGTGGTGAACCCCTCGTCGGCGGCGGCGCGCATCCGCGTCGCATCCACGGCCAGCGTGTCGACGAGCCCGGTCATGACCCCGAGCGAGGCTCCAAGCGTGTCCACGGCGCCGAAGAGCGGTGGCTTGTCATCCTGGAGGTCGCGCTGGTAGGCCAGGGGCAGGCCCTTGAGGATCGTGAGCATCGCCGTGAGGGCGCCGATCGCGCGGGCGGCACGGGCGCGGATGAGCTCGGCAGGGTCGGGATTGCGCTTGTTCGGCATCATCGACGAACCCGTCGAGAACGCGTCGGCCACGCGCACGAACCCGAATGCCGGGTTGGACCACCAGGTGAGCTCCTCGGCGAAGCGGGAGAGGTGGACCATCGTCAGCGCCACCGCGGCGAGCACCTCAACCACGAAGTCGCGATCCGACACGGCATCCATCGAGTTCGCGGTCACCCCGTCGAACCCGAGCTCGTGCGCCGTCGCCTCCCGGTCGAGCGGGTACCCGGCGCCGGCGAGGGCCCCCGCCCCCAGGGGCGAGACGTTGAGCCGGCGCCGCGCGTCGGCGAGGCGGCCGCGATCGCGTTCCAGCATCTCCACGTAGGCAAGGAGGTGGTGCGCGAGGAGCACCGGCTGGGCCGGCTGGATGTGCGTGGTGCCCGGCAGGACGGCGTCGATCTCCCGCTCGGCCAGCCCCACGAGCGCTCGCTCGAGACCGACGATCCCGAGGTCCAGCCGGTCGATGGCCGAGCGGGTCCACATCCGCAGGTCCGTGGCTACCTGGTCGTTGCGCGAGCGACCGGTGTGCAGCTTGCGGGCGAGCGGCCCGATCTTCGCCTCGAGCGCCGCCTCCAGGTTCATGTGGACGTCCTCGAGACGATCGTCCCATGCGAGGCGGCCGGCCTCCAGGTCGGCGGCCAGGCCTTCGAGCCCGGCCACCAGCGCGGCGACCTCCCCGGCTCCGAGGAGCCCCGCGCGCCCAAGCCCGCGAACGTGCGCGATGGAGCCTGCGAGGTCCTCGGCGGCGAGGAACACGTCGATCTCGATCGAGCGCGTGAAGTCCACCACGCGCTCGTCCGTCTCGCCCGTGAATCGCCCGCCCCAGCGCTGCATCCCGCCCTCCGTGCCGAGCGCCCATCGTAGCCGCCCGCGCGTGTTCGGACTTGGCCCAACGCACTAGGCCAATGTCGCTATGATGCGCCGATGATCGCGCGCCCCACCCGGATCGACTGGCTCCTGCTCGTGGCCCTCGGCTTCATGTGGGGCACGAGCTACGTCTTCATCAAGATCGGCGTCCAGACGCTCCCGACCTTCACGCTCATCGCGTCGCGGCTGGGCATCGGCCTGGCGGTGCTCGCGAGCGTGGTCGCCATCGCCCGCGAGCCCCTGCCCCGCAACCCGCGCATCTACGGGCACCTCCTCGTGATGGCCCTCATCAACATCGTGATCCCGTTCTTCCTCATCACTACGGCGGAGCGATCGGTCGACTCCGCGCTGGCTGCGATCCTCAACAGCGCCGTGCCGTTGTTCGTGATCGTGTTCGCGGCCCTCTTCCTGCACGACGAGCCGATCACGGTCAACCGGCTCGCCGGGCTCGTGGTGGGCTACGCAGGCGTCGTCATCCTGGTCAGCCGAGGCCTGGGCGCCGGCCTGACCCAGAGCGGCCTCGAAGGCGAGCTGGCCCTCATCGGGTCCACCGCCAGCTATGGGATCGGCGCCG
>CAZVDO010000004.1:6202-14190 GCA_964625345.1 uncultured Anaerolinea sp. | reverse complement strand
CTCGTGAACTTCCGCCTCCTCGGACGGATCGGCGCCACGAGGACCTCGCTCGTCGCCTACCTCCTGCCAATCTTCGGGATCGCGGCGGGCGCGCTCGTGTTCCAGGAGACCGTGGACGCCCGGGTCCTCGCCGGGACCGGCCTCGTGATCGGTGGCGTCGCCCTCGTCAACAGCCGGTTCGGCCAGCGACGCCTGTTCGGTCGTGGGACGCCGCCGGCCTGACCCGCGCGGGCTGACCGGCGCGGGCTGACCGGCGCGCGCCGCGGAGGCGAGCGACGTCGGCTGATCCCTACGGCGCGAGGGCGAGGATCACCGCGCCGAGGACCACGAGTGCCGCGGCGCCGATCCTCGTGACGGCCTCGCGCCGCCCGATCGATTCGCCGAGCCGGAGCGCGCCCCAGGCTGCTGCCAGCACGATGCCCGCCTCGCGCAGCGGCGCGACGGTCGCCAGCGGCGCAATCGAGTAGGCGAACAGGATCAGGAGGTACGCCGTGAGTGAGAGCACGCCGGCGATCCCATCGCGCCAGAGCGGCGTGCGCCGCACGTCGGGAGCCGGGGCAAGGAACCCGCGGCGCCGGCCGACCGACACCACCGTCCCGAGGATCGTCGTCGCGAACACGGCGAGCACGGCGCCGTAGATCCAGGGCTCGAGGAGGCGGACCGCAACGCGGTCGACGGCAGAGTAGGCGGCGATCGTCGCCCCCGTCGCGAGCGCGAAGCCGATGGCGCCCCGCTGGGCCGCGCCCGAGGCGCGGATGGCGCGCCACGGACGCGCGACGAGGAGGATTCCGGCGAGCAGGCAGGCGACGCCGAGCGCCGCCTGGGGCCCGAGGCGCTCGTGGAGCACGACGACCCCGACCACCACCGCCACGAGCGGGGCACTCCCGCGTGCGAGTGGGTACACGAGCGAGAGCCCACCGCGCGCATACGCCGCCGAGAGGCACACGAAGTAGGCCGCCTCGAGCACGCCCGACACGAGGGCCAGGCCGACGCCGCGTGGATCCACGCCCGGACGGCCGGTCGCGAACCAGGCGATCACCCCGACCGGCACCAGCACGGCGGTTCCGATGGCCTGCAGCCGGACCGCGGTTCGCAACGGGTCGCCCGATGTCTTGAGCAGGACGTTCCAGCCCGCGTGGAGCACGGCGGCGACGGCCACGAGGGCGATGGCGAGGGGCGACACCGCCGGAGTCTAGCGGTCGGCCGACAGCGGGTCGGGGCCTGCCCGTCGCGACCGGTGATCGCCGGCCGCGCGAACCGTCAGCGCCCCAGGTCCCGCCGCTGCATCCCGATCGCGCAGAGCGCCACGCCCCCGAGGGCGACCGCCGCGCACAGGGCCATCCCGGGCCAGTCGAAGTCGCCCACGATGGGTTGGCCGAGATGCCGGTTGAGCGCGATGTCCAGCACCGCGTCCGGGAGCTTGAGGATCTGCCCGATCACGTCGAGGAGGTAGAACCCCAGTCCAACGGCGAGCGTCACCGGACCGGCCAGCGACGGCCGGATGAGGCCGCCCACGGCAAGCCCGATGCCGGCGAGCGCCATCCCGTAGAGGCCCAGCACCGCCACCCCGACGGCGATCTGGCCGGCCGGGTCGCCCTGCAGGGACACGCCGATCACCACGGCCAGGTCGAGCACCGCGATCGACACGACGATGGCGCCCATCACGCCCGCGGCGCTCCGGAGCGTCCACGCCACGCGCCCGATCGGGGCACCCAGGACGACCTCGAGCCGCCGATCCGATTCATCGGATGCCCAGCCGCCCACGAAGGCCGCCGTGGCCAGCCCGATGATGATGATCGCCTCCTGGTAGAAGGCCAGCTGGAGGAACCCGGCGGTGGACAGGATGTCGGCGTTCGGGAAGAGCTGCTGCACGATGCGGACGATCTCCGGGATGTTGGCCATGGTGCGGACGAACTCGTCGGACGAGCTGGCGATGACCAGGCCGTAGAGACCGAGCACCGCGCCCCATGCCAACGCCGCCGGAAGACGCTCGCCGAGCCCGCGCGTGAAGGGTCCGCGCACCCAGACCCACATCCGTGGCATGCGGATCCGGCTCCCGCCCGGAACGAGCAGGTCGCGCCGCGCGAACGCTTCAACGCCGAAGACCAGCAGCGCCGCCGTCACCGCCGCCAGGATCCCGACCGAACCCCAGTCCGAGACGCCGGCCAGGGGCCGATGCCCATCGGTGAGCTGGAAGTAGGAGACGCCCTTGATCGTCTCGAAGACCGGGACGGTCGAGGCGTAGGACCCGATGACGAAGCTGCCGAACAGCGTGATGGCTCCCAGCCCCACGCCGCCGCCGCGTCCCAGGAAGGGCGCGGCCGCGAAAGCCACGGCTCCCGGGACCAGGATCATGAGGAACAGCCAGGCCATGTGGCCCGCGACGGCGTCCGCGGACACGGCGTCCCCGGGCAGCGATGCGAGTGCGGTACCGGCCGCATACGTCGCGATGCCGATGATCGTCACCGTCGCCGCGAGGGCGACGAGGTAGGCCGCCGCCTTCTCGACCGCCACGCGCCGCCGCACGAGTGCCGTGGCGGCGACCATATCCATGCTGCCGCGGGCCAATTCGCCGGACAGCGTGCCGCCCAGGGCGACGACGGCCCAGATCCCGTACAGGACCGGCACGAAGTTGAGGACACGCCAGGACAGGAAGCCGCCGAGGTGCTCGATGCCGATCGGCGTGCCGAGCATGCCCTGGAAGACCGCCGGCAGCGAGGTGAGCTGGGCCGCCATCACCTGGCGCTTCTCGGGCGTGTTGAACTCGCCGAGGATCTGGCCGGCCGTGGCGAGCACGATGATCGCGTACAGGACGCCGAGCGCGATGGCAGTCCGCCGGCTGTCCCGAAGGGCCTTGCCGAACACCGACCCCAGGCCCATGACCCGGGACGGCAGGGACGGGCGGACGAGCGCGTCGGACCGCGACGCCGCGGTCCCCGCAACGGGAGCGCTCATGACGCGGCCCCGGTAGCGTGGTTACCGTACTCGGCCAGGAAGATCTCCTCGAGCGACGGCTCGCGGCTGACGAAGTCGACGAGCGAACCCTGCGCCGCGAGGCGCACGACCGGTGCGATCGGCCCGCTCACGAGCATGCGGAGCGCGTTGCCCTCGACGGTGAGGTTGCTGACACCGGCCACCGCCGCGAACGGGGCGGGGTCTGCCGGCTCGGCGAACCGCAGCTCCACCTCGTGGGCCGCGATGTCGCGCAGGGCGTCGACCGTGTCCTGCCGGACGATGCGGCCCTCGCGGATGATCGCCACGCGGTCGCAGGTCCGCTCGACCTCGCTGATGATGTGCGACGAGAGGAACACGGTCCGTCCCTCTGCCTTGGCCTCGAACAGGAGCTCGTTGAAGGTCTGCTGGACGAGGGGATCGAGGCCCGCCGTCGGCTCGTCGAGGATCAGCAGGTCGGGCCGGTGCTGGAGCGCGCAGATGAGCCCGACTTTCTGCTTGTTGCCCTTCGAGTACTCCCGGAAGCGCCGTGACGGGTCGAGGCCGAGGCGCTCGACGAGCGTGGCGCTGTAGGCCTTGTCCAGGCCGCCACGCAGGTTTGCGAAGTACTCGATGGTCTCCGCGCCGGTGAGCCGGTCGTACAGCGTGAACTCGCCGGGCAGGTAGCCGATCCGTCGATGGATGGACACCGGATCCTCGGAGGTCACCGTGCCGAAGACCCGGGCCACGCCCGAGCTCGGCCGAATCAGGTCGAGGAGGATCCGGATGGTGGTCGTCTTGCCGGCCCCGTTCGGGCCGAGGAAGCCAAACACCTCGCCCTCATCGACTTCGAGATCGACGTCCACGATGCCCCGGTGCACGCCGTAGGACTTGGTCAGGCGTTCGGTCTGGATGGTCGCGGTCATGTGGTGCTCACTTGCTGGGGCCGCCGGGACGCCGGGTCGCGGGGCAGGGACGGGTGGACAGGTCAGGCGCGCGGCGCGCCCACGGGTTCGGGATCTCCGCCCGGCGGTGGCACGCCCCCGATCGCGGTTCGGCTCATCGATCGTTCGCGGAAGAAGCGATCAACGAGTCGTGGGATCTCCTGTGCGATGAACGCCAGGACGTCCCGCATCTCCTCGAGGCGCTCGCGTGCCTCCGGTGGCCGGTCCGCGATCGTCGTGAGGCCGTGATCCATGATCCGGCCCAGCTCGGTGTAGATCCGGCCGCCATTCCGGAGGAGCGATTCCAGCGCTTCCGGGGGCGCGGAGAAGTACTCCCGGCGGTCGCCGCGGCGCGTCGTGCGACGGATCATGCCCGCGCTCGCGAGGATCCGGGCGGTGCCGGAGATGGCACCACGGCTGGCTTGGAGCGCATCCGCCATGTCTGCGGCGGTCTGCTCGGGCGGGTCGCAGATCAGGAGCCAGCCCCACATCCGTCCGGCCATCGGCGTCATGCCCAGCGCGCCGAGATAGCTGCCCATCTCCTCGACGAAACGGCTCTCTCCGGGTGTCATGCCCCGATGCTACGCCGTTGTCGAAGTTTCAGTCAATCCTGAACACTGCGAAACCCGGCCGCGCCGACCGCCGCCGAGTGAGCGCCGGCTCAGACGCCGATGGGGTGCCAGACCGTCTTCATCTCGAGATAGGCGGCGATCCACTCGGGCCGTTCCGCGGCCCGGTCGTCGAGCCAGTCGAAGCGGGCGTCGGTGGTGCCGGCGGGCCGGCGGGCGATCCGCTTGACGCTCTCCGAGGCCGCGATCTCCGCGGCGGCGCGGTCGGGCTCCGCGATCCCCCACGTGTCGAGCGCATCCACGTCCACGTGGGCGGCCAGCACCGGGACGAGCTCGCGCTTGTGCCCGGTCAGGACGTTCACGACGCCGCCAGGCACGTCAGACGTGGCGAGAACCTCGGTCAACGTGATCGCCGGCAGCGGCCGGGTCTCGGAGGTCAGGACGACCACGGCATTGCCGGCGACGAGCGGCGGCGCGAGGCGCGACACCAGGCCGAGGAGCGAGCTCGACTCCGGCGCCACGACCCCCACAACGCCGGTCGGTTCAGGGATCGTGAAGTTGAAGTAGTCCGCGGCGACCGGGTTCGAGGACCCCAGGACCTGCGCGATCTTGTCGGCCCAGCCCGCGTACCACACCCATCGGTCGATCGCCCGGTCCACGACGGCGCGCGCCCGCTCACCCCGAAGGCCCTCGGCCTGGGCGACCTCGGCCACGAACTGGTCTTTCCGCCCCTCCATCAGCTCGGCGACGCGATAGAGCACCTGGCCCCGGTTCATGGCGGTGCGATCGGCCCAGCCGGGAAACGCCTTGCGGGCGGCCCGGACGGCGTCGCGGAGGTCCTTGCGGGACGCCCGGCAGGCGTTGGCGAGGGGCGTCCCGTCGGCCGCGGACACGAGATAGGACCGACCGCTCTCGGTCCGGGGGAAGGCGCCGCCGATGTAGAGCTTGTAGGTCTTGCGCACTTCGATCCGGCTCGCCGCCGGCTGCGCGGTCGAGCGCTTCGCGACGGCGGTGGTGGCCTTCCGTGGCGTGGCCATCAGCGATCCTCCAGCCGCACGTACGCGTGCAGCCCGTGCATGCCACCCTCGCGCCCGTAGCCCGATTCCTTGTAGCCGCCGAACGGCGACGTCGGGTCGAACCGGTTGAAGGTGTTGGCCCAGACCACGCCCGCCTTCATGCGCCGGACCATCGAGAGGATCCGGCTTCCCTTCTCCGTCCACACCCCGGCCGACAGCCCGTAGGGCGTGTTGTTGGCCTTCTCGACGGCTTCGTCGGGCGTCCGGAACGTGAGCACGGAGAGCACCGGCCCGAAGATCTCCTCCTTCGCGATCCGGTGGCTCTGGGCGACGTTCGTGAAGAGCGTCGGACGGAAGAAGTAGCCGCGCTCCGGCAGGTCGCAGGCCGGCTGGTAGAGCTCGGCCCCCTCGGCCACGCCGGCGGCAACGAGCTCGGTGATCTTCTCGAGCTGCTGGCGCGAGTTGATGGCCCCCACGTCGGTGTTCTTGTCGAGCGGGTCGCCCACGCGAATGGTCGACAGCCGGTCCTTCAGCTTCTCGACGAGCGGCTCGACGATCGATTCCTGGGCGAGCAGGCGGGACCCCGCGCAGCACACCTCGCCCTGGTTGAAGTAGATCCCGTTGACGATGCCCTCGACCGCCTGGTCCAGCGCGGCGTCCTCGAACACGATGTTCGCGGCCTTGCCGCCGAGTTCCAGGGTCAGGGCCTTGTTCGTGCCGGCCGTGGCCTGGGCGATGAGCTTGCCGACGCCGGTCGAACCGGTGAACGCCACCTTGTCGACGCCCGGGTGGCTCACGAGGTGCATCCCGATGGCCGCCGGCCCCGGCACGATGTTGACCACGCCGGGCGGCAGGTCGGCCTGACGGCAGACATCGGCGAAGAGCAACGCGCTCAGCGGCGTCGTGGAGGCGGGCTTCAGGACGACCGTGTTGCCCGCCGCGAGCGCCGGGGCGATCTTCCAGGCCAGCATCAGCAGCGGGAAGTTCCAGGGGATGACCTGGGCCGCCACGCCGAGCGGCCGGGCCACCCGACCGGGGAAGGCGTACTCGAGCTTGTCCGCCCACCCGGCGTAGTACCAGAAGTGGGCTGCCGCGAGCGGGACGTCCACGTCCCGCGATTCCTTGATCGGCTTGCCCGAATCCATCGTCTCCAGGACGGCGAACTCGCGGCTGCGCTCCTGGAGGATCCGAGCGATCCGGAAGAGGTACTTCGCCCGCTCCCGGCCGGGCAGGTTGCCCCAGCGGCGCCGCTGGGCCGTTCGCGCGGCGCGCACGGCACGGTCGATGTCCTCGGTCGTGGCCCGCGAGACCTCCGCGATCGCCTCTTCGGTGGCCGGGTTCACGGATGTGAACGTGGCCCCGTCCGAGGCCGCGACCTCGCGGCCGTTGATGAACAGGCCGTAGCGCTCGCGGAGCGCGACGATGTCACGGGCCTCGGGGGCCGGGGCGTACTCCCACGGGATCGCCTGCCCGTCGCCGAGACCCCAGCCGGCGGGGCCGCGGTCTCCGGACCAGGGGCGGACCTTCGAATCGGTGGTCACGCCCGGCATCATACCCGGGTTGCCCCCCGAATCCGGGCCGGGACCCTCGAGCGAGGCCTGCCGGGGCGGCGTGCCGAGCTCGACCTGTAACCGGAATGTGACCTCAGGCACGCGAACCGGTCCGTGGCGCGTCCTATGCTCGACGTGATGACGGACCCCGCGCTCAGCCGGCTCGCTCGGATCCTCCTCGTGGAGGACGATCCTTCCATCCGGGAGCTCACGGCCGCCGGCCTCCGGGCTGCGGGCTACGACGTCGAGACCGCCTCGACCGGGCTCGAGGCCCTGGACCGCTTCCGCGCCGGCCATCCCGACGCCGTGGTCCTCGACATCATGCTGCCGGGCCTCGACGGGCTGACCGTGTGCCGCACGATCCGTGCGGAATCCGCCGTCCCGGTGATCATGCTGACGGCCCGGGTCGAGGCGCTGGACGTGGTCGCCGGCCTCGAGGCGGGTGCTGACGACTACGTCCGCAAGCCCTTCGAACTGGCCGAGCTGCTGGCACGACTCCGCGTCGCGCTCCGTCGTACCGGAAGCCACGAGGCTGGTGGGTCCACCTTGACCCTCGGGCCGGTCTCCATCGACCTCGAGGGCCATGTCGTGACCCGTGGGGACGCGGTGATCGCCGTGAGCCACACCGAGTTCCGGCTCCTCGTGGAACTCGCGCGTCACGCGGGACAGGTGCTGAGCCGGGACCAGTTGCTCGACCGGGTCTGGGGCTACGACTACCTCGGGGACTCCCGCCTCGTGGACGTGGCCGTCCAGCGGCTCCGCGCAAAGATCGAGCCCGACCCCGCGCACCCGGAGCTGATCCAGACCGTCCGCGGCAGCGGCTATCGGGCGGCCAGGTTCCCCGGATGAGCGGGATCCGCGGCCGCATCCTGTTCGTGGTCGTCGGCCTCGTCGTCCTCACGTCGGCGAGCCTCGGCCTGGGAGCGTACGCCTACGTGGCGACCTCCCTGCGAGCCCAGGCCCTCGCCGACGCGCGGA